>NZ_JAFCUJ010000004.1:0-230964 GCF_049896465.1 Psychrobacter sp. DWR1-2-3
AGAAGTGAAACATCATCGCGCCAATGGTAGTGTGGCTCCGGCCATGTGAGAGTAGGTCATCGTCAGCTCTCTATTCCTGAATCGCCCCTCAACTTAATTGTTGAGGGGCTTTTCTTTGTCCAGAAGTTGCGGTTCAATACCTATTAGTTCCTACATTATCAACAAGTGTAGAATAGTGTATGATATGCTGTTGATTGAGATATTATTACTAGATTTTCAGGATAATAGATCATTAGTATTACAAGGAAGATTCCGTGGATTGTAAGAATATAAAGTTAATTTTAGCTATAGTATTTATCGTTATAACCTCAGCCCTTAGCTTCGTAATTGGGGTTAGTGTAGGGGTTAATTCTGACCAAAGCTTTTTAACGGAAGTAATTATTCCTTCTTTAAGTGCAATGGGAAGTTGGGTTGCAGGACTCGGTGCTTTGGCGGCAGTGTTCACTTCACTTTGGCTAGCTGAACAACAAAAAAAGATTAACGGTGAGAATCTTACAAGTGTATTTGATGTTTTTGTCTTTCTACCAGATATGACAGAGCGATTAGCTGTCAAGGTTACTTCAACTGGTAACAAACCAAGTAATCTAAACTCACTTTCTATTTACTCTAAAGATTCAGATGTTGCTTTAATGGTTGCACAATTAGATCATAATGGTAATCAGCTCCCGATGCAATTATCCTATGGACAGGAAACAATATACATACTTCCTTCAAATACTGTAGATAGTATTAATGACTATGTTCAAAAAAACTGTTCTGGGTCTTATGAAAATCTAATGCTATCAGTTAATACATCAATAAATAGTTTTAATATTCCTTTTAATGAAAAAGTAATTGAGTATTTAGAGGTAAGTGGTACTAATAAGTGATTTAACCAACATAAATAACACTTGGTTTTTGTTTCTTCGTCGCTTAATTCATCTAACTAGTATTGAATTTTTGACTAGGTGTTATAATTTTAGGGATTAATTATCATTGATTTTTTAACTAAATATGCTTTTTTAGCTCCGTATGCAACTACTTTTGGTGTCATTGTTGCTGTTTGGCAAATAATTCGAAGTAACATACAGCAGAGAGTGATATTCGAGGATTCAATTAATAAAGAGTATCGTAATATAATTCAACGTATACCTTACAAAGCATTAATTGACGAAGAGCTTTCTCCTTCTGAAATATTTAGTACTAATAATGAAATATACAATTATATAGATTTGTGCAATGAACAAATCTATTTACGCATGTCTAATCGAGTGAGTAAAAAAACTTGGGAAAATTGGCAAGATGGTATGAGTACAAATTTTGCTTTGAAAGCATTTAATAATACTTTGACTGAAGTATTCGAAAAACTATCTTCTAATTTCAATAATTTACGAAGAGTTCAGGCGTTAGGTTTTAGAACTGACCCTAAGAAATGGAAGAACATATAATAAATTACTTAAACTGACAATTTTTTTGTTATCGCTCCTCGATTGTATTCCAATATTTTTGCTGGTTAGCAGGACGTTAAATATAAACCCTTCTTCTAAAAGCCTCTAAGACTAAAATCTCACTTTTAACTAACAAATCTGAAATATTTATTGTCTATTAGCGGGCTCTTTAAAGTTTTTAAAGAGCGGTAATCCAACAACTATAACTATCTAGGAGAATCCTATGACAACCTCAAAAGTAACTTATCAAGGCGATTTGCGTACTAGCGCCATTCATTTGCAATCAAACAATGAAATCATTACCGATGCCCCAACAGATAATCAAGGCAAAGGTGAGGCGTTTTCTCCTACTGATTTGTTAGCGACCAGCTTAGCCAGTTGTATGCTGACGATTATTGGTATTAAAGCGCGTGATATGGAGATTGATATCGCAGGTACTACGAGCGAGGTGACCAAAATAATGGCTGCTGACCCAAGACGTGTCAGCGAAGTACATATTGCCATTACTTTTAATCAAGAGTTAGATGACAAGACGCAAAAGATATTTTATAACACCGCGCTGACTTGTCCGGTTGCTAAAAGTATCCATCCTGATATTATTCAAAGAGTGACTATTAATTATAAAAACTAGTAACCTCTATAAGGGTGATTGATATGGCTAGCAAAACCTTACTTATCGTCGCACATGCACCGTCGCCTAATACCAAAAAATTGGCACAAGCGGCTTACGATGGTGCCAATCATCCCGATATAGATATCAATGTCATACTCAAATCTCCCCAAGATACCCAGCCTGAAGATGTGCTAGCAGCCGATGCGCTGTTATTAGGGACGACTGAGAACTTGGCTTATATGGCAGGACTGACCAAAGATTTCTTTGATCGCTGTTATTATCCGGTGTTAGAGAAGAAGCAGGGCATGCCGTTTGCGTTATATATTCGCGCAGGTCATGATGGCACGGGCACTAAGTTTGCTATGAAAACGATTACTACCGGACTGCGTTGGGAATGGATTCAAGAAGCGCTGATTTTACAAGGTGATTGGCAAGAGGGATTTACTGAGCAAGTCGAAGAGCTGGCGATGACACTGGCAGCTGGGCTAGAAGCGGGTATTTATTAGTGCTTAATCTTTAATTTATTGATACTTGGTTGGTAATTTATATCCCGTTGCTATTTAGTTATTATCAAGATAAGAGGTTTTATGGTTAATCGTAGCTCAGATAATAAACAGTCTACTCTTACGGCTGGACTGCCATTCTCTCAAGCGTGTGAAAATAATCAGCAGCCGATTCTAGAAATCTTACAGCAAGAGTTGCAAGACTTTACTCATGTGTTAGAAGCGGGTTCTGGAACCGGTCAGCATAGTGTCTATTTTGCACCACGATTGACGCATGTAAACTGGCAGACCAGTGATGTATTCGCTCATCATGCGACTATCAACGCTTGGCATGCTGCTTATCCTGCGCCTAATTTATATGCGCCGCTTACTTTTGATGTATCGTGTGATTCGGTGCCGATAAATAAGGCTGTTGCTGTGCCTTATGATGCAGTATTTACCGCCAATACTTTGCATATTATGTCGTGGTCTTTGGTCAGCAAGTTATTTGAATTGGTCGGCGATATGCTACCTTTAAATGGTAAGTTCATCGTTTATGGACCCTTTAACGAAAATGGCCGTTATAGCAGTGAAAGTAATCGTCAATTTGACCATAGCTTGCGGCAGCGTGATAGCAACAGTGGTATTCGTCATCTAGAAGACGTGATAGCTTTGGCAAATACACATCATCTAGTGCTATCTAATACCTATATGATGCCGGCTAATAACCAGATATTGGTCTTTCAAAAGCAATCTTAATGCATATTAGACTCTAGAAAATGTGCTTTAACAATGCCAACTTACCCTTATTGATAATGTCCATTCTATTTATCCGCTAAAAAATTCAAAGTGGCGCTGTTAAGAGTGCCTAATTCCTCAGCATAAACGCCTATTAATATACCTTTGCCTGTAATCTCAATAACAACCTCATTAACGCCTCGTTATAAAGGCGTATCTTCACGCAGTGACAACGCGTTTCATGCTTAACCAAATATCAACACGCTTAACGATATATGTGACATACCTGCCGTAGTTTTTGAGTAATATAATTGATGAGCTTAAGTGTCTTAATATTTAAAAGCTTTTTCATCTTTTAAAATCAGCCGTGCAACACAGAAAATTAAACGACATATGAAGTCAAAACCATCTCTAAGGATATAAAACTGTGTTAGCGCTTATTAAATGGGCTATCTATCGCTCATTTTTACTCATTAGCTAGGATATTTTATGAATAATAATATTGATCATACCGACCCCGCTAAAGATATGAATACTGAACGCGGCAATGGCGGTGAAACCCATCAGCGTGCCGATGGCGATACTAAAGCGATGACGACCCAACAAGGCGTGGTCATCTCTGACAATCAAAACTCCCTGAAGGCGGGCGCACGTGGTCCAACGCTATTAGAAGATTTTGTTTTACGCGAAAAGATTAATCACTTCGACCATGAGCGTATTCCAGAGCGTATTGTCCATGCACGCGGTAGTGCTGCCCATGGTTATTTTGAGTTGACCGAATCGTTAGAAGAATTTACCACTGCTAAGATTTTGACTGAAACAGGTAAGCAAACGCCATTATTTACCCGTTTTTCTACGGTTGCTGGTAATAAAGGCTCAAAAGATACGCCGCGTGATGTGCGTGGTTTTGCGGTGAAAATTTATACTGAAGAGGGCAACTGGGATATCGTCGGTAACAATATGCCGATTTTCTTTATTCAAGATGCGATGAAATTTCCTGATTTTGTTCATGCGGTAAAACCAGAGCCGGATCGTGGTTTCCCGCAAGCGGCCTCTGCCCATGATACTTTTTGGGATTTTGTCTCGCTTAGCCCTGAGACCATGCACAATGTCATTTGGCTGATGAGCGATCGCGCACTGCCGCGTAGCTTGGGGATGATGGAAGGCTTTGGTATTCATAGCTATCGCTTTATTAATAAGGACGGCAAGAGTACCTTTGTGCGTTTCCATTGGAAGCCGGTACTTGGCGTGCAGTCGCTGATTTGGGATGAAGCGGTTAAAATCTCTGGTGCAGATCCCGATTATAATCGCCGTGATTTATTTGAATCGATTAATAATGGCGATTATCCAGAGTGGGAATTTGGCGTCCAGCTATTTACTGAAGAGGAAGCCAATGAGTTTCCGTTTGACCACTTAGATGCCACCAAGCTGATTCCAGAAGAAATGGTGCCAGTACGTATCGTAGGTAAAATGGTGTTGAATCGCTATCCGGATAATTTCTTTGCCGAAACGGAGCAAGTGGCATTCTGTCCATCGCATCTGCCACCGGGTATCGACTTTAGTAACGACCCTTTATTGCAAGGTCGCCTGTTTAGTTATTTAGATACGCAGCTGTCGCGTTTGGGCTCACCAAACTTTGCGCAAATTCCGATTAATGCGCCAAAATGTCCGTTTGCTAATAATCAGCAAGACGGTCATATGCAGATGCACGTACCAAAAACGCGCGTCCTTTATGAGCCACAAAGCCTTGACCCAACAAGGCCGCGTGAAAGTATTAAAAAAGGCTTTGAGTCGTTCCATGAGCAGCTAGATGATGGTGTCAAAGGTCGCGTGCGCGCTGAGAGCTTTGCCGACCATTATAGCCAGCCGCGCATGTTCTACCTTAGCCAAACGCCAACTGAGCAAGCGCATATTGCCTCAGCCTATGCCTTTGAGCTGGGTAAAGTAGATACCGCCCATGTTCGTACGCGTATGCTTGGCCATCTGCTGAATATTGATGAAGATTTGGCACAGCGTGTTGCAAAAGCATTGGGTATGGAATTGCCAGAAGCAGCAGAGCCTGCTGCGCCGATACAAGATATGGCGACTTCTGATAAATTACAAACGATTGGCTTGACGCCTAAAACCCTAAAAAGTCGCTTAATTGGCATTTTAGTCGCAGAAGGCTCAAAACACAGTGAAATTAAGAAGTTTGAAGAGGCGGCGAAAGCGGCGGGCGCTCGTGTGAAAATCGTCGCGCCAAGTAAAGAGGTGGTTTTAGACGATGATACTCGCATACAAGCCGACGAGCGCGTAGCTGGTGGTCCGTCAGTGATGTTTGATGCGGTGGTCAGTATCATTATGCCTGAGCAAGCAAAGAAGCTGGCTAAAGACAGTGCCACTCTTGATTGGTTTAATGATGCTTATGCGCATTGTAAAGCCATTGCTTATTGCGGGGCGACCGATGAATTTATCTTAAGTAAATTGCCAATTGAAAAAGATGCTTTTGTCACGCCACTGGCTGAACTTGATAGCTTTATCGAAAATGCCAAATCGCGTCTATGGGAACGGGAGCCAAAAGTGCGTGACTTGGCTTAATTGATAGTTTAGCTTAATAGTTAGCTCTTTTAATAATAAAAAACTCAGCCGCTAGTCATAACTAGGTGCTGGGTTTTTTATTATCTCCGCGCTTTAAATGTCCAATAAAAGCCATATAAACTATTTATCTATAGTCAGAAGCGTTCACTCAAAGTCATTTATTTTAAAGGGATGGGCGTTATACTAAAGGACGAATTTTCATTTTATTAGTAATAAAGTGAATAAAACATATCGTTAATACGTCACTGGTTTGCTAGTGGAAGGACAGGAAAGCGGTCAAGGAAGATAAATGAGTTTATGTCATATCGTACGCTTGGATGGGTATATTCAAAGTAGCTATCTCGCGGTTTATCCAGATAAATTGATGCTATTAGACGGCTGCTGTCGTCCTGATGTGGCGCTGGTGCTGGGTTATATTAAAAATACTCTTAAACGCCCAATCAGCGATTTAAAAGTAGTGGTCGTCACCCATATGCATCCAGATCATGCGGGCGGCGCGCACAAACTGCGTACGGCAACTGGCTGCTTGATCGTCTCTGCTGCGAAAGAGAGCCAGTGGTACAGCGGTGTTGGCGGGCGAGTTATGCATCTGGTGGATATCGGTTTAGCGCATTATGTGGCCAGGCGGCAAGGGCGTGCTATTACAAGGCTGTGGTATAGCGCGCATCTGCAACCTGATTTGACGGTTGGCGATGGTGATACGATACCCCAGTTTGACGATTGGCAAGTACTTGAAACGCCCGGGCATACGGATCGTGATTTATCCTTGTTTCATCTGCCAAGCCGTCAGGTGTATACCGCTGATTTAATCATTAAGCTGCGCCATAAATTTGTCGCGCCATTTCCCATTTATGATCCTAAAGTTTATATTCAGTCGCTACAAAAGGTAAAAGATTTAAAACCGTCAAATGTCATGATGGCGCATGGTTGTGAGTTGGGTATTGATGCCGCTACTTTTGACAAGCTGATTGCTAAAGCGCCTAAATATCGGCGGACCATTAAAGATACCATTAAGCATAAATTGCTTTGGCGACAAAATGACGGTTTTAGCCTTCGTAAGCGTAAACGTTAAAAGCTAAAACGTTTACGCTATAAACTACAGCTGTAATAAAAGATTTAGCCAAAAAAAGCATAAAAAAAAGCCCAATCATAAAATGACTGGGCTTTCCTAAAGATGGTGGGCCGACCGCGACTCGAACGCGGGACCAATTGATTAAAAGTCAACTGCTCTACCAACTGAGCTATCGGCCCTGAAGAGTGTATAAAAAAAGCGCTGCTTTTTTAACTCTGCAAGAGAATTTACATTTTCGTAAATTCTGTAAAGCATTCTAAAAGAAAGCTTCTTAAAACTTATTACGCTACTACCGAATAGGGTAGCATACATGATAAGGGTAATACTAAAGATGGTGGGCCGACCGCGACTCGAACGCGGGACCAATTGATTAAAAGTCAACTGCTCTACCAACTGAGCTATCGGCCCTGAGAAGCGTTAAAAAATTGCATGACAATTTTAGCTTCGCAAGATAAATTTCCTTAAAGGGAAATTTATTAAAACCAGACATCAAAAACAATGTCTTAAAGCTTCATTTCTTTATCTATTCATGAATCAATATCAAAAGAGACAATAAGCTTGTTTACCCGTTTAGATTATTTGTATCTCTAAACGTGAGAGCACATTATATATATAATTATGACAATTACAACCCCGAATGCTAAAAAAAGTGCAAATCCATGCAAATTAATCATATTTTTTTAAATTTAAGGATTAATTGGCTTTTAGAGACTTTAAAAACCTATTAATAGGGCGTTTTCAACTTTGTTTTTTGACGTTTACCTTTAGCGTTAGTCCTAAAATTATTCTAATCTCGAGAAAGTGCTTCTACTGGATCTAGTTTGGCAGCATTACGAGCAGGTAAGAAGCCGAATACAACTCCGATAAGCGTTGAGCACACAAAGGCGGCAATAATAGAGGTCGATGAGTAAATGACTTTAAAGCTATCGCCGCCGACACGGTTAATCAGCTCACCGATGGCAAATGCCATGCCTATACCCAATAAGCCCCCTAAAATACAGACCAAAACGGCTTCAATGAGAAACTGCTGCATGATATCGCTTTGACGGGCACCGACGGCCATGCGTACGCCAATCTCATTGGTGCGCTCGGTCACGGAGACTAGCATGATATTCATCACGCCAATCCCCCCGACAATTAACGAGATAATAGCGATAGAAGATATTAATAACGTCATGGCAGCTGTGGTAGATTCAATGGTTTGACGAATAGAGTCGGAGTTACGGATGCGAAAATCATCGGTGCCATGACGGCTCGTCATTAGCTCCGCGATGGCAGATTCAGCGGCAGCAGAGGAGATATTATTGTCAATCAGCGCCACAAAGCTCTCAATATAGGCACTGCCTATCAGCCGCGACATCATGGTGGTATAGGGCATATATAACGTGGGCGAATCGACGCTGCGACGAAAGCCACCATCGTTTGGCTCTAAAACCCCAATCACACGCCCAGGGACGCTACCTATCAGTAATACTTCGCCAATCGGATTGGCATTGTCAGGAAAAAAGGTCTTATTGGCATTATCATCGATAATGATATCTTGGGTACGGCGCAAGATGCTTTGCTCATCGAAGCCTTGACCTAGTGCCAGCTTCTCACCGCTGACATCAAGATAATCTTTACCGACGCCGCTGATACTGGCGGCTTCTTGGATATTACGATAGCGCACGTTCATATTGCTATTGAGCTGCGGGCTGACACTGACCACATAAGGCTGGTCAGCGACCGCTTGGGCGTCTTGTGGGGTTAGGTTGTCATCGTTGTACTGCCGCCTAGGGTCGCCGTAGGGATAGCCGTCGGTAACAGTAATGGTATTAGTACCTAAGGAGCTGATATTGGATAATATCTGCGCTTGAGAGCCTTTGCCAAGGCCAACTACTGATACCACCGAAGCAATACCAATGATAATCCCTAACATCGTCAATAAAGTGCGCATTTTATGGGCGCGCATGGCAAGTAAGGACATTTTAAAGGCTTCAAATAAGCGGTCGATAAAGCTGCTAAAGGCGCTTTTACGGTGCTTATCTATCATCGCCGCTGGCTGGGCTTCTGCTTGCTGATAATCTTCGTTTTTATAGTCGGCGATGATATAACCGTCTTTAATTTCAATGACGCGCTCAGCTTGGGCGGCAAGGCTAGGGTCGTGGGTGACCATAATAATGGTATGACCTTGCGCGTTTAGATCTTTGAGGATTTGTACGACATCTTCGCCGGATTTGCTATCTAGCGCGCCTGTTGGCTCATCGGCTAAGATGATATCGCCGCCATTCATTAGCGCCCTTGCGATAGAGACACGCTGCTGCTGACCGCCTGATAACTGGCTTGGGCGATTATTGACCTTATCCGCCAATCCTAAATCTGACAATAGTTTTTCGGCACGCTCGCTGCGCGCTTGTCCATCCATCCCTGCATAGACTGCCGGTACAGATACGTTGTCGCGGGCATTGATATCGCCCAATAGATGATAGCGCTGAAAAATAAAACCAAAGTGCTCACGGCGCAGTTTTGCCAGCTCATCTGCATCTAGGCGGCTGACCGATTGACCAAATATTTTATAATCGCCCGCAGTTGCTTGATCTAAGCAGCCCAAAATATTCATCAAGGTTGATTTGCCTGAGCCTGATTGTCCAATGATAGCGACCATCTCGCCTTGATTGATGGTCAAATTGATATCGTGCAACACACGAATTGTCTGCTCGCCAGCTTTAAACTCTCTAATCAGTCCTTTGACTTCCATCAACGGCGTATCAGTTACATTAGAAGTTAGGTCTTGGTTGCTCATTTGCTATCCTGCTTATCTCAAATCTTAAGTCATTATCAAAGCCAAAGCTGATGTTTTGCTAGCGACGATTTTATTTACAGCGGTTTTCTAGCACCTTTTAAATATTAAAACGGTCGACCGCCTCTGCCACCTTTACTGCCTTTGCCACTATCCGGTCCTTCTTCGCTTAATATAACCTCATCGCCTTTATTAAGACCGCTTAAGATTTCAGCATTGACGCGGTTATTGATACCGACTTTAACGGTTTGCTCGACCACTTCGCCATCGGCTTTAAGCACACGCACCATGGCCATAGTTGCAGCCGAGTCATTGTTAGCATTATCGTTGACAGTATTATTAGCAGTGAGTGACTCTTTTTTAGCCTTGCTGGATTTTTTAGATTTACCGGCAGGCTGTAGGGCAGCAGAGGGGATAAGTAGTGCATCTTTTGCTTGATTAATAACGATATACACTTGCGCGGTCATATCGATGCGAAAGCGGCGCTCGGTATTGGGCACTTCGATATAACCGACATAGTAGATGGCGGCATCGGTCGAGCTGGTATCGCTGATTTTCTCAGGAGCCGGTTCAATGGCTTTAAGGGTCGCATCATACTTTTGGTCGGGATTACCGATGATATTAAAATAAACAGGCAAGCCTGCTTTGACGTTAATGACGTCGGCTTCAGAGATTTGCGCATTGATACGCACGGTCGATAAATCGGCTAAGGTAACGATGGTCGGTGCAGTTTGGTTGGCGTTGACCGTCGTCCCTTGCTCAGTGGTCACCGAGACTACCGTCCCTGACATTGGCGCGCGAATGGTGGTATAGCTTAAATCTTCCTGCGCGGTGCTAACGTTGGTTTGAGATTTACGTAATGCCGCCTGTTGGCTATTGATATTCGCCTCGGTAGTCGCTATTGCGGCTTTTGCTGTCTCGATGGCAGCGCGCGCATTGGCGACCGATGCCTGTGCGGTGGCAACCTTTGTCGCTTGCGTATCATAATCCTGCTGCGATATCGCATCGATAGCCAGTAAGCCTTGTAGGCGCGAGAAGTCTGCTTGTGCTTGTCTGAGCTCAGCTTGACGGCTGGCAAGATCCGCTTGCGCACTTTTCAGGCTTGCCTGACGGCTTAGCGACTCGGCACGGGCACTTTGTAATGCCGCTTCACTTTGCTCAAGGCTCGCTTGCTCATTGCTTAAATTATTCTTTTGGGTAACCTGATCAATCTGCGCAATTAAATCGCCTTTTTGCACTTCATCACCGACTTCAACAAACAGCCGCGTCACTTCACCCGAGACCTGCGCACCAACATCGACGGTATTTAACGCCTTAACTTTACCGGAGGCCATGACGTTATTTTCGATATCGCCAATCTCAGCGGTCGCTGTTAGATAGTTGGGTGTGGTTTCTTTTGGTTTAAAGGTTTTATAGGCCAAAGCCCCTAAAGCTATGATGACGAGGGCAATAATGCCCCATTTAATAGCAGACTTTTTGCTCATTTTGCGCATGACAACAATCCAATAACAGTTAAATCAAGTGTAGCTATAGTAGAGGCTTGCTGGACAAAAGGGAATGGCAATTAGTTTGCGAAACGTTAAGAGGAGAAATAGTGGTAGTAATAATGCGACAAATTGCAGACAAAAAATAACCCTATAAAAAGGGCTAGATAAGAAAAAGTGATGTTTTATCTTTAATAAGCTACGCCGTAGAGTTAATAATAAATAAAAGAAATATATTAGATTATGACGCGGGACAGGAATACGTTTTTTTTGCTTGCTGTGCCTACGCCGACAGAGGCTGCAAAAAACTCATTCCTATCCCGCTATCTGCTTTTTTATTGAAATCAGTATATGCTTGCCTGATCATTTAATGTGCTTGAAATAACCTTAGCCCTGATAGCTCAAGCGCTGCTTGCAGTAATAACTCCCACGCTGGCTGGCGCACTAAGCCCTTAATCGCTTGGTCACATTTATAAAGCAGAGCAGGCCATGCAGCAGTTTGAGCTTTTGAATGGCGGCGGCATGCTTGCTGGTATAAGCCTTGCTTACTACGCCAAATGCCAAGCGCTTGCGGGTCTTGTCCGTCCATCAATTGCATAATCTGCCGCATGTCTTTACTAATCGCCCATAAAACCAAGGTGGTTGGCTCATCAGTCGCTTTTAATTGAAAGATGATTTTAGCAACTTGGGCGCTATTGCCAGCAAGCATCGCATCGGATAAATCAAATACACTGAACTGGGCATCGCTGACCAATGCCGCTTGCAAGTCATTAATATCTAATGCCACGTTTGTCATAGGCGGGCTAGAATTATTATCAAGATTTGCACTATGGCTATGATGACTGTCACTGCTACTATTTGCCATCAATTGCGGCGCAAATAAATACGATAGCCGCCATAAGGTTTGATAAGCACTGAGCAAATGATGCTCGGTATGTGACATCAGTAACTGCCAAGCTTCTTGCGACAATGTTAAGCCAAACTGCTGGGCTTGTATCTGCAATAACTGCTGACGCTGCTGCTCATTATACAAATTGCAGTCGATAACGTGACCATATTGCGCAAATGGCGCAAACCATTTGCTGCTTTGCGCGCGTTTATCCTGCTTTGGCGTGAGCCATAACAAGCTATGACTATGAGCTCCTGTCTGTGCATCGACGGCAAAACGTTCTAACTCGGCAATAACGGCTTTATCAGGTTTATGGTTACCTGTCACGATAAGCGCGCTAGCATCATCGAATAAAGACTGACTGCCAAGCTCTGACAATACTTCCTGCCAGCTCTTTACTGACACCAGCTCGATACGTTTAATGGCGTAATTCTGCGCGCGCCAATGCGGACGCAGCGCATCGATAAGCCATTGACTGAGTAAGGGCTCATCACCGTGTGCCAGCCACAAGCCTGCTACTGCAACGGAAGGTTGTAGCAGTTTTGGATAAGCTTGTATAAAAGTATCTTGCATAGAGAGAATGACACAAGGTTATGAATAGGGGAGTAACGCTGCCATTGTTTTAAAAAGTACTTCAAATGAAAAAGCACTTTAAATAAAGGCAGCGTTATTAAGGTTATTTTTTAACAATGATATTGTTAAAACATGAATGTTTAAAAATGAAAAAATAGCAACCTTAAGATTGCGGTACGATAACAGCAGTAGATGCTGAACCTTTACCATTTTGCATAGCTGGTTTGCCACTGTTAGGGGCAACCTTAGGCAGCGCAATCGCCACATATTGATCGGTAATTCGGCGCGCTAAACTGTCGTAAAGCCAATCACGAATTTGCTCGCCCTGCTGATCATCGGTACTCACCGATGCCTCATTATATTGATAGCTGCGCTCAACTTGGATAGGGTTGGTCAGTGTCACAGGTTTGCCATTCTCTACGCTTTGATAGCTGACATCAGCTGACATCACCAAGCGGATTTCTGTCAAGACACCAACCAGCTCATAACGCTTAAAACGGACATTATTAACCGTAATTGCTGCAATGGTTTCTGCGCCCGCTTTTTGGTTATTGCTGGCCACATCAGCCAAGGTCATATTATCAATAACCTCAACACCCAATGATTGTAGACGGCGTGTTAGGGGACGTTTCAATGGAAACGAGGTGCGATTGTCTTCGATAATTACCGCTGTCTTAGCAACATCAAATAGCATGGGTGCATCATAGCCGCGTAGCTGAAAACCGCAACCACTGAGACTGGCACCTGCACCCAATACCGCAAATATTGGCAATGCTGTCAGTAGCGCTGTTAGCAGTTTTTGGGTGCCTGATTTACGAATCATGCTGCTTTTTCCGTCTGATTTTGCTTGATGTGCCTGCAAAGCTCGGTGCTTATACGACATAATCGCTATCCTTATTTTGATAAGAAGACCTAAAACGCACTGTCTAAAAATGCTGGGTTTAAAACACTAGGTTTGAAAACGCTGCATTTAAAAGCGCAACGTCTAAAAACCCAGTTTTTAAAAACATAACGTTGAAAAGGTCTAGCCTGCAACCACAATATTAACCAGTTTGTTCGGTACGACGATTTCTTTTTTAATCTCGCCAGTAAGGAATTTTGCCACGCCTTCAAGCGCTTTTGCTTGCGCTTTCAGCTGCTCAGGATCGCTATTAGGCGCGACATCCATTTTACCGCGCATTTTACCGTTAACCTGCACCACCATCGTAATCATGTCTTGCACTAGAGCGCTTGCATCGACTTCTGGATAGTTTAGGGTGACGGTATCCATTCCTAACTGCTCAAGCAAATGCTCACCGATGTGCGGCGCGTATACCGATAGGATAATCAATAAATCAATCAGTGCTTCATGCTGGACTTGCAGGTCTTGCTCACTGTTTGCCTTAAAGTTACTCAGCTCGTTAGCAAGCTCCATTAGGCTAGAAACTGGTGTATTAAGTGCTAGGCGTTTACCCAAATCACTATCAATTTTACCAATCGTTTCATGGGTCTTACGGCGTAGGGCTTTTGCTTCTTTGCTTAAGTTATCCGTATTGAGTGCTTCACTATTTAGCGTATCAAGATTTAAATTTGCGTCGGCAAGTGCTTGCATATGCTCGGTCGCAATGCGCCATACTTTTTTCACAAAGTTATAAGGACCTTTTAACGCGTCATCTGACCATTCTAGCGTTTGGTCAGCAGGTGCAGTAAATAAGGTATATAAACGCACGGTATCCGCGCCATATTTATCAATGGTAATTTGTGGATCGACACCGTTATTTTTTGACTTCGACATTTTTTCGATTTTACCAATCGTCACTGGCTGACCATCTGATTTTAAAATGGCTTTAATCGGCTGACCACGCTCGTTAAAGTCAATATCGATGTCTTTAGTAAAGTAATAAGTGGTACTGCCATCGCTATTCACGCGGTAGAACGTGCCGGCAAGTACCATACCTTGGGTCATTAGATTGGCAAATGGCTCATCACCTGAGACCAAGTTTTCATCGCGCATCAGTTTATGGAAGAAGCGCGCATAAAGCAGATGCATAACCGCATGCTCGACACCGCCGATATATTGGTCAACCGGCAACCATTTATTGGCGGCAGACTTATTGACCATATTAGTCGTATCGTGTGGGCTGGCAAAGCGCGCATAGTACCAGCTTGACTCTACAAAGGTATCAAAGGTATCGGTTTCACGCTCAGCAGGATTGCCACATTTAGGACAAGTGGTATTGACAAATTCTGGGATATTTTTTAGTGGATTACCGCGGCCGTCAGGGACGACGTCAGTTGGTAGGACAACCGGCAAATCTTGCTCTTCAACTGGTACGGTACCGCAATGCTCACAGTTGACCATTGGGATAGGGCAGCCCCAATAACGCTGGCGAGAAACACCCCAATCGCGCAGACGGTATTGGATTTTTTTCTTCGCAAGTTGTTGTGGCTCAAGTTTAGCAAGCATGGCTTCAAACGCTTGCTCGAAGTCCATGCCGTCAAATTCGCCTGAATTGACTAAGGTATTGCGTTCGGTATAAGCACGGTTGCTTTCGGTATTATTTGCCTTTGCATCGGCTTCTACTTGATCAAGATACCCTGCAGGAATGTCAATCACTTGCTTAATTGGCAAATTATATTTGGTGGCAAACTCATAATCGCGCTCATCATGGGCAGGAACCGCCATCACCGCACCTGAGCCATAGCTCATCAGTACATAGTTGGCAACCCATACTGGCACTTCTTCGCCAGTCAATGGATGGGTCACCGTCAGACCTGTATCCATACCGATTTTTTCAGCTTTGGCTAAGTCCGCTTCAGCAACCGAACCTTTTTTGCAAAGGGCACAGAATTGGGCAATCGCTTCATTATGCTCAGACGCATACTGTGCCAACGGATGCTCGGCAGCGACTGCGACATAAGTCACACCCATCAAAGTATCAGGACGAGTCGTGAACACATCTAAGGTATTGGTTTCGCCAGCCAGCTCATAAGGGAAATGGACTTCCATACCGGCACTACGACCAATCCAGTTACGCTGCATGGTTAGCACTTCAGATGGCCAATGACCTTCTAACTGGTCTAAATCATCAAGCAGCTCATCAGCATAATCGGTGATGTTAAAATAATACATTGGGATATCGCGCTTTTCGACTGCCGCGCCACTACGCCAACCTTTACCATCAATGACTTGCTCATTGGCTAATACGGTATTGTCGACCGGATCCCAGTTGACGGTGGCAAGCTTTTTATAAACCAAGCCTTTTTTGTATAACTGTAAAAACAACCACTGCTCCCACTGATAATACTCAGGGCTACAAGTGGCAAATTCACGTGACCAATCAATAGACAAACCAAGCAATTTAAGCTGCGCGCGCATACTGTCAATATTGGCAAACGTCCATTCGGCAGGCGGTGTTTGATTGGCAATCGCGGCGTTTTCTGCTGGCAGACCAAAACCATCCCAACCCATTGGCTGCATGACTTCATAGCCTTTTAGGCGATAATAACGGCTCAGTACATCAGAGATAGTATAGTTACGCACGTGACCCATATGCAGCTTACCGCTTGGGTAAGGGAACATCGACAGCATATAGCGACTTGGTTTGTCGCTTGGCTCATTACTTACTTCAAAACGCTTGTCAGTTGCCCATTTGGCTTGCTGCGCCGCTTCAATAAGTTGCGGCTGATACTGGGCGTTATCGATAGAAATATTATTGGTATGGGTAGTATTAGCAGTTTCTGCTGTCACGGCGTTGCTCATAGTTGGCTCGGAATAGGTTGTTACAGATAAATTGGGTAAAATTTTACAATGCCATAGCATAGCGTAATTTGGCAAAAATTGCGACGATATGATGGGGTGTTTGCTCACCGTAAAGGCGATAAATCTGCAAAGTGAATACGCTTATGAATGTTTTCGTCGTCATAAACCAAATGCTGATGTCTGTTAGGTATAATAAACAAAATAATGATCATTGATTTGGAGTTTTTATGACCATCACTATTTACGGTATCAAATCTTGTAGCACCATGAAAAAGGCGTTTACTAAGCTTGACGCGCTGGGCGTTAGCTATGATTTTCACGATTATAAAAAACAAGGCATTGATAAAGACAGCGTACAGCGTTGGGTAGATGAGCTAGGTATCGATAAAGTATTGAATAAGCGTGGTACGACATGGCGTAAACTCACCGATGAGCAAAAACAAGCCGCTGATGAAAAGGTCAATAACGCCATTGATTTGCTGATAGAAAATACCAGTATGATTAAGCGTCCAATAGTTGAAGGTCAGCTGGCAGATAAAAATAATGGTCAGCCGATACTATTATGTGGTTTTAATGAAGCTGAGTTTGAGGCGGTTTTTTTTATAAATAAGTGCTCATAAAAAAGCTATCAGTTTGGCAAATTATAAATTATTATTAGAATTAAGTTTGCTGGCTCATCATGTTCACGGACGAGGATAAGATTATGAGAAAATTAATATTGATAGCAGCGTTTGCGTTAGCGCCTTTATTAACTGTCACCGCGCAAGCTGCTGATACGTCAACCAAAATTACCTTTGCTAAAGACAGCTATTGCGGTAATTTTAGTGGCAACCTTAAAAATGGTAAAGTATTTCGTTTATGGTTGCTGCCTGATCAAAACTTAGTGATTCGTAACGTCGGTGACGACCAAATCAGTGTCGCTTATGTCTCAGGGCCAGATGGGCGTTTGAGCGGCGATCGCTATGAAAATGAAAACTCTTATATCACCCAGCGCAAAGGCAATCACCACATGAAAGTGTATGGCAACAGTAGCCATAGTAACGTAGAGTTTTGCGCTTATTAAACGATTCTAAATTAAGCAGCTTTGATAAATAAAAACCCCGAACTTGTAAACCAAGCTCGGGATTTTTTCATAAACTATTACAGCTATTCGTTAAGTAAGTCTAAATCACGACTGATAAGTGTACCAACCCCTTTATTGGTAAAAATCTCCAACAGCGTCGCATGCGGCACACGACCATCAACGATAACGGCACTTTTTACGCCGCTACGTACCGCATCAAGCGCACATTGAATCTTAGGAATCATACCGCCTGAAATCGTACCATCTTCAATAAGGCTATCGACTGTCTTTGGCGTTAATCCAGTCACGACTTCACCGTCGCGTCCCAATACCCCTTTGATATTAGTCAGTAGCATGAGCTTTTCAGCTTGCAAAAACTCTGCAACTTTACCGGCGACCAAATCGGCATTGATATTATAAGTATTGCCCTCTTCATCGACGCCAAGAGGGGCGATAACAGGGATAAAATCAGAGGCAATCAGCATATTAATCACGTCTTTATTGACGCTGACCACATCACCGACAAAGCCCAAATCGACCGGCACGGCAATACCATCTGTGCCGATTTTTTCCATCATTAACTTTTTAGCTAGGATTAAATTGGCGTCTTTACCCGTCAGACCAATCGCGCGTCCACCGTGCTTGTTGATTAAGCTAACGATAGATTTATTGACGCTACCGCCGAGTACCATCTCGACGATATCCATCGTGCTTTTGTCAGTCACGCGCATACCGTCGATACGATCAGATTGACGACCAAGCTCTTTTAACAGATTATCCACTTGTGGACCACCGCCATGTACGACCACAGGATGCATGCCAACGGTTTTTAATAAGACGATATCACGGGCAAAGGAGCTTTCAAGCGCAGGGTCGGTCATGGCATTGCCGCCGTATTTAACTACAATGAGCTTATCAACAAAGCGTTGAATATAAGGCAGCGCCGTGGTTAATACTTCTGCGGTAATTTTGGCTTCATCCAAATTAAGCGTCATGACAAGCTCCTAAAAGACAGGGTTAAGCGGTGGATTAATTGAGGGTTTCTGTTTCTGTGTGGCGTTCTCTAATAAGACGTTCTCTAATAAAATAAATGGTAAAAATCAGTTAAATACTACCTATTCAGCAACAATAGCCAAAATTTGCGTGGCTAAATGCTCGTTAAATGGGCGGCATAAAGCGGCAAACCTTGTTTGAATATCGGTAAGGTCGGCGATGCTATCACCGGCGAAGCGCACGGTCAGATTGTGACTGGTATTTGATTGACGTAATACGCCAAACCCGCGGGCAAAATCCAAACGTACTCCATCGATACAGCTGAGCTTAGTGCCTAATGGCAATAAGGCTTGCGCCTGATCTAAAGTCATATATTGGTTTTTAGCCGAACAAGTACAAATTGATGGCGTACAGCTAATGATTGCTTGTGGGTCAGGTTGGGTAATAGAAGCTGCTGATGTCACATGAACCAATTGCTGTAAATACTGGCAGAATCTTGCCAGTTGCTGCACGATGGAACAGTCGGTAAGAGCGGTTTCTGGTAGCGGTAAATAATGGTCAGCCGTACTGACGATAACGGGTAAATTATCAATGATATCAGCTAAGTTTCTCGCACAATTCGGCTTAGCAGGCAGTGGTTTAGCTAACCAATGCAGCAGTCTTAATGCTGCATAAATGGCATCATCATAAAGAATAAAGTAGCCATCATTAAAAATAAAATGCCCAGATAATTCACCGGCAAAGATAATTTGACCGCCAGAATTCTGTATTTGTTGCCGCATCAGGCTGCTACCTGTTTTACTAATCACAGGCGTTGCGCCAAGCTCAGTAATAAGCTTTGGTAAATGATGGCAGCATTTAATATCAAAGAGCACTTGAGCGTTTGATAATGACTCATTTAAAGGCTGAGGGCGCTGATTGACAGCTACCGTTGCCAACAGATAAAGCAGATGGTCAGGTGTGACGACTTTGCCCCGATTATCGACCACCATTAACCGATCGCCATCACCATCAAAGGCGATACCTATATCTGCTTGATGCAAAAGCACGCTTTGCTGCAACTGCTTAAGACGCTGCGGCTCAGTAGGATCCGGATTGCCGGCGGGAAAGTCACCGTCTGGCGTATCATTAAGCATGATGACACTTTGGCAAAAATGCGTAAATAAAGGCTTAGCAATATTGCTAGTCGCACCGTGCATACAATCAATGACTACCACCAAATCAAGTTTGGAGAAGGGTAGTTGGCTATCTTCTGCGGTCTGATTAAGAGGCTGATTATTATGTTGATAAATTTGCTTAAAAACTTGCGTAATGGCGTCGCTATAAGCGCTTGCAACTTGCTGAGCAGATAACTGCTGTTGTTTATGATAAATGGGCTTAGCAATACTGTCCAAAGACGGGTTTTGCGCATTATCAATACCCAGCTGATGATATAGCGCCTCAATGTCTGCGCTGCTAGGCGAGATATGATTGACTAGCCATTTAACCCCTAAAATATCTTTAGCAGAATGGCTGGCAGTGACAATAATGCCATGTCCCTGATATTGCTCCGCCCAAAAAATCATCATAGGCGTGGTCACTAAGCCAAGTTGAATGACTTGTATACCTTGCTGAGACAAAATATGAGCAAGTACCTGCGCAATGGTATTGCTATCACAGCGCACATCATAACCAATCACGACAATGGTTTTTTCATTAGTGCTTTGGCGATTGTTTTCACTGCTAATTTTGCTATTTTTTGCGCTATGTTTTTTACTATCAATATTTTGCTGAAGTTGATAAAGATGAGCAAAAGCGTGCCCCAATGCGTGAATAAAGTCATTGGTAAACTGCTGGCGCGAACCACGAATATCATAAGCACGAAATAAGGATTGCTGCGCAGCAAAAGACGGCATCGCTTACTCTCCTTATTGTCGTGATTGTTAAGTTATCATGATTGTTAAATTAGTATGATTTTTAGATTGTCATCATAATCAACAATTAAAATGGTAAATCAGTACGGACTACTGACGACCAGAGTGGCCAAAACCACCAGCACCGCGTGCGCTGGTATCACTAAATTCTGCCACTACTTCAAACTCAGGGCGAGCAACCGGTACAACCACATATTGCGCCATACGCTCTGCAGGATTTAGCACAAAATCTTCATTACTGCGATTCCAAATACTGACCATCAGCTCACCTTGATAATCGGCATCAATCAAGCCGACCAAATTACCCAAGACGATACCATGCTTATGACCGAGACCTGAGCGCGGTAAAATCATGCCAGCAAAGTTAGGGTCTTGAATATAAACCGCAAGTCCGGTACCAATCAAATGCGTCGCACCGGCTTTAATCGTCAATGGCTCGTCAATGCAAGCACGCAAGTCGATACCTGCGCTGCCATCGGTTGCACGTGTCGGTAGCGAGAACGCTTTATCTTCAGTAATTTTAGGGTTTAATACTTTAACTTGTACAGCTTGCATAACGCACTCACTTAACGATGTAATGGTGTTGTAAACAGAATGAATCACATTTTTAACTGTTAGGTTTTAAATGCTTAACAACAACTATTAATAGAAATAGCTGCTGATTGTTAACTTTTAGTTTTCAGATTTTCATAGGCGATTGACTAAAGAATCAACACGCTCGCCAAGCCCAAAAACGACATAAAGCCGACAATATCGGTCACGGTGGTTAAGATAACCGAGGCGGATAGCGCAGGGTCGATGTTCATCCGTTTAAGCATTAGCGGAATACTAATGCCTGAAACGTTGGCGGCGGTCATATTAATCGCGATAGCAAGCCCAATGACAGCGCTGATTTTAATGTCATGAAACCACAATTGGGCAATAAACGCCATGATTATCGCCCATATGATACCGTTTATCGCCCCAACCCACAGCTCTTTATTCAATAACCATAGGCGGTTTGAACCACCGATTTGACCCATCGCCATACCACGAATGACGACGGTAAGCGTTTGCGAACCTGCAATACCGCCCATACTGGCAACCACGGGCATTAATATCGCCAGCGCCACGACCTTTGCCAGTACGGCTTCAAACTGACCAATCACTGCGGCGGCTAAGAGCGCGGTGCATAAATTAATACCAAGCCAAATACTGCGGCTTTTAGCACTGGTTAGGATGGGCGCAAACAGCTCTTCATCTTGGCTGACGCCAGCAAGGTTTTTCATGGTGCTATCGACATCATCTTGGATAATCTCCATGATATCTTCGCCATTTAACTGACCGACCAGCTCGCCGTGACTGTTAATCACAGGGGCAAAGCGAATGTCTTCTGAACGGAAAATCGCTGCCGCATCTTGAATGTCTAAGCGGTCATTGATGGTAATGGCCGCATCAATTAATGCCGATACTAGGGTACGTTGGTCATGTTTAATCAAATCGACCAAACTGAGCAGCCCGAGTAATTGCTGGCTTTGGCCGACGACCAATAGCTCTTGGCTCTCGTCATCGAGTAAATCGTCATTTTCTCGCAGCCAGTTTTGTACTTCTGCTAGCGTAATATCGTCTCTAATCTGAATAAGATCAGGATCCATATAGCTACCAACTTCCCAGTCGGCATAGGTATCGAGCTTATTGACCTGAATGCGAATATCTTCATCTAGAGTTGCCATCACCGAGGTGCGCACACTTTCGGTAACGGTATCTAGAATCTCGGAGATATCTTGCGCATCAAGGTCTTGGGTAAAAAGTGATATCTCTTTTGAAGAGACGTTTTCTAACAGCGGCTGGCGTGTATCAAACTCCAGCTCTGCAAGCACTTCGCCTTTGATATCTTCTGGTACTTGTGCCCAAATCAATAAGCGATTTTGGCTAGGAAACGATTCTAATAAGCTGGCAATCTCATATTCTGATTGCTTGGCTAAAAACTCGGTAATGGCCTCATAGGCTTTATCCGCGACCAACTCTTGCAAATACAGCAGTTTATATTCGCCGTTAGATTCCGCCGGATTGTAGTCTCCCTGTCGTGTCGATGGGCGTTCAGCATTCGGCGTCGAGGTGGGCATAAAGGTTCCAAGTTTTTAAAAGGTATTAATATAAAAATTGAGCTTACCGCTCATGTAAAGAGCGGTAAGCATGATATCTTTTAAGTTTTAAGTTTTAAGTTTTAAACTTAGCGATTACCTAATAAAGCACGAATATTGGCCAAGTATTCATCAGCAACTTTTTCAGGGTCTTTGCTGGCTTTTTTCTTTTTCGCTTTGGCTGGCCAGTCGATATGATCTTCTGGCAATTCATCTAAAAAGCGTGATTCAGACGTCACGCGCATCTGACCACCTGCGCGGCGCTGGGTGGCAAGCGTCAATGTCAGCTCACGACGGGCGCGGGTAATGCCTACATACATCAAGCGGCGCTCTTCTTCGACCGTCTCGCTTAGGATAGAGTTGCGGTGCGGTAGCATCTCTTCCTCAAGCCCCATGATATAAACGAAATCAAACTCCAAACCTTTTGCCGCATGTAAGGTCATGAGGTTCACTTTATTGGTATTTTCTTCTTCTTGCTGCTGCTCGAGCATATCGAGCAATACCAGCTTACGAATGATGGTATCAATAGTGCGGTCTTCGTCTTCTTCGGCGCGATTAATCAGCGATTGAATACTGGTATATAGCATGTCGATATTATCGATACGATTTTTTTCTTGTTGTGGCGTTTTAGAATCGCTACGGACGAAGTCAATATAACCGGTTTCATCAATCATTTGACGGACGATTGGCACGGGGTCGGGATGCTGATCGAGCTCACGGGTATAATGCCCAATAAAATCGCCAAACTCCTTCAACGTCCCATACGCTTTAGACGGCAAGACATGAGCAAGCCCGGCATGCGTACAAGACGCCAATAACGAGATGCTATGCTCTTGTGAAAATAAACCAAGCTTTTCAAGGGTTGCTGGTCCCATCCCGCGCTTCGGCGTATTGATAATCCGTAAAAACGCACTGTCATCTTCAGGGTTAAGAATCAAACGCAGATAACCCATGATGTCTTTAATTTCACTACGAGCAAAGAACGACTGACCGCCAGATAACTTATAAGGCACTTGCAGCTGACGAAGTTGTGCCTCTAGCATGCGTGCCTGAAAGTTACTGCGATAAAGAACCGCATATTGTTCCCACTCATTACCAAAACGCAGTTTATGAGTGACAATCTCTTTTGCCACGCGCTCGGATTCATCATCGTCATTACGGCAATTAATAATGCGAATTTTTTCGCCTTGACCTTTATCTGACCAGAGTTTCTTTTCGAATAAATGCTCGTTATTGGTAATAACGGCGTTGGCAGAGGTCAAGATACGCGTGGTTGAACGATAATTTTGTTCAAGCATGACGATTTTAAGCTTAGGAAAATCTTCTTTCAGTAATCCCATGTTTTCAGGTTTAGCACCGCGCCACGCATAGATAGATTGGTCGTCATCACCAACAACGGTAAAGCGTCCTTGTGGTCCGACCAGATATTTAATCATCTCATACTGGGCGGTATTGGTATCTTGATATTCATCGACGAGCAAGTAACGAATACGGTTTTGCCATTTATCACGCAGCTCTCTATTTTCACGTAAGATTTTGGTTGGCAAAACAATCAAATCATCAAAATCAACGGCATTATAAGCACGCAGATTGCGCTCATATAAAGCATAAAGGGTGGCAAAAATCATATCTTCTGGATCGTCCAAAGTTTCCATCGCCTTGTCCGGCTCAATCAGATCGTTTTTCCAATCAGAAATCATTTTTATCGCTTTGCCGACCAACTCACGACTTTCCGCACCGCTTAAATTGTCACGCATCATCAGCTCCATCAACAGACGTTTGCTGTCGTCGCTGTCCATGATGGAGAAGTTACCTTTAAGCGGCGTATGAGTCAGTTCATAACGTAAAAACTGTAGCCCAAATTGGTGAAAGGTAGACACCGTCAGCCCGCGAGTTTTTTCACTTGGCAGCAATTTACTGACCCGGGCTTTCATCTCGCGCGCCGCTTTATTGGTAAAGGTCACCGCGGTAATGCGCTCGGCTGGCATGTTGCATTCTTCAATCAGATAGGCAATTTTACGGGTAATCACCGATGTCTTACCAGAGCCGGCACCTGCTAGCACAAGCAATGGACCAGATACGTAGAGCATCGCTTCTTGTTGTTTGGGATTAAGTTGACTCATAAGGTGACCTGTAAGACAAAAGCAAAAAAGTAAGCAAAAGGAGGCGAGCTTCGATATTAACAGCCGCTAAGTTCAATCAGTACTGCACGTATTACGCAAATCGATAGCGCAACATGACAACATAGCATTATAGCTTGTTGCCTCATCTCGATATCAAAATATGGCGTCGGTAAGATTATTCAATCCGTCTGTTAATTTAGCTCATGGCAGTTAATATTTTGTGACAATTAACCATAACCGCTGTCGTTAAAATAGCTGCCGATATTACCATGAAATTCGGTGGGTCATTATAAAGCAAAAACCCCATCTTTGGGTGAGGAGTTGAAGGATGAGTGCCGAGTAAAAAAGCGTTTGGATTTCGTGACTTACACTATATATACCGGCGCCTTTTTAGAAATATGGATTTGGGCTTAATATAAGGTAACGTGTATATCATAGTTTATGGTAAAAAAAACATATTTTTTTTGCAGAGAAAATGACCGTTCAATGCAGTTAAAAACTAGCTTTTGATTGCCGATATGCGTATAGTACGTAAATAATTTATGCCAGTTGTCACGTCATTGTTGACTACGTGTAATGAGCTATTAAATCAATTAAGTAAACACCGAATATGATATTGATTTAATACGTTGATCTTACGTTGTTACAAGATGCGTTGGGCGACCAGCCTTTTTATCCGTGTACAGAGCGGAACATCTACAGTTGGTCACGTCTGACATCGTCGTCAATAAGCTTGATAATTGGTTGTTACCAGCACAGTAGCTATAATAGTCATTGATTTATACAATCACTGAGTTATTTAAACAAATTTACTCAAATAAAGTGACTCAATGACAGTTACTTTGTGTTTTCGTCTGCGTTACGCCTGTCGCCATTACCACCATTATCTGTGAGTATTTGCGGTGCGCTTGACACTCGATTGGGTGAGGAGCACGTATTATCATGTCTGCTTTTAATTGGTCAGCAATCGCTTTTATTTTAGCCGCCATTGGGCTAGTTGTATTTATGCTGGTCGTTCCGCGCTTACTTGGCGGTCGCTCTCAGGGCTCACAAAAAGAAGAGATATTTGAAGCGGGTGTTGTCGGAGCTGGCAACGCCCGCATTCGTTTGTCTGCCAAATTCTATTTGGTGGCCATCTTTTTCGTTATTTTTGATTTAGAAGCGCTGTATCTATACGCCTATGCGGTTTCCGTTCGTGAGGCTGGCTGGCTTGGCTTTGTCGCTGCCGCGATATTTATCACTATCTTGATTATTGGCTTGGTATACGAGCTTAGTCTGGGTGCGATGAACTGGGCACCGGCGGATAAACGCCGTAAGCAACCTCGCTTACATGCGGCTCCGGCAGGTTTCAATTTGGCAGACATCACCAAATTTGATGGCGTTGATGAGCTGATGGTTGATCCGACGGGTAAAATACCGGCGCAATCTTCAGGGCAAATTAATGTCTCGAACAACATTGAGACCAATCGTCGTCATTTGCAGAATATCGATCATATTAATACCACAGGTAATATAACCTCCGTGGATTTTGCCACCTCTGCGCAGCCCAATAAGGTCGAACGCTAATTGCTTATAGCTAGATTGCTTTAGCCTTATTCCAGTATGTCAGCACGATTAATTTATTCATAATAGAAGTTATGGCGCTCGTAGTGGCAATCTGATTGCCGCATGGCGCTTAAAATAAAGGTTGTATGTTATGAAATACACATTAACAAAAGCCAACCCTGATGCAGATACCTATCCTGCACAGACTAGTCAAACGGTCAATGACCCGCTCGAAGACGAAGTCAATAAAAACGTCTTTATGGGTCGTCTCGAAGACCTTGTTCATTCAACAGCAAACTGGGGGCGCAAGCACTCACTGTGGCCATTTAACTTTGGTACCTCATGCTGTTATGTCGAATATGCAACTACCTTAACTGCGGTTCACGATTTATCACGCTTTGGTGCCGAAGTTATTCGCGCCTCGCCCCGTCAGGCGGACGTGATGATTGTTGCTGGTACTTGCTTTGTAAAAATGGCACCGGTTATTCAGCGTCTATATGAGCAAATGCTTGAGCCAAAATGGGTCATCTCAATGGGTGCTTGTGCCAACTCGGGCGGTATGTATGACATCTACTCAGTGGTGCAAGGCGTAGATAAAATCATTCCTGTTGATGTCTATGTACCCGGTTGTCCACCGCGTCCAGAAGCCTTGATTCAAGGCTTGATGCTGCTGCAAGAGTCGATTACTAAAGAGCGTCGTCCGCTGGGTATTCATGTCAATGAGCAGGGTATCTATCAGCCGCAAATGACGCCTGAGCGTGACCGTAAGCAAGCGGACCGTATCGCTGTGAAAAACTTGCGTAGCCCAGATAGTATTTAAACAGCAAGCATGTAGCCAAACTGTATGTGAAAAAGCAGTATTTAAGCATAAGGTATTTTATGTGCTTGTTTGGCTTAATAATTCATAATCCGTAAAAATGCTCAGTACGCATATATTCATCGTAGTTCAGTTATGATCAACATAGTTCAGTTGTGTTCAACATAGCTTAATTATGATTAATGAAGGAATACATCATTCATGGTCACGGTAGTCGAAAACATAGATCCTAAGATTAAGCCTGTCCCAGCGGTTATCACCGAGCTTGAGCAGAAGTATGCCGGTAAGTTTGTCGTACAGCACACGGTGGATGAGATTCCAACGGTGTGGGTTGCGCGTGCCGACTTATTAGACGTTCTATTATACCTGCGTAAATTGCCAAAACCTTATGTCATGCTATTTGACTTATCAGCGATAGATGAGCGCTTGCGTCAACATCGCCAAGGGTTGCCTGACAGCGATTTTACGGTGTTTTATCATTTGATGTCGCTTGAGCGCAATAGCGATGTGCGTATCAAAGTCGCGCTAAGCGAAGACGATATTAATGTACCGAGCGCGACCAAGATTTGGCCAAATGCCAACTGGTATGAGCGTGAAGTGTGGGATATGTTTGGTATTGTCTTTACAGGTCATCCGCATTTAACCCGTATCTTATTGCCAAAATATTGGGAAGGTCATCCACTGCGCAAAGAATATCATGCGCGGGCGACTGAATTTACCCCGTATTTCTTGAATACCGCCAAACAACAATACGAGCAAGAAAACCTGCGCTTTGTCCCTGAAGAGTGGGGCATGAAGCGCTCGGGTCGTGATGAAGACTTTATGTTCTTGAACATCGGTCCTAACCATCCATCCGCTCACGGTGCGTTTCGTTTGGTGCTACAGCTTGATGGCGAAGAAGTCGTCGATTGTATCCCCGATATTGGCTATCACCATCGCGGCGCCGAAAAAATGGCTGAGCGTCAAACGTGGCACTCATTTATTCCTTATACCGACCGTATCGACTATCTCGGTGGTGTGATGAATGAGCTGCCGTATATCATGTCGGTTGAAAAGCTTGCCGGTATTACCATTCCACCGCGCGCTGAAACCATCCGCGTGATGATGAGTGAGTTTTTCCGTATTACCAATAACTTGCTGTTCGTCGGTACCTTTATTCAGGATGCCGGTGGTATGACGCCAGTATTCTATATGTTTACCGACCGCCAAAAAGCTTATGACGTCATCGAAGCCGTAACTGGTTACCGTATGCATCCTGCGTGGTTCCGTATCGGCGGTACAGCGCACGATTTACCGCGTGGCTGGCAGCGTTTGGTTCGCGAGTTCCTAGAATGGATGCCAAAACGTCTGGATGAATATGTCAAAGCAGCGCTGCAAAACAGTGTGCTTAAAGGTCGTACCCAAGGCGTTGCGCAATATAATACCAAGCAAGCATTGGCATGGGGCGTTACCGGTGCAGGTCTACGTGCAACAGGTTTAGATTTTGATTTACGTAAAGCACGTCCGTATATGGGCTACGAGAATTACGACTTTGAAGTCCCAGTCGGCTATAACGGCGATGCTTATGATCGCTGTATGGTAAAAGTCGAAGAGATGCGCCAGTCGCTACGTATCATCCGTCAATGTATGGATAACATGCCGCAAGGTCCTTATAAGGCGGATCATCCATTGGCAGTACCACCGCCAAAAGACCGTACCTTGAATGACATCGAAACCTTGATTAACCACTTTATCTCCGTTTCTTGGGGTCCTGTGATGCCAGCGGGTGAGTGCACCACGATTGTTGAAGCCACCAAAGGCTTAAACAGTTATTACATCACCTCCGATAAAGCGACGATGAGCTATCGTACCCGTATTCGTACGCCGACATTTGCGCACCTGCAGCAGATGCCATCGGTGATTAATGGCTCATTGGTATCCGATGCCATTATGTATTTGGCATCGATTGATATTGTGATGGCCGATTGTGACCGCTAAATGTTAGCCGTAATGCATTTATTATCATCTTTTATCAATGCTAAATGCTAAATATTAGAAGTTAAGTATTAAAAGTAAGACACGTTCATTAACATGTTATCGCCAAACTGGCACACCAAAACGCTGTCATTGCGCCATGCGCGCAACCTTAACAGTGGGCTGAGTGAGGAAAGAAAAAGATTATGAGAATTGTTTCCGATAAAATGCCAAAAGTAGATGTGGCAAGTATCTTAACCGCTGAAGAAATTGCGGCTATCCATGAGTTTATGCATCATTATCCCCATCCACGGGCAGCGTCTTTAGATGCACTAAAAATCGTGCAAAAGCGTAATGGCTGGGTCGATGATGCACAAGTCAATGCCATCGCTAATATCCTAAATATTCCTGTGACCGATATGGATGGGGTGGCAACCTTCTTTAACCGTATTTATCGTCAGCCAGTCGGTCGCAATGTCATCCTTATTTGTGATTCAGTGGCTTGTTATCTAACCGGTTACGAAGCGCTGGCCGCTGAATTAAAAGCGCAGCTGGGCATCGACTATGGTCAGACCACCGCTGATAACCGCTTTACGCTATTGCCGATTTGCTGTTTGGGCAACTGTGACAAAGGTCCTGCTGTCTTAATTAATGAAGACACCTATGGTCCTGTGCAGCCCACCGAAGTCGCCCAATTGTTGGAGCTATACGCATGAGTTTAACGATTTCAGAGCAGATTGCTCGTCGCGGTCAAGGCAAAGCGCCAAGCCAATTAAATGACCAGCGCATTCCTGTCTATGGCGATAAAGCAACCGCAACTAGTGAAACCAAACCGCTTACATGGCGCCTCGCCCATCACGATGCGGTATTGGATTTAGCCACTTATGAATCACTACGCGGTTTTGAAGCCTTAAAAATGGCTTTAAACCAATCGCCAGCCGACACTTTAAATACCATTAAAGAAGCAGTGGTCAAAGGTCGTGGCGGTGCAGGTTTCCCCGCCGGTATTAAATGGTCGCTCATGGCACCACCCGATGGCGGTCCACGTTATCTCGTCTGTAATGCCGATGAGATGGAGCCGGGCACTTTTAAAGACCGTCTCTTAATGGAGCGCCTACCGCTACAGCTTATCGAAGGTATGCTGATTTCTGCCTACGCGATTGGCGCGACTGCCGGTTATATCTTTATTCGCGGTGAGTACATTTTAGCAGCTGAGCGTCTAACGGCTGCGCTTGAAGAGTTGCGTGCCAATAATTTGGTCGGCGACAATATCTTAGGGTCTGACTTTAGCTTTGATTTGCACGTCCATACCGGCGCTGGTCGTTATATTTGCGGTGAAGAAACCGCTTTGATTAATTGCCTAGAAGGTCGCCGTGCCAATCCGCGTACCAAACCACCATTTCCACAAGTGGCAGGTGCATGGGGACGTCCAACCGTGGTTAATAACGTTGAAACCTTACATAACGTTTCAGCGATTATTTTGCATGGTAGTAAATGGTATCAAGACTTACCAAAAGCCAAAGGCGTGGTCGAAACCCCAGGTACTAAGCTGTTTGGTTGTTCAGGTCTGGTCAATGATCCCGGTCTATGGGAGCTACCATTTGGTTATACAGCGCGCGAAATTATCGAAGATTTTGCTGGCGGTATGCAGGAAGGTAAAAAGCTCAAAGCTTGGCTACCGGGTGGCGCATCAACCGACTTTTTAACCGCTGACCATTTAGATACCGTTGTTGATTTTGACACCATTCAAAAAGCCGGTAGCCGTATGGGTACTGGGCTCATCATGGTCGTCGATGAAGAACAAGACATGGTGCCATTACTGCGTAACCTTGAGATTTTCTTCCAACGTGAATCGTGCGGTTGGTGTACGCCATGCCGTGATGGTCTACCGTGGGGCGTAAAAATATTGACTGCTATCAATGATGGTCAAGGTCAAATCGGTGACGTTGAGAAATTAGAAGGCTTAACCCGTGATTTATGGATCGGCAAAACCTTCTGTGCCCATGCGCCGGGTGCGATGGAACCACTGATGAGTGCAATTAAATATTTCCGTCCTGAGTTTGATCAAAAAATTGCGCAGGCGGTTGGTGAAGATGTCATTGAGGCTGCAGCCAATCAACAGCCAGAAGTGAAATAAGGAGAGCGGCATGGCAGTCATACATATTGATGGAACCACTGTCGAAGTAGATAGCGCAGATAACTTGCTGCAAGCATGTTTATCACTCGGCATTGATGTGCCGTATTTTTGTTATCACCCCGCCTTAGGTTCAGTCGGCTCTTGCCGTCAGTGCGCGGTTAAGCAATATCAGTCTAAAGAAGATATGGAAGCGGGTCGCGGTCGCCTCGTGATGTCATGTATGGTCGCTCCGGGCGATGATATGTACATCTCGGTCACCGATGATGAAGCCAAAGCATTTCGTAAGTCGATGGTTGAGCTGTTGATGGTCAACCATCCGCATGACTGTCCAACTTGTGAAGAAGGCGGACATTGTCATTTGCAAGACATGACCTATATGTCAGGTCATAGCCGTCGTCGCTATCGCTTTACTAAGCGCACTCATCACAATCAAGAGCTTGGGCCGTTTATCGCTCATGAGATGAACCGCTGTATCGCTTGCTATCGCTGCGTCCGTTTTTATAAAGACTATGCGGGCGGCGAAGATTTGGGCGTTTATGGCTCAAATGAGCGCGTTTATTTTGGTCGTGATAAAGACGGTCAGTTCGAAAGCGAGTTCTCTGGTAACTTAACCGAAGTGTGCCCAACCGGTGTATTTACCGATAAAACCCACTCTGAGCGCTATAACCGTAAATGGGACATGCAGTATGCGCCAAGCATCTGTCATGGCTGCTCAGCCGGTTGTAATATCTCTCCGGGCGAGCGTTATGGTGAATTACGCCGTATTGAAAACCGCTATAACGGTGAAGTAAACCGTTATTTCTTATGTGACCGTGGTCGCTTTGGTTACGGTTATGTCAATCGCGAAGACCGTCCAACGCAAGCGCTCGAACGTATCAATGATAAGCACGTTAAAATCAATATCGATTATGCGTTAGACGAAACCATCAAACGTATCAAAGATAAAAAAGTCATCGGTATTGGCTCACCACGTGCCAGCCTTGAGACCAACTTTGCGCTAAAAAATATGGTCGGTTTTGATAACTTTTCAACCGGCCTTAACCATCAGCAGCAAGCATTGGTTAATAAATGTATTGAAGTATTGAGCACTGAGGGAATTTATAACCCGGGTATGACGGATATCGAAAGCCATGATGCGGTATTGGTGCTAGGTGAAGATATTACTCAAACCTCATCACGTGTGGCGCTGTCGATTCGTCAAGCAGCAAAAAATGAAGCCATTAAAATGGCTGCTGCGACCAAAACGCAATCGTGGTTGGCCGAGCCAGTCAAACGTATTGGTCAAGGTGTACAAAGTCCGGTATATGTCATCGATGTTATCCAAACTAAGCTAGAAGATATCAGTAAAGTCAGCGTCGTTGCGACACCTGAAGATATTACTAAGCTTGGCTTTAAAGTCGCCGATGCGATTGCTGATTTTGCTGATGATTTAGCAGAAATCGCAGAACCAACGTCAGATAGTGATGACGATGCTAATGTTGATGCTATGCAAGCATTGGCACAGCAAATTGCTTATGACTTGATTCAAGCCGATAAGCCGTTGGTGGTTTCGGGTACTAGCTTATCATCGACTGCTTTGATAGAAGCAGCAGCACAAATTACCCAAGCATTAAGCCAAAAGCGGGCAGCGATTAAAGCGACTGAGCAGCAGCAAGTTGAGGCGCATAATGCTCTAGTTCGTGATAAACAGCTTCGTGATGAGCAGGTTGCAGCCGCTGAAGCACAAGCAGCAACCCCTCAGCAAAGCGAAGACAAAGACTTATCTGCTAAGCCGAACAAACCTGAAACCGGCGTTGATACAGAAGCGCAAGATGATGTCGAGCGTAAACCGGCAACCAAGCTTGAGCTAAAAGAAGTTAATAAACAATACCATGCGCAAGCTGGTATTTATTTAGCGGTTCCTGATGCCAATAGTATTGGTGTCTGTATGCTTGGCGGTCAATCAGTCGAAGAGTTATTAGCCACTGATTTCGATGTGGTCATCGTTGCTGAAAACCAGTTAACCGATGCCATTGATGCGCATAAATTAACCCAGTTATTGACTGACAAAACCGTCATCGCCCTTGACCATCAGCTCCTTGATTGGCATAAGGATGTCGATATCGTCTTACCGGCCGCTAGTTTTGCGGAAGCGGACGGTACGCTTATCTCTGCTGAAGGTCGTGCGCAGCGCTTCTTCCAAGTTTATGATAACGAATATTATCATCCGATGAGCAGTATTAAAGAAGGTTGGCGCTGGTTACATGCCGTCCATAGCAGCTTAGAAGGTCGCGATGTCGACTGGACACAGCTTGATGATGTCATCAATGCCTTGGTTGCTACTCATCCTAAACTTGCTGGTATTAAGGGCGCTGCTCCTGATGCCGATTACCGGATGACCGGTCTAAAAATTGCCCGTCAGCCGCGTCGCTACTCAGGTCGTACTTCTATGCGTGCGCCGGTATCTGTGCATGAGCCGATGCAGCCAAAAGATTTGGATACCGGTTTAACCTTCTCAATGGAAGGCTATAGCGGTAAGCAAACGCCAAGCTCGATGATTCCTTTTGCCAATGCGGCAGGTTGGAACTCACCGCAAGCGTGGAATAAATACCAAGATAAAGTCGGTGGTAGCCTCAAAAATGGTGATCCAGGCGTCCGTCTGTTTGATCAATTAGAGCGCTTAGCCACGCGTCAATATGTTGCCCCAGAAGTTACTTCGGTGACGACCACGGATATGCAGCAAGGGCAAGCAAAACTGGTACCTATTTATAACCTTTATGCCAGCTCTATGATGGCATCACGTAGCCCCGTCGTTGCTGAGCAATTACCGCTAGCAACATGGCGCGTCGGTATTGATGATGCCAAAGACTGGGGTCTTGCAGCGGGTGATTATTTGGCGATTGAGATTGATAAACAGCAAATTACCTTACCCGTTGAGCTCGTTGGTTATTTAGCAGAAGGTTGTATCGGCTATCCGGTTGGGCAGGTGGATATCATCCATCCGTCAATGCCAGCATCGGTACGTAAAGTTGATGCGCCGGTGACGATGATGGGCAGCATGGCGACTGATAGTGCTTTAACCGCCAATACCAATAACCGCGCAACACAAGTAAGCAGCGCGCCGACCACCACACAGGAGGTGTAATATGCAAGTTACCCGTATTATCCCTGATGTGCCAAGCTTTTTGGCTGGTATGATGACCTTTGATACCTGGTCGATACTCTTTATGGTCGTGCAATCGCTGGTCATCTTTTTGGTGGTCGTCATTGTCGCGGCAATGATGATTATTTATGAGCGCCGCATGCTTGCACTCTGGCAAGACCGTTACGGTCCTAACCGTGTTGGTCCGTTTGGCTCGTTGCAGCTGGTTGCTGATATGCTCAAAATCTTCTTTAAAGAAGATTGGACGCCAAACTTTACCGATAAGTTTATGTTTACCTTGGCGCCAGCGGTTGCCATGTTTACCGCTTTGGCCTCTTTTGCCATTATTCCTATCTCGCCATCCCTTGGGGTTGCTGATTGGGATATCGGTATTTTGTTCTTCTTTGCTATGGCTGGTATTGCTGTCTATGCGGTGATGTTCGGTGGCTGGGCATCTGCTAATAAGTTCTCTTTACTTGGCGGCTTACGTTCTGCAGCGCAAACCATCAGTTATGAAGTCTTTTTAGGCTTATCATTGATGGGCGTTGTTGCCTTAACAGGTTCATTCAACCTACGTGAAATCGTTGAATCGCAAGTTGACGGCTGGTATATCATTCCGCAATTCTTTGGCTTTTTAACCTTTGTCGTTGCTGGTGTTGCTGTTACCCATAGACATCCATTTGATCAGCCGGAAGCCGAGCAAGAATTGGCCGAAGGTTATCATGTCGAATATTCTGGCATGAAGTTTGGTATGTTTTTTATCGGTGAATATGTCAACGTCGTACTGATTTCTGCGTTGATGACTTGTTTGTTCTTCGGTGGTTGGCTTGCGCCGTTTAATTTAGATATTCCGTTTATTCCACCAGCTTTTTGGTTCATGATTAAGACACTATTCTTTATGACCATGTTTATTTTGGCTCGAGGCTCACTCATGCGTCCGCGCTATGATCAGGTGATGAACTTTGGCTGGAAAGTCTGCCTGCCGGTAACCTTGATTAATCTGTTGGTTACTGCTGCAGTCATTTTGATTTTTTCCCCAACGTTATAGTCATTACTAGTAGCCATCACTGATGAACTAGGGTAAAGCTGATAAGGATAATAATCCCATGTTTACTACTATAAAAAAGACCGTCATTGGTATGTTTACCATTGTCCGCAGTATGTGGATGGTCAATAGTCATGCAATCAGGCCACGCGACACCATTCTTTATCCAGAAGTGCCGGTACCTGTACCGCCGCGCTTTCGCGGACGTATCATCTTGTCTCGTGACCCTGATGGTGATGAGCGCTGCGTCGCTTGTAACCTATGTGCTGTGGCATGTCCGGTCGGCTGTATCTCACTGCAAAAAGCAGAACGTGAAGATGGACGCTGGTATCCAGAGTTTTTCCGCATCAACTTTTCACGCTGTATCTTTTGTGGATTGTGTGAAGAGGCGTGTCCGACGACCGCGATTCAGATGACCCCAGACTTTGAGATGGGCGAATATGTCCGCCAAGACTTGGTTTATGAAAAAGAGCATTTGCTGATTTCAGGACCGGGTAAATATCCCGATTATAACTATTATCGCGTGACGGGTATGGCGGTAGCAGATAAACCAAAAGGCGCGGCACAAAACGAAGCTGCACCGATTGATCTAAGGAGCTTGCTACCATGATGAATATCTTAAATAGTCCTGAATTGGCAGGGTTTTATGCGCTGGCAGCGGTGGCAATATTTGCCAGCTTGCGCGTGGTGACCCTCGCCAATCCAGTGCATGCTATTTTATCGATGATTGTGTCGTTACTGGCCATCTCAGGTATTTTCTTTGTATTAGGGGCGCCTTTTGCTGGTGCGCTTGAAGTGGTCGTTTATGCTGGTGCCATTATGGTGCTGTTCGTTTTCGTTATTATGATGCTAAATCTCGGCATGAGTAATGATGAGCGCGAAGAGCGCTGGCTTGATGCCAAAACTTGGGCGGTACCGACGGGGCTAACGATTATTATCGCGGTTGTGCTGTATGCGATGATTGGTCTTAACCATGATGATGCGGCGATGATTGGCGGTACGACGATTTCAGCCAAAGCAGTAGGTACGGCGCTGTTTACCAAGTATATTATGCTGATAGAAGTGGCGGCATTGCTCTTATTAGCCGCTTTGGTTGCCGCCTATCATTTGGGTAAAGAGTCTATTGACGATGAGATTGTCGGTAATGCAAGTCAAGGTAATGCAAGCCGAGGTGCTAGCCAAGCAACCAATCCAAATGTCGCCAGTATCAAACACTACGATGATAACGGCATGCCTATAGATACTGATGCAGTAAACATGGCTGAACCATACGAATATAAAGATGTTGACCCGCATGACTATGTTGGCAAGAAAGTCGGCATGAAAGCAGGTACGCAGGTAGGTGTGAATAAAGTCACGCGCAAGGAGTCGGACTGATGGTACTAGCAGCGAGCGTGGCACAGGAGGTTGCGAATGTGCCGTTTGCCCACGAGGTAGCAGGCTTAGTGCAGCCGGTTGCTGAGGCGCAAAATGTACTGGGTATGATACCCATGAGCCATGGATTGATTTTGGCCGGTATTTTATTTGCGATAGGTCTGTGCGGTGTCATGGTAAGGCGTAATTTCTTATTTATGCTGATGAGCCTTGAGATCATGATGAATGCGACGGCTTTGGCATTTGTGGTCGCAGGTAGCCGCTGGGTTGATCCAGATGGACAGATTATGTTTATCTTTATTCTGACTTTAGCAGCGGCAGAGGCGGCCATTGGTTTGGCAATATTATTGCGGTTTTATCATCAGCGTGGGCATCTTGATGTCGATAGCGCCAATGAGATGAAAGGATGATGTCATGAGTTTATTACCATTAACCTTTATATTCCCGCTCGTTGGCTTTTTGATTTTAGCCTTTATGCGCGACAAGTTAAGCGAGCAGGTAGCAGCGATTGTCGGTGTCGGTAGCATGCTGCTATCAGCACTTTGTACGCTGATTGTCAGCTATACCTTTTTAACAAGCAACCCTGCCGGTACGGTCATCGAGATTCCATTATGGACTTGGTTTCAAGTCGGGGATTTTGCGCCAAGTTTTGGTCTAAGCTTTGATGGCTTAGCATTGACGATGACGGGTGTTATTACCGGTATCGGCTTTTTGATTCATCTGTTTGCCGCATGGTATATGAAAGGTGAAACAGGCTTTGCGCGCTTCTTTAGCTATATGAACTTATTCGTCGCCAGCATGTTATTGCTGGTATTGGCGGATAACTTGTTCTTGCTCTATCTTGGCTGGGAAGGCGTTGGTATCTGTTCTTACTTGCTGATTGGTTTTTACTACCATGACCGTGCGAATGGTCGAGCAGCAATAAAAGCCTTTACCGTGACCCGTGTTGGTGATGTGTTCTTAGCATTTGGTTTGTTTTTATTATTCCGCGAATTTGGTACGCTTAATATTCAAGAGATTATTACCCGTGCCCCGGAAGTATTTGATATCAATAATCCAACCATGATTCTAACTACCATGATGTTGGTTGGTGGGGCGATGGGTAAATCAGCGCAGCTACCATTACATACATGGCTGGCTGATGCAATGGCAGGTCCAACGCCAGTATCGGCATTGATTCACGCGGCAACCATGGTTACTGCGGGTGTTTATCTGATTGCGCGTCTACATCCCTTATTTCTCCTCACACCGGGCGTCTTGTTGTACTGGGTTGGGGCAGTGGGTGCATTGACGCTCGTCGTTGCTGGATTTTGTGCGCTGGTACAAACTGATATTAAACGTATCCTTGCTTATTCGACCATGAGCCAAATCGGCTATATGTTCTTAGCATTGGGCGTTGGCGCATGGCAAGGGGCTATCTTCCACTTGATGACCCATGCTTTCTTTAAAGCCTTGCTATTCTTATCATCAGGTGCGGTGATTCTTGCGGTTCATCATGAGCAAAACATCTTTAAGATGGGCGGTTTGCGCAAAAAGATACCGTTAGTATTTTGGTGCTATATCGTCGGTGGCGGTGCGCTTGCGGCGATACCTTGGGTTACGGTTGGTTTCTATTCTAAAGAAGCGATTCTGTGGGAAAGCTACGCAACCGGTCACCAAGTTTTATTCTATATGGGCGTATTCGGTGCGTTCTTAACCGCGCTTTATACCTTCCGTATGATTTGGATTATCTTTTTTGGTGAAGAAAAAACCCCTGCGCATAAGCTATCTGGTGTGTCATATTGGCTACCGCTGACAGTATTGCTGGTATTATCAACCGCCGTTGGTGCGTGGATTACGCCACCATTACAAGGCGTATTGCCAGAGAGCGTTGGGCACTTATTAGAAGTGGCTGGTCAAGCACATGACAAACATACGGCGGAATATATCGCCATGGGCGCCATGCTTGCTGGTTTGATACTCGCAGCATTCTTATATGTCGTCGATAAAGGTCGCATGTTGACCCGCTTTAAGCGCACTTCTATAGGCGCAGCGTTATATCATTGGTGCTATCACGGTATGGGCTTTGATGCGCTATACGATATAGTTTTTGTAAAACCCTTTTTGTTCATCGGCCGCTTATTTAAAGCCGACCCTATCGATAAAACGTGGCTGTTATTACCTAAGCTGGCATCTGCTGGTAACAAGGTATTGTCTGCGACGCAAACAGGGTCACTTCGAGGTTACGCTGCAAGCTTTGGCTTGGGTGTGGCTGTGCTGTTGGTGCTGGTAATGATGACGGTGGTATAAGATGATTGAGTTACAACAAACGTGGATGCTGCCAGCATTAATCGCAATTCCTTTTATTGCAGGGTTGCTCTGTTGGTTGGTCGAACGCTTTAATAAACGTCTACCGCGCTGGATTGCTTTAATCGGTATGACGTTGACCTTTGCCTTGTCACTAGTGCTGTGGCATTACGGCGATTATAGCGGTATGAGTCAGCAAGTGATTGCGCCAGATGCAAATGTGCCATGGGTCGCTGAATTCAGTGTGCCGTGGATACCAAGTTTTGGTATCAGCTTTCACTTAGCCTTAGATGGCTTATCGCTATTGATGGTTGGCTTAACAGGTCTGCTTGGTATTGCGGCCGTTGCCTGTTCGTGGAATGAGATTCAACGCCGTGTTGGTTTCTTCCATCTAAACTTGCTCTGGAGCTTGGGCGGCGTTATTGGTGTTTTCTTAGCCATTGATATGTTCTTATTCTTCTTCTTTTGGGAGATGATGCTGGTTCCAATCTACTTCTTGATTGCCATTTGGGGTCATGACGTCGTTGGCAAAACCAAAGAATATGCCGCAACTAAGTTCTTTATTTATACCCAAGCATCTGGTCTTATCATGTTGGTCGGTATTTTGATATTGGTCATTATCAGCTACGCCCAAAAAGGGGTGGTGAGCTTTAATTATAATGACTTGCTCGGTACGTCACTTGGCGGCTGGGAATATCCGATCATGCTGTGCTTCTTTATTGGCTTTGCCGTGAAGTTGCCGATTATTCCATTCCACGGCTGGTTACCTGACGCGCATGCGCAAGCACCAACCGCAGGTTCGGTGGATTTGGCCGGGGTTTTGATTAAGACTGCTGCTTATGGTTTGATTCGTTTCGTCTTACCATTATTTCCAGCAGCGTCACAAGATTTTGCCCCGATTGCCATGACCTTGGGTACCATTGGTATCTTCTATGGCGCGTGGTTAGCCTTTATGCAAACTGATATGAAGCGCTTGCTTGCTTATACCAGTATCTCGCACATGGGCTTTGTGGTATTGGCAATTTATGCAGGAACCTTACTCAGCTTACAAGGTCTGATGATTCAGATGCTTGCGCACGGTCTAAGCTCAGCGGCACTCTTTATAATGGCAGGTCAGCTATATGAGCGTCTACATACACGTGATTTGACCTTGATGGGCGGTATGTGGGGTCAGTTCCGTTATTATGCGCCGATACTGATGTTCTTCTGTGCCGCTTTATTGGGTATTCCGGGCACAGGTAACTTCATCGGTGAGTTTATGATTTTATTTGGTGCCTTTGCTGATTATCCGGTGTTTGTGGTCTTGGCGACATTCAGCTTGGTATTGGCAGGTTTATACTCGCTTATCTTAATTCATAAAGCGCTATTCGGTACCAATAATATTAAAGAAGTGGCGTTACAAGAAACCAAGTTACATGGTTTGCCGACGCGTCCGTTAAAAGATTTGGGCAAACGTGAGCTGTCTTTATTATTGATGCTAGCGGCGGGGTTGGTCTGGCTCGGACTGTATCCACAACCGTTCCTTGATACCTCAAGTCACGCGATGCAGTGGATTAATAACGCCTATATATACAGTCAAGTAACACAAGTAGATGCCTCGCAGCTGCTTGATGCAATGGAGGCACGTTAAGTCATGAACGATTTTACGATGAATGATTTGATGGGGCTGCTGCCTTATGCACCAATCATAGCGGTAGTCATTACGGTATTGGTGGTGATGGTTGCCATCACGATTAAACGCTCTCATATGGTGACCGGTACTATATCGGTCGTTGGTCTGAATATCGGTCTGTTTACCTTACTTGGACAAATGGCAGGCATTATCGATAGTGGGCCTTTAGTACCAACGGCGGAGCAGTTATTTGTTATTGATAACTTCGCCCAGTTTAATATGGTGGTTATCTTTATCTGTGCATTGGCCTGCTTTACGCTGTCTTATGCCTATTTAGCTGATTTAAAAGATCATAAAGAAGAGCTGTATTTATTGATGCTGCTATCGACCGTTGGCGCCTTGCTCATGGTCAGTGCTCAGCATTTAGCCTCATTCTTTATGAGCCTTGAGATGCTATCGATACCGTTATACGGCATGCTGGCATATACTTATATGCGTAAACGCTCGCTTGAGTCGGGGTTGAAGTATTTGGTGTTATCAGCGACGGCATCGGCAACACTACTAATGGGTATGGCGTTTATTTATGCAGAAGTAGGCTCGCTTGCCTTTAAGCCTATCAGTATGACGTTGGTCGATCTCTTTGAGTCGCCGCTGTTGATTTTAGGGGCTGCAATGATGATGTTTGGTATTGCCTTTAAATTGTCGGCAGCACCGTTTCATATGTGGACGCCAGATGTTTATGAGGGCGCACCAGCACCTATCGCTACTTATTTAGCTTCGGTATCAAAAGTGGCAATGATGGCATTGGCAGTTCGTTTCTTAATTGATACGTCGTTATTGGCACTGCCATCGGTACAGATGCTGCTTATGGTCATGGCAACCTTGTCGATCTTGGTAGGTAACTTACTAGCCGTTCGTCAGACTAGCCTTAAACGTCTACTCGGTTATTCGTCTATTGCCCATATGGGTTATGTGCTTATCGTGATTGTTAGCATTGGTTCTGCCGCTGATAGTATCTCAAGCATGTATATGGCGATTTATGCCTTTACCTCTATTGGTGCCTTTGGTGTCGTAACCTTGATGTCGAGCCCTTATCGCTTGGCTGGTGAAGCCGATGAGCTGACCCATTACCAAGGGCTATTCTGGCGTCGCCCAATATTGACCGCTGTGATGACCATCATGATGTTGTCATTAGCAGGTATTCCATTGACCGCAGGCTTTATTACCAAGCTATTTGCGATTCTTGCCGCCGTACAAGGTACCAACTGGTTCTTGGCTGCGATGATTATCTTGGGTAGTGCCATTGGTCTATTTTATTACTTACGCGTTATGCTCACGCTATTTAAACGTCCAAAACAATTTATTGAATTTGACGTCTCGAAGCAGTGGGGTCTACGTACCGGTGGTATTATGGTCATCGCTGTCACTGCTATCATTGTGTTCTTCGGTGTGTTACCGAACAGTATGATTGAATGGGCAAGTTTGGCTCGTATATGGTAATGGCATTATAAATGTGAGTTAAGTATCAGTATTAATGTCAGGTAAGACGCCGCATTCTTATGGCGCTGCTTATCTGCTGTTACGGTTAGAAAACCAAGGTGCGCCAGCTTTATGATAAGCTTGGCGCATCTTTTAGTTTGACCCCTTTAAAAATTCATAAAAATAGCCATCTACACTAGAGTAGCCATAATTATTAATAAAAAAAGAAGGTAAGTCATTATTATGAGTGACAATATTCAAAAAGTAACGGTGCTCAGTAAAACCACGTGGACGCCCAACCTATTTAGCTTTACCGTCAGTCGTCCGGATAGTTTTAAATTTACCGCTGGGCAATTTGTGCGTTTGGGCGTTAATCCCAGTCAATTAAAATACTATAAGCAGTTGAGTGCAGTAGCTGATACTGATGATGACGATGAAGACCTGAACGAAACACTAAATGAAGATATCTTCCGCGCCTATTCGATTGTATCGTCACCCTTTGATGAGGTATTAGAATTCTTCTCTATTGTCATCCCTGATGGCGCTTTTACTTCGCAGCTGCAACACCTAGAGGTAGGCGATGAGCTGTTATTAAACACCATGCCATTTGGCTTTTTAACCTTGGCGCGTTATCAAAAACCACTACCAAAAGACTTATGGTTATTGGCTACAGGTACGGGTTTAGCACCATTTTTATCAATGCTGCAAGATTTAAAGACATGGGAAGATTACGAGCATATCATCCTTGCTTATAGTGCGCGCTCAACAGAAGAATTGGCATATATCGACAAGATTGAAAGCTTACAAGAAGACTTTGGCTCCTTGGTTGATAATCCAGCCAAGTTGATTTTTATACCCATCGTGACTCGTGAAGCTGTCGAAGGTGCTTTGACAGAACGTCTGCCAAAACTCTTATTAGATGGAACGCTACAAGAGCGCGCCGGTATTGCCTTAGATGTCGATAGCACCCACGTCATGCTCTGCGGCAACCCAGAAATGGTAGAAGATACCAAAGAGACGTTAAAGAGCTTAGGCTTGGTGATGAATCGCCGCGGCGAAGGCAATATCGCAGTAGAAAACTACTGGTAGTCTTGTGATTGTCCTGAATCTACTATAGACGGGCTTCATTAAAAAAGCGCTGACCTTTAAAGACAATTGTCTTTAAAGGTCAGCGCTTTTTTATGGATGGCATATAGTTCGCTTGTATTTCAATATAGGCAATATTTTATAAAATGAACACAGTGCTGCTGGTATAAATTTTGCGCAGCCTCTGTCTGCGTAGGCACAGCAAGCAAGAAAAATTTATACCAATAGCACGTTAGAATATTCGTACTTATTTTATTTGGGACTGGTTATATAAGTTTAAAATTGATTTTAGACCTGACTTGGCTCCGTAGCATCCGCAATCGGATTGATAGGACCTTGCATCAGCTGTGGTTCATCTTTATCACTAATGATATCTTCGTTAGCACTACTGGCTAGTAGGTCACGATAATTGATTTGCGTTTTAAGCACCAGTTGTTCTTCTTCAAGCTCGCCGTAATTGACCTGTACCTTATGTAAGGTGCTGATGATTTTCTTATTCTTTTTCAGCCAGCGATTGATATCAAGGTAGATGATTTCCTCTTTGGCACGGGCAATATTGATATAAGACAAAATAAAGCCCAACGGGTCTTTTTTCAGCACGCTATGATAAAACCAGATAAAAAGCTTGATACCTTGGCGCTTGATAAAGGATTCGCAGCGTAGATTAAGGACGTCGGTATAAGTCTGCTGACCAAACACAAGGCGCTGAACGTTGCGATCAAGCTGTACATGAACCAAGCTAAAATTACTCGCCACTTCCGCATAGATACCGCCAGCATCGACAGTACAATACAGGCGAAACCAGTCATCATGTATCTCAACGCGCAGCTCTAAAATGGCTTTGACATTGTCTGTGACAAACTTTTGTAGGGCATCGTTGACGTAAGTTTGGGCAACCGGCAAGGATATTTCATCCTCAAGCTTATCCGTGGTTTTGTTATAAATGTTTTTAATCGCTTGGGTAAGACGCTCCCAGCCATCACTAAATGACTCGTCAAAACGGTAGCCAATATTTTCAAAGAATTCATCAAAACTGTCTGAATCATTCATATTGTCCATATTATCAAAGTTACTCAAACTTATTATCCTTATAATGATGGGGGTCGTCACGTAAGCGTGAAACTGCACCTGTGTTTATATTTCATATTATGCAGGCACAAAATTCGTATTTGCTAATAGTTCACTTATAAAACAGTATATATGAAAAAGGTAGCGTGCAAAATGAACGTCTAGGTTTTGTCTGATTGAGCAGGCTTGCTATTTGCTCTAGCTGATGCGATGTAGTTAGAGAGTACGCTGCACTTAATATGCAGTAGTTAATATAAAACCGTTAACTTAAACATCAGCTGATAGATAAGCAAGTAGCAAGTTAAGAGCCGCAGTATACGGTTGTGCTAGCGACACAATTCTTTGTCATGTTATGATAGCGCCGGCATTGGTCGACAGACGCTTATATTATCATGCTTCCTGCCAATAGCCCTTATATTCATTAGTTGAGAACAACTGTGGCCTCCATTAAAGACTCGCAAAGCTACCATTTTTCAGCGCAAGCACCTAAGCGTGATGTCGGCTTGCCGATGGCGATTGTGATTGCCGTCAGTGTCCACGCGCTGATTATTTTTGGGATTAGCTTCTCGATGGGGCAAGACCCTGCTGGCATGATGCAAGACGTTGCGAAAGCGCTGACCGATAATATGCAACCAAATGAAGATGCGCAATTTATTGCCAATGCCTCACAAGAAGGCGGTGGCACGGTGCAGGAGCAATTGCGCCAAGAAACCGACCAGAGCAGTCCATTATCTGCTGAGCAAATGAGCGAGACGCAAGATGTGATTAGCTTGCAGCGCCAAGTCCGTCAGCAGCGCTATCAAGAAAGCTATCTGCGGACGACGCTAAGTTGGCGTGAAGCAACCGTCGAGTCTGATAACGATAGCAAGCAAGAACAAGATGACATGAAGGCGCAAGAAGAGCGTCTGCGTAAGCAAATTGCTACTTTAGAGGCGCAGCTGTCTCAGCGTCAACAGCTGTATGCGACCAAGTCTAAAGTCGTGACCGTCGATAGCAATTCGACAACGCGCGGTGCGGCAGCGGACTATATCAATACCTTTCGTGAGCACGTCGAGCGCGTCGGTAACTTGCAATATCCTGCCCAAGCGCGCGCTCAAGGTATCACGGGTGAAGTGCGCTTAATGGTCGTCATCGGTAATGACGGTAATATTAAAGCCATTCGTTTGCTTGAGAGTTCGAACTCAACGATATTAGATGAGGCCGCCAAACAATCGGTCAGACAAGCAGCGCCATTTGGTAAATTTACCGAAGATATGAATGATATCGTCGAGTTGCGTCTGATACGTACGTATCGCTATAGTGATAAAGTGGACATCACTTATTAAGCCCATTGAGAGCTAGAAATATTTTATTTGGCTTTAATTTCGCTTTGAACTTTCATTTAGCTTTAAACAGCCATAAGCATCATATTTATAACAAAGCGTTTATAAAAATACATTTTTAAAAATTAGTAATAGAGTAAAGAGTCAGTATGGAATTTTTAGGTTTTACCCTTGATATAGCCAGCTTAACAGAGAGTGCTTTGAGCATTGCGCTTAAAATTGCTTTTGCCTTAGTGATATTTATTGTTGGGCGTTGGTTGGCAAAAAAAATCGTAACCATCAGCAATCGCATTATGTTACGTAGCCGTTTAGAGGCGACGGCGGCTAACTTTTTAAGCCGATTATTATATGGCTTATTGTTGGTTGTCGTGATTTTGGCAGCGCTGAGTAAAGTTGGCGTACAGACCACGTCGGTTGTCGCTATCTTAGGCGGTGCAGCGGTAGCGATTGGTTTGTCACTGAAAGATCAGCTATCGAATTTTGCCGCTGGTATCATGATTGTGACTTTTCGCCCGTTTGTCCGCGGCGACTATGTACAGATTAGCAGTTATACCGGTACGGTGACCGAAATCACCTTGGTCAATACCCATTTAACGACCATTAATAATCACGATATCATCATTCCAAATGGCGATATTACTACCTCAGCGGTGATTAACTATACCGCTTTACCCAACCGCCGCGTCGATATTACAGTCGGTATTGGTTATGATGCCGATATCAAAACCGCCAAAGATATCATGCTAAATTTGGCAAAAAATAATCCAATGGCGTTTACTGATCCTGCACCCGTGGTACGCGTGACCAACTTGGGCGACAATTCAGTCGATTTAACCTTGAATGTTTGGACCACCAACGATGACTGGTGGTCGATGCAATGCGATTTATTAGAACAATTCAAAAACGCCCTTGATGATAATGAAATTGACATTCCATTCCCGCAGCGCAGTGTGCATGTCAAAGGCTTAGATCAGATGATTAACCAGATGGATCAAGCACAAAAAACCATGTTAAAAAAGAGTTAAAGAAGGGTTAAAAAAGGGCTAGAGACAAGCTAAAGATAAGGATTTGGCAGCGCTAATCCTGCCAAAATATCAATCTCAAAGCTTTCCATCTCATCTTGCTCGGCTTGTCCGAGCTCATGGTCAAAGCCGAGCAAGTGCAGCACACCGTGTATTAATAAATGGCTAATGTGCTGATTGACAGTCTTGTTTTGCTCAGCAGCTTCACGAACCACTACGCCATGACAAATCACCAGCTCACCTAGCGGTAGCGTTGGCATCAAGCCAATGATTGCCGCTGGTAAGTCGCTTGGGTAGGATAGAATATTGGTAGCATAATCTTTGCCGCGCGCCTCTAAATTAAGCTCTTGCCCTTCCACTGCATCCGTAATATAGATATCTAGCGCTTTCGATTTTTCTTGCCATACTTCAGTATCGATATCGGCATAATAAGGTAGCGTCAGACCATTTTTAATACGCTCATCTATATTATCCAAAGTCGCCATCATGACCTTTAATAAGTTTTCGCGATTATAAAAGCTCTCAAGTATATCGTCCTCAATACTATCGGCGGCGCTGATATCAAGTACAGCTAAGCTGTCATCATTATCAAACGTGTTATTCAAACTGTCATTAAAACTACTACTAAAATTATCATCAACATTATTGTCAGTATCATTCTGTTCAGCTTGGCTCATGCCATTATCCTTTTTTTTATCAATTTAAAATATTCAACAATAAATATCTAACAGTAAAAAACCGGATATCAAATCCGGTTTTCTTGCCATATTTTCTTAAGTTTTCTCATATAGCTATATTCAGATAGCTTATAGCTTAGCGGCTGCATCGTTTATTGCTTGTTTGCGCTCTTGCTCTTTCATGCGCTCAAACTTACGCTTCTCTTGCAAGGCGAGTTGCTCTTCATCAAAGACATCATAAGCTTCAACAATTTTTTGTACCAATTGATGGCGCACGACGTCTTTTGAATCAAACTTGGTGATATGAATCTCTTCAATCCCGCTTAAAATTTCCATCGCTTGTGCCAGACCAGACTTACTACCGCGCGGTAAATCGACCTGCGTAATGTCACCGGTGATAACCGCACGTGAACCAAACCCTAAGCGCGTCAAAAACATTTTCATCTGTTCAGGCGTGGTATTTTGCGCTTCATCCAAAATGACAAATGAGTTATTCAAAGTACGACCACGCATATAAGCAAGCGGGGCGACCTCTATGATTTGCTTTTCAAGCATTTTGCCGACTTTATCAAAGCCAAGCATCTCATATAGCGCGTCATATAAAGGACGCAAATACGGATCGATTTTTTGCGTTAAATCACCCGGTAAAAAGCCTAATTTCTCGCCAGCTTCTACCGCAGGGCGCACCAGTAAAATACGCTCAATCTCATTGCGCTCAAGCATATCGACGGCACAAGCAACGGCAAGATAGGTCTTACCAGTACCGGCAGGTCCAATACCAAACGACACATCAGACGATAAAATATCTCTCACATAACGCTGCTGATTGCCACCGCGAGGAATGATTTTACCATTACGGGTGCGCAGGCTAACTGGCGTAAAGTCACTGGCAGCATCCAAGTTGTCTGCATCTTCCTCGTCAGCCAATTCTTCATCGGCTGCTATATCTTCATCGCGTGAGATACTCGATTGGATGATTAAGTGCAGCTCTTCTGCGCTGATATCTTTGGTATTTTGCGCTTCATCGACCAGCTTATAAATAATACGTTCGCCGCGCTCAACACCCAATATATCGCCGCTCAGGCAAAAGTCACCTTGGCGTTGGCTGATTTTAATATCGAGGCGTTCTTGGATATATTTCATGTGGTTATTATATTCGCCGAGCACGGTTTTAAGCTGTGCTGGGGTCAACGATTCGAACTTTATACGGCGGCTCATGGAATCAGTCAAGCGATTATCCTTGTATTTGGTTGCCCGCGGCTATGGCCAATTTTCTATGGTTTAGTTAATAAATTGCGATAGATTAACGGGCTTCAGAGATAAAATAATTAATTGTGTTTCATTGCTTTTAAATAGTTTTTATAACGTTTGTTGCTCTTATGACGGTTGCTTAGCTGATAGAAATTAAAATGACGGTAAATGGCTGATAAAAATGGTTATTCGTAAAATGACTGGTAATAAGTAACTATCCTGCCTTCATTATGGTAGATAGATTTTAAAATTCAAGCGATATAAGGAAGGTAGCGCTCTGTTTTTGTATGGCGATTGCAACTACTGACTGCGTTTTTGCTGTTTTTAATGTTGAGTCATTTTAAAAGCCAGTATTTTGTAGGTTTGAGCTTTCTAAGATACAGGCTGTTTTTAGATAATAAGTGAAAATCAGAAATGCTATACACTCGCTGAGGATACTGTCAAGAGCACGGCATGCGCGGTAATTTGTGGTAATCTATTGCTTAGATAAGACAGCTATAAAAGCCAAGCTGAAAAGCGGCAGACAACGATAAATTTTCTAAAAAAATAACATTTTTGAGTGCGTATTCATCACGTCTAAACGCGTGTTAAAAGGATCATATTAGGAATAATAACCATGCAAAATACTGAAGCAAATTTGTCAAAATCTAGTCATATTAAATCTAGCCATATTAATAAAGCGGCTATGACTGAGCAGCAAGTACTTATCGCGGGCGGCGGGCATGTCGGTTTATCGTTTGCATTGTTACTTGCCCATCATGGTATCGCCAGTACCTTGCTGGAAAAAAACAGCTATCCAACCATCAGTCCTAATGATGATGCTAAGCGTAGCCATTATTTAGACAGTCGCAATACCGCGCTATCACGGCGTACGGTACAGATTTACCAAGAGATTGGGCTATGGGATGAGCTGCAAAGCCATGCTTGCCGTATTGATGCGGTACAGATCAGTGAGCAAGGCAGCTTTGGACGCGCGCAATTAAATAAAGCCGAGGAGCAGGTCGAATCATTTGGACAAGTGATGGAAAATGCGTGGCTTGGACGTAAGCTGTTATTGGCGGCTCAGCAAGAGCCGCTGATTACGTTGATTGATAATGCCAATGTGATAGCAGTTAGCCAACAAAGCGATGGCGTGACGCTAAGCTTTAGCTATTACGGTGAAGAAGAGCATGAGCAGCAATTGCAAGCCAGCGTATTAGTCGCTTGTGATGGCCGTGACTCTACCGTACGTCAGCTATTAGGTATTGGCACCACCACTTATGATTATAAGCAAACCGCTATTGTTGGTGTGGTAGAGACCGATCAGCCGCATCAACATATTGCCATTGAGCGCTTTAGTCCGGCAGGGCCGCTTGCGGTGTTGCCATTGACTGATCCAGAAGGTAACGGCAATGATGAGTACCAAAAAGGTTATAGACGCTCGGTAGTTTGGGTTTGTCCAACGGGTGAAGAGACACAATATCTAGAAGACGATGCGCATTTCTTGGCGACCTTGCAGCAAGCCTTTGGCGAGCGCGCTGGTACGTTTAAAAAAGCCGGTCGCCGTGGTGCTTATCCATTAACGCGGGTATTGGCGGACAAACAAGTCGATGGTCGCTGCGTCATCATGGGTAATGCAGCTCACACCTTACATCCGGTCGCTGGACAAGGGTTTAACCTCTGTATGCGCGATGCCCATGTACTGGCGCAAATGATGAGTCAGCAAGTGCTAAAAGGCGAAGATATCGGCAATCCTACGTTGCTCAAGCGCTATGAAAAAGCCCGTCAAACCGATCAAAAACGCGTGATTCGCTTTTGTGATGCCGTCGTACATGGCTTTACGCATCCAAATCCAGTAGTGAAGCTGGCACGTAACGTGGCTTTGGTTGCCTTTGATAAACTGCCAAATATTAAGCCATTGATTGCCAACTATGCGATGGGCTTGAAGTCGTAGTTCAACATACTGGTAAGTTATTAAGCAAATAAAATCTATAATTTCAGCTGCTGCTAAACCACATAAATATGAGCGGATAGCTTGAATAATGCGACAAAGGATGTTTTATGAAAAATAACCATACGCTCATTATCGGCGGCGGTATCGTCGGTGCAACCCTTGCGCTAAAACTGGCGCAAGCTGAAATGCCAGTGACGCTCATTGATGCGCGCCCGCAACGTGATGAATCAGATTGGCAGCAGGTGCTTGGCAAGCGGGATGCGCGTGTTTATGCATTAAGTCTTGCCAGTATCAACTTACTTAAAGATGTGGGCGCTTGGCAAAAGATAGCGGCATCAGAGCGCAAAGCCGATTATTCGCAAATGCAGGTTTGGCAGCTAAACGGTCGTGGCGAGTTACTGTTTGGTGATAGTGATGATGCTAATAATAGTAATGACAGCAGTAACAGCAATCAAAACTCTGAGCCAAAAATGCTCGGTAGTATGGTTGAGCCCGCAGTTATCGAATATGCATTATGGCAGCGTTTAACTGCCGTTGATGTCAGCCAGTATTTAACTGTTATCGATGGGCAAAAGGTTGTCGATATGGACTGGCTTGGTAGCGCGCAAGGTTACCGTGTGACCTTAAATAATGGCAGTGTGTTTGACGCGCGTTTATTGGTTGGTGCTGACGGTCGCGGCTCGTTTGTGCGTAAGCAGGCGGCAATTGAGCTAGATGTACTCGATTATAAGCAAACGGCGATTTGCTGCGCCATTCAAACTGACAAGCCGCATCGAGCAACCGCCCGTCAAGCCATGCTACCAACTGGTACATTGGCATTATTACCACTTGCTGATATTACTGATGAAGATAAAGCCAACCCGCAACATTGGCAGTCGATTGTATGGACACTGCCACGCAATCAAGCATTGGCATTGTTAGAAGAAACCCCGCGCTATATCGCTGATAAATTGGCTGCTGCTAGCAATTATGAGCTGGGCGCTATTCGCGAGATTGAATCCATCGCCAGCTTTCCGTTAGCAGCGCAGCAAGCAAAAAGCTACGTCGCGGATAACTTAGTATTAATCGGTGATGCCGCGCATGGCGTGCATCCGCTGGCAGGTCAGGGGCTGAATTTGGGCATGCTCGATGTGAAGGCATTAAGTGAACAACTCACCCATGACTATGCGCGTAGCGGCAATAAGCTCTGGGGCACGAACCAAACCTTGCGTAGCTATGAGCGTCTGCGTCGTCCGCATAATAGTTTAATGATGCACAGTTTTTCGGCGCTTAATTGGCTGTTTGCAGGCTCGCTTGCGCAGATGCGTCCGATTCAACAACTTCGTAATGAAGGTATGTATCGCGTGAGCAAAATCAAACCCTTGATGCGCCTGTTTGCTAAGCAGGCGAGTGGGGTCTAGGGTTTAAACTGAACGTTTTATATGAACTTAGGATGGCGTATGAAAAATAATTCATGGATGATGATAGGCGTGGTAATAGCTAGTTTTATGTTAGCTTCCTGCCAATCTGTACCCAAAAACACCATAATCAATAAAAAGGCAGACAACACACCTAAAGTCATGATAGAGCCACATGCAGATACAGACAGTGATGGCGTCCCTGACATTATAGATAATTGTCCGAACACTCCTAAAGGGGTAGTGGCGGATGGGTATGGCTGTCCAGTAGCGGTGAGTTTAATCGATTATCTTACAATGGAGCTACGAGTTTTCTTTGAGCAAAATAGTAATGAGCTACGAATAAAGTACTTGCCAGAAGTGGAAAAAGTAGCGGAAAAAATGCATAGCGATCCTGAGCTGGTGGTAGTCTTGTCTGGTCACCTCTCGGAACCTGAAGCTGCGCAAATATCAGTAGGTATAGACGGAAAAATGAATCAAGTAAAAGCTGATAAACGTCCATTAGGACGTGAGCGGGCACAGGTAATAAAAACTGCTTTGATTAACAGAAATATAGCTGCTGATAAAATTTATACGTTTGATTGCGCTGATAGTATGCCGATTGCACCTAACGATACTGAGGAAGGCGCGTCAATGAACCAGCGTATTTATGGTAAAGCGTTAAAGGCAGATGATTTTTATACCGGCAGTGATAATGAGCAATCACTCACGTACTATAAAGAATTTTGTCAGCAATTTTAAAGGAAGAAGACATGACCATGCTATTAAGAAGTATGCTTGTTGTTTCAATCAGCGTCTTAACGCTATCGGCATGTCAAACGTCTGACTTGTCTAAGCAAACAAGCCAAACTATTAAGATACCAAATATAACTGTTAATTTAGATAGCGATGGTGACGGTGTACTTGATGCTATAGACGAGTGTCCTGAAACGCCACCTAACGTAGTAGTTGATGCTAAAGGCTGTCAAATAATAATTGAGGGAGGCGACGCGCTTGAAATGGAGTTTAGTGGGTTTTTTCCGCCAATGAGCAGTCAATTACCTGCTATTTATGATACAGAATTTTTAAAAATGGCAGAAAAAATCAACGAGTATCCAGAAGCCAGTGTTTTTATTTTTGGTCATGCAGCTACAAATGAAATAGATGAAGATGCTTTAGCTACTCTTGGTTTCGATGCTTTATCGCGCAATCGAGCGCTTATCATCAAAAATACTTTAGTCTTGCAACATAATATTGATGCTAAGCGTATCCGTACTTATGAGTGTTCAAATAAGTTATTGGTTAAAGAGACAGATTATATAAACTCTAGTTTTAAGGCACTCAATTTAAAAGGTCTTGAGGCAAAACAACGCCGCGCAACTTTAATGGCAAGTAGTAACGTGAGTGACTTAATGAATCTTGAGTATGTCTCTTACACCAGAAAATATGGTGAATATGCCAAGCACTGTGAACCTTTCGAATAATAACGACTGATTTTCATCAACCGTTAAAAGTTATCCTTACCCCAACGCCGAAAACAGCACCATCAGCACCGGCGAGACAATATTAATAATAAAACCAAAGCTAATCGCCAGCGGCACAACTTTTAGACCACCTGATTGTTGAATAATCGGTAAGGTAAAATCCAAACTGGTCGCGCCACCAAGACCGACCGCTGCTGATGGATATTTGCGCATAAAGACGGGAATAAATAATAGCGCAAAGAACTCACGTATTAAGTCGTTAAATAGAGCCACACTGCCCCAAACGGCGCCATAAGCATCGGTCATGATAATCGCTGACAGTGAATACCAACCAAACCCTGATGCCAGTGCCAAACCTTTCGTCCATGACACATCGGTAAACATCAGCGCAAAAACAAGTCCGCCAACCAGAACGGCTAGTGTAAAGATAATACTCATCTCTACGCCGCGTTTATTGAGCAGTACTTCTTTAAGGGTAATGCCCGAGCCTTTTAAGCCAATGCCAACCAGTAAGATTAATACCATCAGCATTGCGGTCATGGTGTTTTCAGGTGGCATATAATCCACGGGTAAGAGATAGCCAATCACCATGCCAATTACCACACAAATTACTTGTGCCAAGCTACCACGAATACTGACACGGTGCTCTTTAGATTTTACGCTGGGCTTTTTGGCATGCCACGGGCGCAAATGATCAAATAACATCAGGGCAAACAAACCACTGCCAATTGTCAAAATCGATAGGATGGTCACATATAGGGCGATTTCGCCTATTTGACTGCCCAGCCCTTCGACTTGTGACAGCTCGATACCGATGAGTGTTAAGATGACATAAACCAAGTACGACAAGCCTTTATCAGCAAGCTTAGTCATTTTGGGATTGGAGGGGATGGCAAAGCCAATAAACATTGGCATTAAGACCAAAACAAGGGTAATCAGGCTTTGCATGTCGGCAGACTCGTCATTTTTAAACAAGGCGTTTTTGGGAGGGCATTTCTAAGAAGTTGGGGATTGTATCATATTAGCTCGTAAATACGGCTATCAGCACATCATATTCATCGCAAAATATGACGGTTGTTTGAGTAGTAAATGACCTCTAAATGGCTGGTTATTCTTTACCTGACAAACTTTTGTTGTTACATTGAAGGCATCAAAGGTTTTGGCACGTATTATGTCGCTATATCAACTCAAATCTCAATTCCAAGATCAATTGCGTCCTATAAGCGATACTCTAGCTGGGCAAGGTGTTACCGCCAACCAAGTGACGGTTTCAGCAGTATTGTTGAGTGTGGGAACGGCCTATGTGATAGCTAAGCCCGCAACCAAAAATCAAGCGCTATGGCTGTTAATGCCGTCATCATTGTTTGTGCGTATGGCGCTCAATGCTATCGATGGCATGATGGCGCGCGAGCACGGACAGGCATCCAAACTTGGTGCAGTGCTCAATGAAGTGGGTGATATTGTTGCCGATACAGCATTATTGGCCAGTCTGTTGCCGCATATTGATAATCAAGAAACGCCCGTTGGGCTGATAAATACCGCAGAAAATCTATCTCACAGTCAGCGCCATATTGTCGGTTTGATTGGTCTTAGTATTGGTACCGAGCTACTGGGTATAGCCAGTCATACAGCTCTAGGTAATCGAGCCAACCATGGGCCATTAGGCAAAAGTGACCGTGCTTTTTTGCTGGGTGTGCTTGGCACCTTGGTTGGTGTCAAAGTACCGTTATCGCTATCACCTATAAGAATAGGGCAACTGTGCCTACTGACAGAAGCCTTGCTCTTAAAAACTTGCCTCAATCGCTTGCGTTATATGGCGAATTTATACGTAATGCGTAAACCGCCAGTGCCTAAATCAACACTGAACGCCTTAAGTAATTGTCATCATTCAAACATTTCCAACCATGTTGAATTTTCTCCTAGCGTCATTGATGGTTTCATCGCTCATAACGCTTTACCTCATTCTTCTACTAATGCTTCTCTTTTGGAATCCAATATTATGTCAGCGACCTCTAACAATGCAGAAAATAAAATAAATCTGCTTAACGATAGTAATCATAAAGACCCATCCCAAAAGACGTCATCAAAGAAACTCTCATCAAAGCAGCCTTCATCAAAGCAGTCCTTACCCAAAACTATTCATGGTGAAAGCAGTTATAACGCTTATGATGGCACGGCAATATATTATCGTTACTGGCTGACGATGCCTTTAGAGGCTATAAAACAAGCCAGTCAGCAACACACACAACAGCGCCTAGTCATTCTGTTACATCGTGGTCATGAGCATTCAGGACGATTAGAAGAGTTAGGACAGCAGTTTGCAGCGGCTGGCTATCAGGTATTTGCTTGGGATGCACGCGGTAATGGGCGCTCAGGCGGTATCAAAGACCATGCCGAGAGCGTCACCGAGCTAGAGCGCGATTTAAACGACTTTGTGCGATTGGTCGTTGCTCAAACTGGCATTGCCATTGACGATACTCTACTCATCGCCAGTAGTATCGGTGCGGTACTCGCGGCAGCATGGGTACATGATTACGCACCCAATATCCGCGGGATGATTTTGGGTACACCTGCATTGAAGATTCGTTTGTATCTACCCTTTGCCATACCATCGTTAAAGGTGGCACGCGCACTTGGTTTGATGTCACGCGTGAGCAGCTACGTCAAAGCACAAGTATTGACCCATGATAAAGACGCACAGCAAGCCTACAATGCCGACCCGCTTATCTCCAATAGTATCTCGACTGACTTGCTCATTGATACTCATGTGACGGGTCAACGCTTGCTCGATGATGCTGGTGCCATTACCGTGCCGACGTTTGTATTGTGCGCAGGCAAGGATTATGTGGTCGATAAGCAGGCTGAACGCGATTTTTATGACGCGATTAATACGACTAGTAAGCGTTGGCAATTATATCCAGACAGCTATCATGCTATCTTTCATGAAACCAATAAAGCAGACGTCTTCGCTGATTGTATTGAGTTCGCTGAGCAGGTATTCAGTACGGACGTTAAAGCGCCTGATTTGAGCGCCGCTCATCTAAACAGTGCCAGTAAGGATAAGGTTGACCGTTTAGCGATTAAGCCTTTTAATCCAAGTTTTGCACTTACGCGCTTTGCGATGCAAAAATTTGGTCATGTCAGCGATGCCATTGCTACTGGACTTGTGCATGGCTTTGATTCTGGTCATTCGCTCGATCATGTCTATTACAATCAGCCGAGTGGTCAGAATAAATTTGGTCAGGCAGTCGATAAATTTTACTTAAACAATATTGGTTGGCAAGGTATTCGTATCCGCCGTGAGCATATATTAGAGCTAGCACGTCAAGCTTTAGCAGATATTGAAGATAAGAACCAAAGTAGCGCTAAGTTATACCAACCAAGATTGCTAGATATTGCTAGTGGGCATGGCTTTTATGCGTTTGATTTATTGACAGAGTTTACAGACTTGCATGCTGAGCTACGTGATTATGAGCAGCATAATATTCAAGCTTTACAGTCGAAAGCGCAGCAGCTAGAAATTGCTGATCGCGTGATTGCCTGTCAAAAAGATGCTTTTAACCCTGCCAGTTATATTAATGAGCAGAAAGAGACTGGCAGTGCCGATGAAACAAAATTCGATATCGCCATTGCCTCTGGTGTTTTTGAATTGTTTTCTGACAATACGCTACCAACGACGGCTTTGGTAGGCATTTACGATAGTTTAAAATCTGGTGGTTATTTGCTTTATACCAATCAGCCTTGGCATCCTGAACAAGAATTTATCAGTAAAACCTTAAACAATCATCGTGGCAGCGATTGGGTGATGCGTTGTCGTTCACAAGCAGAGATGGATCAGTTGGTTGAGAAAGCTGGCTTTCAAAAAATAGCGATGCGTATCGATCGCTTTGGTATTTTTACCGTGTCATTGGCAATTAAAGTCGCCTCAACCAATCATGAATAATACGCATGCCAAACCCTATGAGCGTGTACAGCTTTTTTCAGGGGGCGGTTCACGTTTTGGCTATTATTTAGGTAGCTATGCGGCATTGGTGGCTCATGATTTGACGCCGGATATGATTGTTGGCACCTGCGGTGGTAGTCTATCGGCTTATTTGGTTAATTTAGCGCCCGATCCCAAGGATTTGCAGGAGCTCATGTGCAGCCGTGAGTTGTATCGTGTCATTACTGCCATCAGACATGTCGCGCCAGCCGAAGCAAGTAAGCGATTAAAAATACGTTGCATGACTCAGGCTTTCAAGCGCTGGCGACTCACAAAACAAAAAGCTAACGGACAAAGACAGCAGCAAGCAGATAACTATGAGCGGATTTTAGATGAATTACAGCAGCTAGCGATATTTCGAGTCGATAATGAGGAACAATGGCTTGACGAGTTGTTTGGTTTTTCTCTCAAGCACAATAATAATTTGTGTAATCCTACCGCGCCAGAGATAGCCATTATCGCCAGCCGCCTGTATCCAACAGCTAATCAAGGGACTACTGCTAGTAATTCTGTTCACAATGATTTTAGGCTACAAGAATTATTATTTGCCCCGCCGCGATTGGCAGTATTAGATCTCATTGCAGAAAAACTGAATTCACCGGCTCATACATTTGCTAATGGACGTATAACTCAGTCTGTCAGAACGCTGACCAAATGGGATTTTGCCCCTGCGATTCGTGCTTCTATGGCAGATATGTATTACCTACCACCGACGCATATCGCAGCCCTTGGTTGGTGTTTAGGCGGAGTGATTAATCTCACACCCATTGAGCTGGCGTGTCAATTGGGTCATAGCGTATTTGCAGAAACCAAGGCGGGTTATGATTCATGGCTTGCCGCACCAGCCATTCAACGTGTTTTTGGTTTTGACCCCAACGAGCGTTTGGCACAGGTGCAGGGTTTTGATTCAACAGAAACGCTGCCACGCGCTGATTCTGTTGAAACCAGTCCTCGAGTGAATCAACTACATTGGTTACCTTTTGCAGATAATGCTCAGCAGTTGGCAAGGCAGCATGTACAAAAGCGTTTTAACATCAGACAAATGACCGTTGAGCTCATCCACAGTGACTATGATGGCTTTGTGCAGCAAATGCAGGCGCAATGGCAGTATGGTTATCAGCGAACCACTGACTATATACGGCAGCAGGGTCTATGAGTTCGCAAATGAAAGACCTTACACACCCTACTTCAGCTCATAATCCATCGCATATCATCGTTTTCGGCGGTACGAGTGGACTTGGTTTGGCACTGGCGCTGCATCATCAGGCGCTTGGCTGGCAAGTGAGCGTGGTTGGTCATAGTATGGAGAAAATAGATAATATCAATAGTCAGCATCCTAATATTATTACTTATTGCTGTGATTTGACTGATAACGTGCAAACACAAAGTTTGTTAGAGAGCTTGTCAGGTATCAGTTTTCAAAGAGTAATTTATAGTGCGGGTAGTTATACCAATGAGCGTATTCACCATCTGAGTCAAGCGGACAGCGATCAAATGCTAGCAATTAATCTGCAAGCGTTTGAGCAGGTTTTTAGATGGGCAAGTGAGCAATTAAGGCGGCAAAGCTGTGCGTTGGATTTCAACGAAAACAGCAGCCTAAGCCTAATTTGTATTGCTTCTATCGCCGGTACAATGGATTATCCTTACGCCAGTCTTTATGCCAAAAGCAAACGCGCGATGATTGCCAATGCTAGCGCCTATCGTGCAGCACTTGCGCCTTATGATATCCAAGTAAACTGCATCGCCTCAGGCTATATCGATACCCAAGCATTACGTGATTTAAATAATGGTGATGCTAGCCATAAGCCATTCATAATAAAAACACAAACGGCGGTTGAGAAGATTATGCAGGCAATTGATAAAGATATTGAGCTGGCCATATTTCCACGCTCTATGGGCTATATCATTCGGGCGCTAAACCATTTACCTAAGCCTTTGCTTAACTGGATATTGCGTAGTAAATTGGATAAAACCACTTGATAACAGCTTAGCCAAGCAGCCAATAAAATAAGGTAAATAATGGCACACCAATCAGCAGACTATCTATTCTATCCAATACGCCGCCATGTCCAGCGAGCATAGTACCCGTGTCTTTTACTCCGTGCTGACGTTTAAAGGCGGATTCTAATAAATCTCCAGCGATACCACTTACCGCTAAACCATAGGCGGCCAATAAGCAAATCCACCAGCTAAAAGAAGTGAGCCAGATGCCTAATAGTGTGGCCAATATCGCTGCTAATACACTGCCAAAGAGAGCACCTTCGATACTTTTATTCGGGCTGATGGTTGGAGCAAGACCGCGCTTAAAGATTTTGTGACCAAGCAATCGTCCGCATAGATACTGTGCAATATCATTAAATTGACTGGCGAATAATACAAAAAACAAAATGCCATATTGTTCGCGTTGCCACGTTAATTGCTGTAAGGCAATCAAGCTGATAATCAATGCGATAAAGACAGAACTAAACAGCAAGTCTAAGAATTTTAAATGTGTATAGGCTTGCTTAGAATCAGAAGGAGTTTTTATAAAAGGCTGAGTATTTGGTTGCAAGCCACGCGCTTGAAGCTTACTAATAAGCCTAGCTTTGCTAGGTAGGTGCCATAATCGTTTAATCTCGTAGCAGCCACGCACACCAATCAACAAGAAAAAAGCGATCAGCAACCACTGATAGGGGTATGTGCGAGAGTGTAGGTGTTGACTATTATCAGTTATCTTAGCGATAACATAACAAGCGCAAAGCGCTGCTAACATGAGCCACCATGAGCGTGCTATCAAGTAGATTTTCGGTAAGCGCTGACGCAAGCGAGGTAGGGCAAGCATAGCCCAAACCGAACTCACGACTAGCATTAGAACCATCACAAACCGTAAGTCAGAAGCCATGTTTTTAGCACTTTGAGGTCGATAGAGAACGGTAACCCACCGTTTTTTTATGGCTGAAGTGGCAACGCTTAATTGCTGTTAGGCGTTAGCAACTGTACATACTGATCCAGCCTCTGTATCATCGATTATAGGCTGAATCAACCAATCAATACCACCTTCTTTCAACTTTGATAATGGCTCAATCACACTCGTCCGAGGTGTGCTTGTTAAGTTGGGATAATCCTTGCGGTAATGCCCACCGCGACTCTCATGACGCTGATAAGCAGATTGAATAACCAACGTCGCTAATTGTAATTGTCTTGCTAATTGAAAGTAAGGCAGCTCATTCAAAATAGTAGCGTTGTCTTTATTATAGATGCTTAGTTGATTAGAGTCGTAACAGTTAAGTTGTTGTTGCCATTGCTGTATTTGTAAAAGTGCTTGTTCTAATTGTTTGGCATCACGGGTAATACCCATATGAGAGGTCATCAAAGCCTTTAGTTCTGCGGTTATTCCAGTGGTGTCAGCATTTGTATTGACGTTATCATTAGTATAGCTTTCATATTCAGTAGACGATGGCAAGGTAATGCGCTGACTATTTTTAAGCGTTGGCGCTGTCCACTTATCATGGATTAATTTGTCTAAATTAGCATGAGGTAAAGTTATTTCCAACTTCTCTATTGCTTCCAGATAGCGCGGCAAGTCAGCAGCGATATTGCGCCCAACGACCACACATTCTAATAGAGAATTGCTTGCTAAGCGATTTGCACCATGCAGACCTGTATAAGCAACTTCGCCTGCGGCATAAAGCCCTGCCACATCGGTCAAACCATTGGCAGACGTTACTACACCGCCGCAGCTATAATGAGCGGTAGGGGCAACTGGAATAGGATCGATAGTAATATCGATGCCAAGCTCTAATAGCGTTTGATAAATCTGCGGGAAATGCTCTTGCAAAAATTCCGCTGGCAAGTGACTGACATCAAGATGTACATAGCTAAGTCCGTTGGTATTAATTTGCTCAGCGATGGCACGGGCGACGATATCTCTTGGAGCCAGCTCTGCACGCTTATCAATATCGAGCATAAAACGTTTGCCCGTTTGCGGACAATACAAGCGTCCACCTTCGCCGCGCAGTGCTTCAGATATCAGAAAGCTACTGTCATCTAAGGCTAAGCCAGTTGGGTGAAATTGAATAAATTCCAAATTAGCCAAGCGGCAACCCGCTTGCCATGCCATCATAACCCCATCGCCGACACAGACATTCGGCGCACTGGCACGCTTAAATAACTGTCCTAAACCGCCACTTGCCAATACGACAGAGCGACTACGAAAGGTAAGTTTACGTTGATGTACATGATCAAAAACAAGCGCACCTTGGCATTGCTTATTTGGATTAGCGCTATTTTTTAAAAGGCTCAGTGCTTCATGGTAGGGTAAGGTAGTAATATTGGATGCAGCTTGCGCTTTTAGAGTCAAGGCTTCCATAATATGCCGACCAGTTGCATCATCGGCATGTGCAACTCGCCGACAGCCATGCCCACCTTCTTTGGTCAGATGCAAATCGCTAGTCTGTAATGTCGCTAAAGGATTTGCATTATTATATGGCTGTCTTTCTTGTTGCGGAATCAGGGTAAAGGGTACACCCTGCTCACATAACCATTGTACGGCTTGCTGTCCAGCGCTGAGGATATTAGTGGTATTATCAGTCTCACATAATCCTGCGCCAGCGACTAGCGTATCAGCGATATGATCAGCGACACGGTCATTCTTGTCTAGGCTGGCTGCAATGCCGCCTTGGGCATAATGGCTTGAGCACACTTCTATCGCGGATTTACTTAATACCGTTACACTTAGCGATTTTGGCAAAGCAAGGGCGGTACTTAAGCCTGCAAGACCAGCACCGATGATAAGGACATCTGTCTGGACAGTATCCTCAGCATTATTAGTATTTACCTTATCCGCTGACCATGCCTCACTCATATTAGGCTGCTCCCACATTGGCAAATAATTCGCGGTCTTTGACGATATCACCGCTCGCCGTCACGCGTTGTTTTTGCGCTTCAGCAAAATCAAGCATGCGTTGTAAAGGTTTTCTAGCTGCTGCTGCGAGCTCAGGCGTCATGAGCACTTCACCGCTGCGCTGAGACAGACATTGCTCAATCCCTTTTAGGCCATTCATTGCCATCCAAGGACAAAATGCACAACTTTTACAACTGGCGCTCTCACCAGCCGTCGGCGCGGCTAAGAAACGTTTGTGTGGCGAGCGCTTTTGCATCTCGTGCAAGATACCCAAGTCGGTAGCGACAATAAAGGTATCGGCATCCATCTCATAAGTTGATTGTAATAGCTTACTGGTTGAGCCAACCACGTCGGCCAGCGCGACTACACTATCAGGTGATTCAGGATGTACCAACACCTTAGCGTCTGGATGCTCTTCTTTTAATTGCATCAGCTCAGTTGCTTTAAACTCGTTATGAACCAAGCAAGAGCCTTGCCAGAGCAGCATATCGGCGCCAGTCTCTTGCGCTATGTATTTACCCAAATGACGGTCAGGGCCCCAAATGATAGGCTCGCCTTGCGCATGCAGATGACGCACGATATCGATACCAACGGACGAGGTCACAACCCAATCAGCACGCGCTTTGACCGCAGCACTAGTATTGGCATAAACCACCACGGTACGCTCAGGATGGGCATCACAAAATGCGGAAAACTCATCAGCAGGGCAGCCTAAGTCAAGCGAACATTCCGCTTCCAAGTCTGGCATCAGTACCGTTTTTTCCATGCTTAATATCTTTGCCGATTCGCCCATAAAGCGTACGCCAGCGACGACCAAGGTTTGCGCGCTATGCGCTTGACCAAAGCGTGCCATCTCCAATGAGTCACCAACACAGCCACCCGTTGCTAATGCCAAATCTTGTATAAAAGGGTCGACATAGTAATGGGCAACCAATACCGCGTTATGCTCTTTCAATAATTGCTTGATATTTTCCTCAACCGCAAGCCGTTCGGCATGCGGTAAATCTTCCGGTATTTTAGCCTTGGCATATTCGATGTTCATTTGAGTCGCAATGCGATTGTCATTGCTCATGATGGGCGCGTCATAGGGATAAGTTTTCATAAGTGCAACCTTTAGTACATTAACGACAAATGAGGTGTCGTTAGAAATAAGACAGTTAAATACGGTGAATGAATAAAGTGTTTTAATTATGCTCATTTTGAGCATAAATACAAGTATTTTTTATAATTAACTTAAAAATTGAACTAAATGTGTGTGGGTGTTTTCTAAATAGCGCCGTTTCTTATACTGTTGTTCTTGCATTTATCTTCCAGTATTTATTACATGCAATTGGTATATTTACAAGGGCAGGCTATGATAGTTTTAGATTCACGCTATACTAAGCCGTGTTATAAAAGTCAGAATTTGTAGCTTTTTCACTGCATTCTTCAAGATAAAGGATATTTACTAAAGCCATGACGTTGTCTTACTCACATGCACATCAACAGGGTAGTGGCACCACAGAAGTGGTCGCCGTGTTGGTGGCGATTACTGAGCATACCGCTCGGGTCTTAACCGTTGATCAAGGTAAGCTATTGCCCAATGGGCCGTTGATGCCATTGCACCGCTCGTTGCAAGCTGGCGTGCGCCAGTGGGTTGAAGAACAGACACAGCAGCCGCTCGGTTATTTAGAGCAGCTATATACCTTTGTCGATACCAATAGACGCAATGTCGATGGCCATGCGTTGGTGTATGTCAGCTACTTGGGATTGGTGCAAGAGACGCAAACGCAGCAGCTACAGAGCCAAGCTCTATGGCGAGATTGGTATGATTATTTTCCTTGGGAAAATCACTTACAGGGTAAGCCAAGTATCATCATGGATTTTATTGTGCCAGCACTATTAGAGTGGGCGAATGATACAACAGATGCCATCGTTCAGCAGCGTCGTCGTCAGCGCATTGGCTTGTGCTGGGGATTGAGTGAAGCGTTCTTAGCGGGTAATTATTTTGGGAATTGCGAAAATAAAAATGCTGGTATTGATACAGCGAGTGATAACAATCACGACAGTCGAGAGTGGGTTGCCGAACACGTACTGCTACGCTATGAGATGCTATATGAAGCGGGGCTGATCCCTGAAGCGCCGACCTATCCACCCAGTTATTCAGCCAATGCTCAGACCAGAGCTTTACCTGAAAATTGGTCGCAGCTGATAGGTGCGCCTATGTATTATGACCATCGCCGCGTGATTGCTACCGCCATTTCACGTCTGCGCGCCAAGATTGAATATCGACCGCTTATCTTTGGCTTGATGCCAGATGTTTTCACCTTATCGCAATTACAGCAAAGCGTTGAGGCGTTGTCAGGCGTGCGCTTGCATAAGCAAAACTTCCGTCGTTTGCTAGACTCACAAAACCTTGTGATGGAGACAGGGCAGAGTAGTAGCGCCCAACGCGGTCGCCCTGCCAAGCTCTATCGCTTTCGCCACGACATTGAGCTACAAAGCTTGCTGATGGACAGTAAATTGCCCAAACGCAAATAGTGCCAATATTATTAATGCCTGCATAACGCTTCCCCCATTAGGTTTAAATATAAATTGTTAAATAAATAAAATAACGCCCTTTTCTTGCGAGGCTAGGCGCTTTACGTTATATTTATGCTCATTTTGAGCTTAATAAAATAAAGCTCGGATTAATAATGCGCATTTACCATGTAAAAGCCATCACACAAAAATAAGGGTAAAATATGACAGTTAAACAAGAGCCAGCATTGGATGAAGTATTACTTAAGCCCTTAGTGGAAGCCGCTTTAACTGAGGATTTGGGTAGACGTGGTGATGTGACGTCGCAAGCAACCATCCCAGCTACTATGCAAGCACAACTACACATCAAAGCGCGCCAAGCAGGTGTGATTTGCGGTATGGATTTAGCACGTTTGTCTTTTGCTTTGGTTGATGCGCAGATAGAGTTCGCTGCTCAGATTATTGATGGTGAAACGGTTGCAGCGGGTACGGTATTGGCGATTGTCAGCGGCAATGCGCGTCATCTTTTGACAGCGGAACGTACCGCTCTAAACTTTATGACCCATCTCAGTGGTATTGCAACGGCAACACGGCAGATTGTCGATAGTGTGGCAGAGTATCCCGCGCAAATTACCTGTACGCGTAAGACTATTCCAGGTCTACGTACGGTACAGAAATATGCGGTACGCTGTGGCGGTGGGCGCAATCATCGTTTAGGATTAGACGATGCGATTTTAATCAAAGACAATCATATTGCCATTGCAGGTGATATAAATACTGCGATTAAGCAAGCGCAAGACTTTGCAGGTCACCTGATTCCTATTGAGATTGAAGTCGATACGTTAGAGCAATTAGAGCAAGCCTTAGAGGCTGGCGTGAGCTTGGTTCTTTTAGATAATATGTCACCCGAGACATTATCGAAAGCGGTTACCATGTGCAAAGGTCGCGCCAAGACCGAGGCATCAGGAGGTATCACCCCTGAAACCGTGCAAGCCGTAGCAGAGACAGGTGTTGATTTTATTGCGATGGGTTATTTGACTCATAGCACAATGGCGCTAGATATCGGGCTTGATTTTAGCGCCTAACGTCAGCGCTTAGTCTGAGTTTATATCCGCTTTTATAGGTTAAATCTCGGACTAATAGTCTATTAAAAGGGCAGATTTGTATGGATATCCTATGGATTTGGTAAGGCGTAGGGATTAAGCGAAGTTAATGATTTAATTGGTTTATCTGCCTGTGCTACAATGCCGCTGCTACCGACTATAAGGTCATCGTACACGCGCACGACGACCTTATCTTTTGCCTGAATTGCCCAATAGATAAGCGAGCGCTTAGTGAATACTGAAATCATCAAGATAATCTTAGCCTTTATGGTATTGATTAATCCCTTTAGCGCTTTGACCTTATTTTTGGATTTGACCCGCGGTTATTCAATGAATAATCGACGAAAAGTGGCACGTGTTGCTTGTTTAACCATTTTTATCACCATCAGTTTTTTTACCGTAGCAGGCGAGACGTTACTTAAATTGCTTGGTATCTCGATTGGTTCGTTCCAGTTGGCAGGTGGTATTTTGGTGTTTTTGATTGCCCTAAATATGATGAATGGTGATGGTAACCCTGTTAAGCCTGACCAAGAAAACTTCGATGTAGAGTATGACAAACATGCTGCACCCAGTACTGCATCTGCTGTCGTGCCATTGGCCATTCCTATGATGATTGGACCGGGTGGTATCTCAACAGTAATTATTTACTCATCGCAAGTTTCCGGTATGTTGCAAGTCTCTGCTATTTTGATTGCGGGTTTGTTTATCAGTTTATTCTGTTATTTAGCCTTGATGGCGGCAGGTCGCATCAGTCGTCTATTGGGTGATACTGGGCTAAACATCATGAGCCGAATCATGGGTATGCTCCTAGCCGCTGTCTCTATCGAGATTATCGTGAATGCCTTACGTACACTATTTCCTGATTTAGTCTAGAGCGTCTCCTCAATTCAATTGATGGGCATCTAAATGGTCTAAAAATGGCTAAATTCTGCCAAACTTCGTCAAATAGCTGGGTAATATCTCGATATTAACTACACTATTTTCCTTGTTTGGCTACAATTTATCTCATTATTATCACCATTTTTAAAATGAGGACACGCCCTAATTAATTCCTAAGTGCTCATTGCTTTTATCTGCCTTTTTAATAACGGCTATTACAAGCTATATTCTATCAAAATTATAGCCTAGCACTCGCCAAAAGATAGCATTCATCAAAAACCTCCTGTCTACTTCCTAAAAGATATCTCCTAAGCAAATTTTAAAATTAATTGCTGATTTTAATACCTACGATCAATTACCAAAAGTATTAGCAAAAAACGTCAATTATGAAATTATGTTATAATAGGGGTACGATAATTTCATAGGAGTTAGTTTTGAGTAAGAAAAGGATTGCTATTTTAGGTGCAGGTCCAAGTGGTTTGGCGCAGTTGCGTGCTTTTGAAGCAGCTCGTTTGGCTGGCGCAAAAAACTTGCCTGAGATAGTTTGTTATGAAAAGCAAAACGCTATCGGCGGCATGTGGAATTATAGCTGGCGCACAGGTTTAGATAGAAACGGTGAGCCTGTCCACGGTAGTATGTATCGCTATTTATGGTCAAATGGCCCTAAAGAGTGTTTAGAGTTTGCCGATTATTCGTTCGATGAGCATTTTGGTGAACCCATCCCATCATATCCACCACGTGAAGTCCTAAAAGACTACATTATGGGTCGTATCGATAAGCAAGATATTCAAAAATACATCCGCTTTGAGTGCCCTGTACGTTGGGTATCATTTGATGATGAAACGCAAAAATTCACCGTGACGGTGATGAATCATAAAACCGATGAGCAAGAAGTGGAAGAGTTTGATTATGTCGTGGTTGCGACCGGTCATTTCTCAACGCCAAACATGCCATACTTTGAAGGTTTAGAAGCGTTCCCCGGTCGTATTCTACACGCTCATGATTTCCGTGATGCACTAGAATTTAAAGACGAAGATATCTTACTTATCGGTAGCAGTTATTCTGCCGAAGACATTGGCACGCAGTGCTACAAATATGGCACCAAATCAGTCACCATTAGCTATCGCACACAAGCGCTAGGTTATGACTGGCCAGAAGGTATTAAAGAAGTGCCATTAGTAACGCATTTTGAAGATGATGTGGCACATTTTGCTGATGGTACGAGCCAAAGCTTTGACGCCATCATCATGTGTACGGGTTATTTGTTCCACTTCCCATTTATGCCAGATGAGCTACGTTTGCAGACGCATAACTGCTTATACCCAGCCAACTTATATAAAGGTATTTTTTGGCAGCCGAATCCAAAGCTGATTTATTTAGGCATGCAGGATCAGTACTTCACCTTTAATATGTTTGATGCGCAAGCGTGGTATGCACGTGATGTGATGCTGGGCGATATCGAATTGCCTGATTTGGCGACTCGTGAAGCCGATGAGCAAAAGTGGTTGGCGACTTATGCTAAGTGCGCAACGGTCAGTGATTCTATTGATTTTCAGGCTGCTTATATCCGTGACTTGACCAATGGCACCGATTACCCAGAGTTCGCGGTAGAAGAGCAGGGCGAAATCTTAAAGGAATGGCAAAAAGATAAAGCTGAGAATATCATGACCTTTAGAGAAAAGGCCTATCGTTCTACTTTAACTGGAACGTTATCTCCTGAACTACCAGAGCCATGGTTAGATATTCTTGATGATTCGCTAGAGCATTTTTTAAACTTAACCTTTGTTAAGCCTAAAAAGCGCAAAAAAGCGTCCTAATAAGAAGTCATTAATTCAAACGAAAAAACCAAACACGTAATGTGTTTGGTTTTTTCGTTTTGATAAGCTATGTTTATTTCTTACGCTTCATTAACTTTGATATAGATGCCAAGCCAAATACAGCATTAAAATACCGACCAAAGCATCGAGTATATTCCACGCTTTTGGTTTGGCAAATAAGGGTCGAAGTAATCGCGCACCATAACCAAGCGCAAAAAAGAAAAAGAACGAGGCGCTTACCGCACCAGCGGCAAATACGACTTTGCTAGTTGCGCCTGTTGAAACCATGCCGACGAGCACCAATGTATCTAGATAGACGTGCGGATTGAGCCAAGTAAAGCCAAAGCATAATAACAGTGCTTTTTTTAAACTGGTGACGACTTGACCATCGACGGTAAGCGCATGCGATACGCGTACACTGGCGTATAAGCTTTGCAGTCCATAGCCAAGTAAAAACAAGACGCCTGCAAATTTAGCAATGTTTACGACTTGCGGATAACGTGCCGTCACTGCGCCAAAACCGCCAACGCCAGCAGAGATTAAAATCGCATCACTGACCGCGCAAAATAAGCAGACGAAAAATATGTGCTCGCGTTTCAGTCCTTGTTTGAGGACAAAGGCATTTTGTGAGCCGATGGCAATGATGAGCGATAGCCCAAGCAAGAAGCCAGAAATATAGTCGGGAGCATTCATAATAGTGCGCTTATGATTTTAAGGTTTGGTGTTTTTAGGGTTTTGTCTTTCACATGATTTGGGAGGTTGCGATGTGAGAATCTTGACATTTTGCTTACTGGCAGCGCCGTAAAAAGCTGTTAAGATACGCTATTGAATAAATCAATGCAATATGAATAAACGCAGTACGAGCAAAATATGAATGCACTGGAAGAGAGGCAGAAGCGGTCATGGTCGTAAGTTTGGCAAGAATGCTACAGTCCTTTGGGCAAGCTCAAGACCTGCCAACACTCGCGGCTAAAAATGCTCAGAAAATGGCAAGTAGTGATGATAGTACGTCTAATGATAAAGCAGCCGATAATGAGCAGACTCAAGCGAGCAGCAAACGTTCTACGCTTACGCCGCCTGAGCGTGCCGACCGTATTTGTGCTGCGTTAGCACAAGTAAATGATATCCGCTCGGCAACGCCATTGACCGATCGCTATTTAGCCAATCGTGCTCAGATGCGCCCAACCAATCGCCCTCCTTTTGACCCTGATACGTTATGGTATCTCAAACATGGACGCTGTCCGATTATGACTGAGCTTGTTGATGTGGTCGATGAGGCCACCCTAAATGCCATGCCTATTGAGGCTATTGCGATACTAGATAGGATTAATGGTAAGTTAAAGCGCTACCGTGAGTGGAGTAGCGAGCTCAATGCTGAGCAACAGCAGCAACATAATGAGCGCCAGTTTGTTATTGATAAGCTGGTGTCTGAAAGTATTCCAGAAGCGCTACACCATTATGAACAGCTGCAACGCTTTAGTCCGCACCGTACCAAAAACAATATGGTGCAAGGTAAAATGACCGCAGGCGATATGTTGACCGATTTGTTTTTAGAGATTGATTATGAGCTTGATGAATTACTAGATGAGCTCCACCAAACGGTGATGAATAAACTGGCTTCAACGCACCGTTATGTTAAAAGCCGAACCCAAAGCTAGTTGTTGCTTGCTTTTTAATTATGGGCTTTTACTCATGGGCTTTCACTCATGAACTTTGAATTGGCGTTATAAAAGTAATATAAATCAGCATGATTAAACACAATCGATTCAATGTATAACAATATAGGGCTTTAATAGAGCCTTATTTTTTTGTTTAATGATAACTATCGATTTTTACTTAGAATAATACGTTTATTAAGAATAATAAGAAATTTGCCAAGCAATTTTGCTAAGCAATAAGGACAACCTAATGACCCAATTGACTGCGATGTTCGTAATGTTTGTTTTATATGGCGTGCTGCCAGCCGCTGGGTTGTACCTAGGATATCGTGGTATCAAAAAAGTGACGGCGCCCAAAATGCTTGAGTATAAAGCGATGCCGCAGTTGGGCTATATTCCCGAAAAAAGCTTGCCAGTTGAGGTCAAAACCGCCCTTGACCAAATCAATGACAAAGGCGAAAAGCTGCGCGTTATTTATGGCGATACCAATAATGATGGCAAAATTGATGATAAAGATACCGTCAACGAAACCTATGTCATGATTCAAAACTTAATGGACAGGCATGTGCCACTTGCCGTAGCAGACTATCGCCGCTTGCATGACTTAGATGTGGGTGACGGCGCGCTTGCCGACAGCACTAAAATTAAGCACTCCAATGTCACTGGTAAAGAAGCATTGTTAGATGTGTTAAGTACGATTAATAGCCAGTTTGATGATTTGCTTAATGCTTCCTATCATCAAGATGGGCAAAAGCTACTTGCAACCAACCGATACTTACAAAAACGTTTTAACAATCCTACCGTTAATGCGGATATTCAGGGACTTAATAATAATGCCGATAGTACCATTATTAATCATAGCAATAGAGAAATCGAAGCGCTTGAAATTCCAACTGATGCAAGCGGCAAAAGCGCGAATACGAATGTTAAAGATATTAAACTGTAATTATCCAATCGTATGAGCTAAAAAAGGTTAGGCATATATGAGTGTTTTAATAGGCGTTGGCATTGTGACGATAGTCACTACCATTTATTTAGGTAGAAAAGGCTGGCACGCATTGCATAAAATGGTCGGCATTACCCCAGGTGTGCTTACGTATCAAGATAATAATACGCCATTGGCACTATCTTCAGTAAATTGGCAGCAGCTAACTTTAAATAAAAAGCACCTGAAAGTATTGCCAGATAATCACCTACGTCAACTACAACGTATCGATGAAAAGGTCAGCAGCTATCAATCTTATCAAAAAACACTACAAGCTCAGAATAAAACGCCTGCGGTCACAGAACAGCATTTTGTGTTAAATAAAATGTTGCATACCCGTTTACCTGAAATGCTGGTCAGTCATTATCAGCTAGTAAATATAAATAATAATGAGTTGAATCAGCAAAAAAAAGCTGAAGCCAGTGACTTATTGCAACAGGTCTTAGATAATATCGAACAACGTTTAGACAGACTGTTAGAACAAATGGCTACGCAGCAGTTGCAGGAATTACGAGTCATGAAGAGCTATATTAATAGCCATGATAGCTAAGCTTTGGGGTAATAACGTTATTAAGAAAACGCATAAAAAAGCGGTCAATGAATGAATCATTGACCGCTTTTTTTATTAACTACTTCAAATTTATAAAAAATTCAAAGTAAGGTTAAATTAGTCCGATTAACGCTTGTTGTTACGGTCACGGGTATTACGCGTACCGCGACTGGCAGGACTAGCACTGCTCTTAGGTTTTGCGCTGCTAGGACGGCTATCGCTACGAGTGTCCGTACGACGTGCTTTAAGCGGCTTGTTTTTAATACGTTCTTGCTTCTCTTTAGCTGCACCATGCAGACCTGTACCGTGACGGGGGCGTAAGCTCACCAAATCCGTCAAGGTATTGATGTCTTTTTTATCAAGCTCTAAGAAACGACCGGTACGTAGCTCTTTTGGTAAGATAATCGTACCGTAACGTGTACGCAGCAGACGGCTAACTTTAAGACCTTGCGACTCAAACAAACGACGTACTTCGCGGTTACGACCTTCTTTTAGCTTGACGTGATACCATTTATTGACGCCTTCACCGCCGCCTTCTTTAATATCTTCAAACTGCGCCATGCCATCTTCTAACATGACGCCAGACGTTAACGTACGAGCGATATCTGGTGTCACTTCACCAAGCACGCGCACTGCATATTCACGAGTCACTTCGCTAGACGGATGCATTAAGCGATGCGCCATTTCGCCATCATTGGTAAATAATAGCAGACCAGTCGAGTTAATATCCAAGCGACCAACCATTACCCAACGGTCATGAGTTAGCTTTGGCAACCGCTCAAAGACTGTTGGACGGCCTTCTGGATCATTGGCAGAGCACACTTCGCCCTCAGGCTTGTAATAGGCTAAAACGCGACGACGCTTTTCATTTTCGGCAGTGTATTTGATCTGACGACCATCAACACGAATCTCATCGCCTTGTTCGACACGGTCGCCGATAGTCGCAGGACCATTATTAACGGTTACGCGGCCTGCTTTGATCACTTCTTCCATCTGACGACGTGAACCAAGTCCCATACGGGCGAGGGCTTTTTGGAGTTTTTCATCTTTCATAACGATATCCTTGAGTCGGTGGGTTTACATTTCTCAATGTATAAATTTGGACTGACTATTATACGCTATTTATCAAAGCTATGTTTAAGAGAAATTTTTTAAGGCTATCATTATTGGTAATAAGCCATGCTTTATTAGATAGTTATGAGTTTAAACAAGGTCTCTATATCTGGCGAAAGCGAATATAAATTGATTGTTACTCTTACGTAATTTTTGCCAAAAACAGCCCATTATTATTCAATATTTAACCACCTATGTTATTATGGCTTTGTTTTTTTGTAGCTAATATAGCCCTTTAGTATAGTTGTCTTAATTGGTTTAATCGGTAGACGCTACTTATACCTATGATTTATAAAGGTTTTTCTATGTTTTTCAATTCATCAAAGTTATTAAGTGTAGCGTGTCTACTCATGATTAGCCTAGTGTCAGGCTGCTCTAGCATCAATTCGGGCCTACAATCTGGCGACTTACCACCTAGTGGATCGTTCTTGGCTGCGAGTGGTATACAGTTCAATGTTCAACCTTTAAGTCTAGCAACGCTGCCACCTAAAAAAACTATAGCTCCTAGTAGTGATTTAGCACGTTTGATAAAGACATCTGGTCGAGTGGATTATCGTATCTCTGAAGGGGATATTTTGGGTATTACTTTAGTAGGGTATCCAGAGATTGCACCTCCTTTAACAAACAGTAGTAATACTGCTAACCCTTATGCATTAGGTTTTCCCGTTGACCAACAGGGTTTCGTGCAATTTCCACTAATTGGGCGTATCAAAGCCAGTGGTATGAGCGTGCCGCAATTTACCGCTAATTTACAAAGACAGCTTCAGCGTTATCTTAAGTATTCAGATCCGCAGGTTAAAATCGTTAACTATCGTGGCAATAATTTTTTTATTGACGGTGAAGTAAAACAGCCTGGCGAATTTGCTATTGCTGATGTACCAGTGTCGCTATATGGTGCGATTTCTATGGCAGGCGGTGCTACTCCTACGGGTGATTCAAACAATGTCGTGTTGAATCGTAACGGGGTTAGCTACAATATTGGATTACAGTCGCTCAGACAAATGGGTGCTTCTGCAAATCAGATTTATTTGCAAGATGGTGATTCTATTCATGTGAACAGCCAAGATCGTAATAAGGTGTATGTTCTAGGGGAGTTTGGACAAGTAGAGCCTGTACCTATCTTAGAGCAAGGTATTAGCTTAGCGCAGGTCTTGGGGGAGTCTAAAGGGCTCAATTCCAGTACGGCAAATGCTGCTAAAATATATGTGGTCCGTGATAATCTGAATACGAGAGCGACGGATATTTACTATGTAGATATGCAGACCATTACTAGCTTTGCGCTTGCCAATCGTTTTGAGATGCAGCCTAATGATATCGTTTATGTTGATCCAACTGGCTTGACGCGTTGGAATCGTGTTATTAGCTCTATTCTACCTTCCACATCAGCCATCAGAGCGCTCTCAGGCTTATAGATAATAGGTGATAACAGTTATGGCGTTTGATAATATTTTAGTCGTATGTGTTGGTAATATTTGTCGCAGTCCCATGGCAGAAGCATTATTAAAACAGCGTTATCCACATAAGAATATTGATTCTGCAGGTGTTGGTGCTTTAGTCGGTCACCCTGCCGACCCTGCTGCGTTAGAGATCATGACAGCGCAACAGCTTGATATCACTAAGCATGTCGCGAAACAGCTTGACGAAAATTTGGCTAAAAAGGCGGACATTATTTTTACCATGTCAGATGGTCAAACGAAATGGATTGAAGAACGTTGGCCATTTTGTCGCGGCAAAACCTTTAAGCTTGGTCATTGGAAAAATAAAGACATTGCCGACCCTTATAAGCATGAAATGAGTGCTTTTAAAACAGCATATCAAGATATTGTTGAGAGCCTAGAACAGTGGGCCGATAAAGTTAGCTAAATAGCTGCCATTAAACGACTAACCTTAAGTGATGAACATACAGTTATGAATACAGATTCAAAGAATTTATCAAACTCTGCTTCTAAAGAAGATAATGACGAAATTGATCTTATGGCGCTGCTGTTTGCCATTTTGCGTGGCTGGAAAGTCATCGTATTTTTCGCTGTATTGGGCTTGGTAATAGGAGTGTTATATAGCAGATATGTCAATCCTACCTTTAAGTCAGACGCACTTATTCAAATTGAGGAAAACTCTAAAGGGGTTGCTGCCTTAGGGGCAGATATTTCTGAGCTAATTGGTTCAGAAGTTAGTAAAGCTCAAGCAGAGGCAGAGCTGATAAGGTCGCGTATGATCTTAGAGCCTGTGGTCAATTTATTGCATCTACGTATCCAACTGTCTGATCCTAATATTGGTGCTTTAGATAGAATAAAAAGTAATAGTACGGATACTCAGATCAATAAACCGGAAGGTGTCTCTCTTAAAACTGAGGATGGTGAAGTACAAGTCAGTCAGTTTAATGTTTCGCGAGAGTATCTAAATCAACCATTTACCTTAACGCGCTCTGCGACAGGGTTTGTGTTAAGTAATGGTTTTGATGATTTCAAAGGTCAGATAGGTAAAGCTCATCAATTCAAAGGGACGGATGGTCAGATTCAAATCACAGTCAACGACCTGCCAGCTGATGGATATCCGATTAATATTACCAAGCAATCGCTTCAAATAACGACTGAGCAGATTAATAGTGCATTATCCGTGGTTGAAAAAGGCAAGCAGACAGGCATTATTCAGTTGTCTATGACAGGTGCCAATCAGCAGCAGACCAGTTTGATATTAAAACAAATCGTTTTATCTTATATTGATCAAAACCAGTCGCGTGGCTCTGAAGAGACCACGAAAACGATTAGCTTTATGGAAACTCAGATTCCAACCTTAAAGAAAAAACTGGAAGACTCTGAAGCCATATTCAATGAGTTCCGTAAGAAATATGGCACTATTGACGTAGGTAAAGAGGCAGAGCTGTTATTGACAGAAAACTCTCAAATCGATGCTCAGCTTAATGAGTTAAAGCTCAAAAAAGCGGATCTTACGACTTACTACACGGAAGAGCATCCATTGGTTATCCAAATCAATGAGCAGCTTGCAGTACTTAACGATAGAAAAAATGAGATAGACGATACGATTGCGGGCTTACCTGAGATACAAAGAGAGTTTTTACAACTGTCAGCTGACAGTACGATTAACAGAGAGATTTATTTAACTCTACTCAAAAACTATGAACAGCTAAAAATCGTTAAAGCGGGTCAAATTGGTTTCGCACGTATTATTGATCTGCCTATTAGTACCTATCGAGCAATTGCACCTAAAAAATTGCAAATTATAATCTTGGCTATGTTGTTAGGAGCCATGCTTGGAACGATGCTCGTACTGCTTAAGAACATGCTTAGAAATGTGGTCAAAGATCCTGAACGTATTGAAGCTAAAACAGGTGTTCCTGTGGTAGCGACAATCCCACGCTCTCCACTATTAACAAGACTGCGTAGAAACAAGAAAGCGCCTAACAGATTGCTGGCTTACGTAGATAATAATAGTCTGAGCTATGAAGCTATTAAGAGCTTAAGAACGAACTTGATGTTTGGTATGCCAGTGCAGGGTCGAGCAGGTCAACGAGCCAAAGTTATCCTCATCACGGGTGAAAGCCCTGGTGTTGGTAAATCCTTTATTTCTTCTAACTTAACTGAGGTATTTGCCCAGTTAGATAAACAGGTTCTTATTATAGATGCCGATATGCGCTTGGGCGAGCTGCATAAGACGTTTAGTATGAGCCAAGATAATGGTTTGGCAGATTATCTATCACAAGATACGTCTCATTTATCAAAAGATAATTCTGAAGTATCAAAAGTTGTTGCTACTCAAGATGCTAATAGTTTGGCAAGCTTTATCCATCCGACTGGTATAGATAATATCGATTTTATGCCACGCGGTCAGCATCCACGTAACCCAGCATCACTATTGGCTAATGGCAGTTTTGATCATTTAATGACAGAACTAAACCTGCATTATGATTATATTATTATTGACTCACCACCTATCTTAGCGGCCTCTGATGCCATGATACTAGCGCAGCACGCTGATAAAGTGTTGATGGTCACAAGATATGATGACTCGATAGAAGGGCAGTTGGTTTATGCGGTCAATCAGATGAATAAAGCCAATATTAAAGTTGATGGCATTATTCTCAACGATGTACAACAAGGGATTATGAGCAAATATAGTTATCACTATAGTTATGCTTATGGTAACAATAATTAATTATTTTTAGAGTTTTACCTAAATTAATATCCTTTAAGTAGTTGAGTGTTATGTTTATAAAGTCAGAAACTAAAAGTGCGTATCAGTTACTGAATGATAAAAGCGGCTGGTTACAACGTATAGCAGAATACTTGTTGTCGTTACCTCGTGGTGTCAAGCGGGGAATCTTGCTTAGTATAGACTTTGCGCTGTCATTGATTTGTTTGTTTTTAGCCTTGTCTTTACGCTATGGCTATCTTGGCAATCACATTGGTCTATTGGCACTATGCTTTTATGCCATTATCCCTATCATAGGGTTGTATGCGATAGGGTTTTATAGAGGGGTGGCTAGGGGTTTCTTTGATGCCGTTATGGCAAATGTCTCACAGCTGTTTTTTTTGCTGATTGTGTTGTATGAAGTCGTTCTATTTATTGACTTCTTTCCCACCATGCCGCGCTCAGCCCCTATCATATTCTTATTTCTATTCTTTATATGGTTGTGGAATAGCAGACTGACTATCCGTGAGTTTCTAACGCGCCTACAAGGCAAGAGCCAACAACGCACTAAAAATGAGGATGGTTATGAGAATGTCGTTATTTATGGTGCGGGAGAGGCGGGTCGCGACCTATTAGAAGGCTTAAGAAACTCGCATAAATATAATGTTGTGGCCTATATTGACGATGATCCTCAGCTTACCGGTGCTTATTTACTCGGCAAAAAGATTTATGCTGCTGATGAGTTAGTAGGCTTGATTGATGAGCTAGATGTTGCACAGGTGTTTTTGGCCATTCCTTCTATCAGTCGCGCGCAAAAACGCCAGATTATAGATAAGCTCTCAGGCATTGCCATAAAAATAAAAGAATTGCCAAGTTTAGAGGAAATCGCTGACGAAAAAGTAACCGTCAGTAGCATGCGCAAAGTAGATATCTTGGACGTGTTAGACAGACAGACTGTTGAACCTGATGCAAAATTGCTGCAGATGAATATCAAGGGTAAGTGCGTGTTAGTCACTGGTGCTGGTGGCTCCATCGGTAGTGAATTGTGCCGTCAAGTAATTAAGAACCAGCCTAAATGTCTTGTACTTTATGAGTTGTCTGAATTTGCGCTTTATAGTATCCATCAAGAGCTAACCATAAAACAAGCTAATACCCCAGCGTATCAAGATATTAAAATCGTTGCGATCATTGGTAACGTCACCAATGAATCGAACCTGCTTAGAATACTGAATCTCTATAATATACAGACGGTTTATCATGCTGCTGCCTATAAACATGTACCTATGGTTGAACACAATCCGTTTGAAGGCGTCATTAATAATACTAAAGGTACTTATCATTGTGCCCGAGCTGCGATTGCAGCAAATGTAGAGACCTTTGTCCTTATCTCTACTGATAAGGCGGTAAGACCGACCAATGTGATGGGTGCTTCTAAGCGTTTGGCAGAGTTGGTTTGCCAAGCGCTAAGCCAGACGGATAGCCAGACCTGTATTAGTATGGTGCGTTTTGGTAATGTTCTAGGCTCGTCAGGCTCTGTTGTACCGTTATTTACCAAGCAGATAGAACAAGGTAAGCCGATTACGGTCACCCATCCTGATGTGACCCGTTACTTTATGACGATTCCAGAGGCGGCAAACTTAGTCATCCAAGCGGGTGCGATGGCATCAGGTGGTGAAGTATTTGTGCTTGATATGGGCGAGCCGGTCAAAATAGTTGATTTGGCTCAGCGAATGATTCATTTAAGTGGTTTTGATATTAAAGATGCCGCCCATCCTGAGGGTGATATCGAAGTCATCTTTACGGGTCTTAGAGATGGAGAAAAGCTTTATGAAGAGCTCATCATCGGTGAAGATAATGTCGAATCCACTGATCACCCTCTTATCATGCAAGCAATTGAGCATAGCTTCCCATTAGATGAGCTGGAATCGATATTGTTTGAGCTGACTGAAAAACAAAAACAATTCGATGTCCCTTGGCTAAAACAAAAGTTTAAGCAGTTTGTAGCAGGTTATCAAGAAGGCTCTAAAGCTGCATAACTCTCAATAAATACCCTAAATACTATTTTTCAACTAAAATTGGTTAGATAAACAAAGGAAAATTATGCTAGATATTAACAATATAAAAATAGCAGTTATCGGACTTGGCTATGTAGGTCTGCCTTTAGCAGTTGAGTTTGGTAAGCATCTGTCAGTAGTGGGCTTCGATATCAATGCCAGTCGTATAGCAGCCCTGTGTGCAGGTACAGATCATACCTTGGAAGTCAGTGATGAAGAGCTGACCCAAGCGTCACATTTGAATTATAGCTCCGATATACAAGCGCTTAAAGACTGTAATTTTTTTATTGTTACGGTACCGACGCCTATCGATGATTATAAACAGCCCGATCTTACACCTTTAATTAAAGCCTCAGAAGCTATCGGTAGTCTACTTAAAAAAGACGATATTGTCGTTTATGAATCAACCGTCTATCCGGGTGCCACAGAAGAAGTTTGTATTCCGGTGTTGGAGAAAGTCTCGGGATTAACCTTCAATCAAGACTTTTATGCTGGTTATAGTCCTGAACGTATCAATCCTGGTGATAAAGAGCACCGCGTTACCAATATTTTAAAAGTAACGGCGGGCTCAACGCCTGAAGTCGCTGATTTTGTGGATGAAGTATACAATTTAATTATTACTGCCGGCACTCATAAGGCAGCAAGCATCAAAGTAGCAGAAGCGGCAAAGGTGATCGAAAACACCCAAAGAGATGTCAATATTGCCTTAATTAATGAGTTAGCCGTCATTTTTAATAAAATGGGTATCGATACCCAAGCAGTCTTAGAAGCGGCTGGCACCAAGTGGAACTTCTTACCGTTTCGTCCGGGTTTAGTCGGTGGTCACTGCATCGGTGTAGATCCTTATTACCTAACTCATAAAGCACAAGCGATTGGTTATAATCCAGAGATTATCTTGGCCGGTCGTCGCTTGAATGACAGCATGGGTGAGTATGTGGTCACGCAACTGGTCAAAACCATGATTAAAAAGCGTATTCAAGTTGAAGGGGCAAAAGTTCTGGTCTTAGGGCTGAGTTTCAAAGAAAACTGCCCTGATGTGCGTAATACCAAGGTCATCGATATCGTCCATGAGCTAGAAGAATATAATATCGAAGTTGATGTCTATGACCCTTGGGTAGATAAAGCAGAAGCTGAGCGTGAATATAATGTGACGCCTATCAGCAAGCCCGCTATGAATCACTATGATGGTATCATTTTAGCCGTTGCGCATAATGAGTTCGTCGAGCTGGGTGTAGAGCAGATTAGAGCCTTTGGCAAGAATGAACACGTGCTTTACGATTTAAAGTATGTTTTCACTAAAGAAGACACTGATATCCGCCTATAAATCTATAAAAAATACGGAAAGTAATGGTTATGACGTTCACTGCATATAAAAAAGTTCAAAAAGTACTAATTAATGAACCAAAGACTTGGCTGATTACTGGGGTAGCGGGATTCATAGGCTCTAATTTACTAGAAGAGCTATTGTTACTAAATCAAAAAGTAGTCGGTTTAGATAACTTTGCGACGGGTTTTCAGCATAATCTAGATGAAGTGCAGGGTTTGGTAAGCAAAGATCAGTGGCAGAACTTTACCTTTATAGAAGGCGATATTCGTAATCTAGATGACTGTCAGGCAGCATGTATAGGCGTAGATTACGTATTGCATCAAGCAGCATTAGGTTCAGTACCACGCTCTATCGCTGATCCTATTAATACTAATGATACCAATATCTCAGGCTACTTAAATATGCTCGTAGCAGCTCGTGATGCTCAGGTAGCTAGCTTTACCTATGCGGCGAGTAGCTCAACGTATGGCGATCATCCAGCATTGCCAAAAGTCGAGGATGCTATTGGCAATCCATTATCACCCTATGCGGTGACTAAATATGTCAATGAGCTGTATGCAGATGTATTCTCACGTACTTATGGCTTTAAGACGATTGGTCTACGTTATTTCAATATCTTTGGTAAACGCCAAACGCCTGATGGTGCATACGCCGCGGTAATACCAAAGTGGACGGCTGCTATGATCGCAGGTGATGAGGTGTTCATTAATGGCGATGGCGATACCAGCCGCGACTTTAACTTTATTGAAAATGCGGTACAGGCCAATATTTTAGCAGCGACTGCTACTGAAGAAGCTAAGAACCAAGTATATAATGTGGCTGTTGGCGGTCGTACTACCCTTAATACACTGTTTTCAGCACTGAAAGAACATTTAAGTGCTAACGGAGTTAGCTACACTCAAGAACCAGTCTATCGAGATTTTAGAGCAGGAGATGTGCGTCATAGTCAGGCTGATATTAGCAAAATACAAAATGCATTAGGCTATGCGCCGCAATTTGATATTATTCAAGGCATTGAGAAAGCGATGCCTTGGTATGTGAATTATAAATGAAGATATCTTTAAAAATATTTAATACTATTGCTGCAAGAGGGGGAGTCGCTTTAGGTAACTTTTTACTCCCTATATTAATTGCTAGCTATTATGGTTTAGAGAAATTAGGGCTTTTTGCAACTATTATCTCAGCTATTACTTTTTTCCATATAATCCTTAAGTTTGGAATGGATAAAGTATTAATGAGAGAGGTAGCTAAATTAGAAAAGATCAAAGAGTTTATTGTTTTGGCTCTAAAAATATTTTTAATAGTATTGATGTTCTTAACGTCATTAATAGCTGTTTTTAAAGTATATATGAATTTCGACTTTGAGCAATATATTCATTATATATTAATAACGTCTATACCCTTTACTTTAGTTTTCTTAAATTCAGCTATTATACAAGCATTAAGTAAACCTGATTTAGGTCTAGTGTTTAATCCTGGTTTAGTTAGTCTGCTGTTATGTGTCTTAATATTTTTCTTACATCATCAAATAAGTGTCAATGAATTGTTAAGCATCTATAGTTTAATGTTATGGATATTATTTTTAATTTCATCTATATGTGTCCTATTCTTTATAAGAAATGAGAAAAAGTATAGTATAAAAATTTTTGAGAAGAAATCCTTTATTAAGACTTCTTTTGTTTTCTTTATTATATCTTTTTTTATATATTCTCAGCAGATTAGTTTAACATTTACTCTGAATTATTTTGAAGACTTAAATACTGTTGGCTTGATCAGGTATGTAGAGAAAATTTCTTTAATATTTACTTTCCCACTAATGGTAGTTGTGGCTATTTTCTCGCCTAGATTTTCGTTTTCTTTTTACAAAAAAGATACTATCAAGTTGAAAAACAGTTTCTTTGAAGCTCTTAAGCTTTGTTCGGTTTTAGGTTTTATACTGTTTCTAGGTCTGATTGTATGTTGGATATTATTTAAACAGTTTATACCAAGTGAATATGAGAATTTAGTTATCTATGCCATACCTTTTTTTGCAGCTCAGTTTTTTAATTTGGCAACTGGCCCTAGTGATGTTCTATTAGGAATGGTTGGAGAAGAAAAATTCTTATTATTTCTTACTGTTTTTTCTGGTTTGCTATCAATAGTTTTGTTTTATATATCGTTACTGTTTTTAGAACTTATCTATGCAGTATATATTATGAATATAATTTATATAATAAGAAATATTTTACAGCTTAGATATGCATTATTGTTTGTAAAGGAAAGTAAATAATGCTTTTAATATATATTCTTATTATTTACATGAATATTTGGCTGATTTTTTCAATAAGTTTTTATGGTTTTGCACAGATTATAACAGCTTTAATATCAGTTTTTTTCTTAATGCTAGTGCCTACAAAAAAAAACGCATTTGCAAATAAAAATATTAATATTTTGCTAATCTTACCTTTAATGCTTCTAATTTCAAACATAGGTTCTTTTTTTGTTTATGTTGAGCCTTCATTCATAGCCCGCGCTATTTACACAGCAACTCCATTAGTATTATTTTTATGCGTGCAAAGATTAAAATTAAAAAACATAGGTAAAGTTTTTAACTTTTTTTTGTACCTTTATATTGTAACTAACTTAATAGCACTGTTCTACTTTACTAAATTTAGTGTTGCTCACTCTAAATTTATCCCAGCAGTAGATTGGGCGTTTATGACTTCTAATAATATATCTTATCACACAACATTACTGGGATTTTTTCTTCTAATATTTTCCTATAAAATTAAAAAATCATTAAAGTTAACTTTTCTAGTAGTATTTTTGTTCACGATAATACATTTTTCAAAGTCACATATTGCCTTTTTAATGATTTCTTTAATTCTTTCTGGGTTAATAATATCTAAGTTAAAAATTAAGCTTTCTATTGTATTTATTTTCTCTATCATATTGTCAATATTTAAAAATTTAGATATTGAAAATATAGTTATTCAAATGAATATTAAACCGCTCTCTAGAATATATTATGGTTTATCAGAATTGCCATATTTGATTGAAGCTAATGGGTGGCAAGAGGGTTTGATAATAGCTGTTTCAGATATCGGCGATGAAACTAGAGCTGATATATATCTAAATGGTATAAACAATTTATGGAAAATAGGTTTCTTTGGTTCTGATCCAGATTTACATAACCTAGTATTCAATGGTAGGGATTATCATAATACGTTACTTTATTTTGCATATGAATATGGGCTGATAGGCTTGTTATTTTACTTTGTGTTTATCAGTACGATTTTTATGCTATCTTTAAGTATTAAGCAAAGATTTATTAAGTTTCTCCTCCTATCTGCTTTTTTCTATTTCATTTTTAGGTCCTTCTTTATCTCAATAGATATTGTTTGGATCACTATCTATTGGTTTTTTATATTATATATTTCTAATATTGGTGATTATTATGGTACTAGTAGATTTTGAGTTCGCTATATCTTGCCTAAATCAAGATATAAATAAAATTTATGATAATTTAAAAAATATCTTTGATAAGGAAGGTGTGCTTATACATATTATTCATCAAACTAGTGATGAAAATGATTATTCGAATGTGATAAAAGCTTTAATAGAGCATACGAATGTTAGATACACTAATCTGAAGAAACTGGGGCTTCCTTACAGTCGTAATTATGCATTGAAAAATTGCAGAGCTAAATATCTGATTCCCACCGATTCAGATGTTATTATATTCCCAGAAAGCTTAGATTCTATTAAAAAATTTTTTCAAATGAATGATGATGCAGATTTTCTAACGCTTCAAAGCTTCTATGATGAAAAATCTGAAAAACCAAGACGAAGTTTTAGTGCAACGAGATTTAAACATAACAAACGAACTTTATTATCTGTATCTTCGATTGAAATAATAATCAAAGTTGATAGTTTTTTGAGTAAAAAAGTGATGTGGGATTTAAACTTTGGCTTAGGCGCAAAGTTTGGCGGAGGGTTAGAAACAGTCATGTTACAGAATGCAAGTTCTGCTAAACTAAATGGTTACTATTTACCTTTACCTCTATGCTATCATAAAGAAGCATCATCAGGTAGTGAGATTACTATTGAAAGGGTTTTTATTAGATCTGCTGTATTTGAACAAATTTTTGGGAAAAACAGAGGTAAGATTATGTCTTTATTGTTCCATATTAAAAATTATAAAAAATATGAAACTCTAGGTTTTTTTAATATAATTAAAAAAATTATAGAAGATAAAGGTATATAACTTATGAATATAATATATTTACATCAGTATTTTAATACTCCAAGTATGTCTGGCGGGACTCGTTCCTATGAAATGGCAAAACGATTAATAGAATCTGGTCATGAAGTTCATATGATTACAAGTTGGACTAAAGAGACAGATCAAGATGATTGGTTTTATGAGCTGATAGACGGTATTCATGTACATTGGCTTCCCAACCCATATAGTAATAAAATGTCTTTTAAAAGACGTCTCATGGCATTTTCTAAGTTCGCTATAGCTGCCACCAGAAAAGCCATTTCAATTAAAAATTCTGACATCATATTTGCGACCAGCACGCCTTTGACTATTGCATTTCCAGGGGTAATAGCTTCTAAGGTAAAAAAAATACCTATGGTTTTTGAGGTAAGAGACCTATGGCCTGAAGTACCCATTGCGATGGGAGTTCTAAATAAACCATATCAAATTTACTTAGCTAAGCTATTAGAAAAGTGGGCATACAATAATTCTGAACATGTTATAGCTTTATCTTCTGGTATGAAAGAAGGAGTCATTCAAGCAGGTTATCCTGATAATAAAGTAACAGTTATTCCTAATAGCTCAGATAACAGCCTATTTGAAGTTAGTGATGCGGAGTACGATAGTTTTATAGCTAAAAATAAATGGTTACCAACTGGCAATTCACTTATTTATACAGGTACTTTCGGAGTAGTGAATAACGTAATTATTGCCGTAGATATTGCTGTAGAACTAAAAAAACGCAATTCCGATATTTCTATTGTTTTGATAGGTGATGGTAGTCAATATGATGAAATCATTGACTATGCAGAGAATAAGGGTGTTCTCAATAAAAGTATTTTTATAAAAAAGCAGGTTCCAAAACAGGAAATACCTTTTTATCTAAAATATGCTTCAATTGCCTCTAGTTTTGCTATTGATTTGCCTGCTATTCAAGCCAATTCAGCAAATAAATTCTTCGATGCGCTAGCAGCTTCAAAGCCTATACTCATAAATTACGGGGGATGGCAAAAAGACATTATTGAAAAAAATCAATGTGGGGTTGTAGCGTGGAAAAAAACTATCCCAGAAATAGTTGATGAACTAGAGAGTTTTTTATACGATGAGAAAGTATATAAGCAAGCTTGTATTAACTCTAAGCAACTAGCGCTTAATGAATTTTCAAGAGACAACCTTGCTAAGAAATTGCAAACAGTCCTACTTGATGCTTGCAAAAAATAGAGGTTTTAAATGATAAAAATAAAACGCCTTTTCGATATCACTGCTGCGACCACCGCTTTGGTCGCTTTATCTCCGGTATACGCCATCACCGCTTATAAAGTCAAAAAAAACTTAGGCTCGCCGGTGCTATTTCGTCAAACACGCCCGGGTCTAGACGGTAAGCCGTTTGAGATGATTAAATTTCGTACCATGAAAGATGGCATAGATAGTGATGGCAATCTTTTGCCCGATAGTGAGCGCTTGACTGTCTTTGGTAAAGCACTACGTAATAGTAGTTTGGATGAGCTACCTGAACTGTGGAATGTCGTCAAAGGTGATATGAGCTTAGTGGGGCCGCGTCCATTATTAATGGAATACCTACCGCTATATAGTAAAGATCAAGCGCGTCGCCATAATGTGCGCCCTGGTATTACCGGTTATGCGCAAGTCAATGGTCGTAATGCCATCGGTTGGGATAAGAAATTTGAGCTTGATACTTGGTATGTAGATAACCAGTCATTGTGGTTAGATATCAAGATATTGCTTAAGACAGTAAAAAAAGTGGTTATTAAAGATGGTATTAGCGCTGACGGTGAAGCGACAATGAGTAAGTTTACTGGTTCTCAAAACCAATCAGCTTTAGAAAATAGCTATGAGTAAAGTATTTGCCGTCTATGGTGCCTCAGGCTGTGGTCGTAGCTTAATGCCTGTAGCCGTTGATCAATTACAAAGATTAGATGCTCAAGCAGATAGCCAAATCGTATTTATTGATGACGCATTAGATAAAGATGCGAATGTTAACGGCTATACAGCGATGAATTATACAAAATTTAAAAGTATAAAAAGTGATGATAAATTTGTCCTGATTGCCATTGCTAATAGCAGCATTCGTGAAAAAATTGCAGATAAATTGGTTCAAGATGGTATCTCATTGTGGACAGTAAAAGGAACGACCACCTTAATTATGGATGCAGTCAGTATCGCTGCCGGTGCTGCACTCAGTCCGTTTGTCACTATTGCTGCTAATGTGACTATCGGTAAGTGCTTCCATGCCAATCTATATAGCTATGTCGAACATGATTGCGTGATTGGCGACTATGTCACCTTTGCCCCGCGCGTTAGCTGTAATGGCAATATTCATATCCATGACCATGCCTATATCGGTACAGGAGCAGTCATCAAACAAGGCACACCTGATAAGCCATTAATTATTGGTAAAGGTGCCATTGTTGGGATGGGGGCGGTTGTTACCAAAGACGTGCCAGCGGGAGCTGTCGTGGTTGGTAATCCTGCAAGACCCCTCAATAAATAAAGAGTATAAATAAAAAATCAGAATCAAATATTTCGTTATAAATTACTAATCATCAATGATGAATCACGAATCATCAATTATAAATAAGTACCATCGAGGCAACTATGTTAAACACCCCATTTTCACCTTGGCCAAGCTTTACTCAAGAAGAGGCTGATGCGGTCAGTCAAGTATTATTATCCAACAAGGTAAATTACTGGACAGGGCAAGAGTGTCGTCAGTTTGAGACGGAGTTTGCTAAATGGGCTGATAGCAAATATGCCATTGCGATGGGTAATGGTACGTTGGCATTAGACGTTGCCTTACAAGCGTTAGAAATTGGCGCAGGCGATGAAGTAATCGTCACGCCACGTACCTTTATTGCGAGTATCTCATCAGTCGTCAATGCGGGAGCAACCCCTGTTTTTGCTGATGTCGATGAGGCAACTGGTAATATCACGCCTGAGTCGATCGCGGCGGTATTGACGGCTAAAACCAAAGCTATCGTCTGTGTGCATTTGGCAGGTTGGCCTTGTGATATGGATGGCATCATGGCGTTGGCAGAACAGCATAATCTATATGTGATAGAGGACTGTGCACAGGCGCACGGTGCACGTTATAAGGGTCGTAGCGTGGGGAGTATCGGCCATATCGGTGCGTGGAGCTTTTGCCAAGATAAAGTAATGACCACAGGCGGCGAGGGCGGTATGGTTACCACCAATGACGAGCAATTATGGCGCAAAATGTGGGCGTATAAAGACCATGGTAAAAGCTACGCCGCTGTCTATGAGACCGAGCATCCACCGGGCTATCGCTGGCTACATGAAAGCTTTGGTACCAATTGGCGCATGACTGAAATGCAAGCAGTGCTTGGGCGTATCCAATTAACGAGAATGCCTGATTGGACCGCCAAGCGTACGGCTAATGCGCAAGCTATCTTAGATACCTGTGCTAAATGGGAAGCAAAAGGCTATCTGTCTGTACCAAGATTAGAAGAGTCGCTGCAGTTTGCAGATTCGACCCATGCCTATTATAAACTTTACGTCTATGTGCAGTCAGATAACCTACCTAAAGAGTGGTCAAGAGATCGTATTGTTCAAGAGATAAATGACTTAGGGGTGCCTTGTTTTTCAGGATCCGCTTCTGAAGTTTATCTGGAAAAAGCGTTTGATAATACAGGTTTACGTCCTGAAAGCAGATTGCCAGTCGCCAAGCAGCTCGGCGAAACCAGCTTGATGTTTCTCGTGCATCCAACGTTGACAGAAGACGAAATTAAGCAAACCGTACAGGCGATTGATAGCGTATTTGCGAATATACATAACCAATAAGATATCAGTTATTGAGTTAAATTTAGTTACGTTAATGCAAATTGATATTTGACCCATAGTATTTATAAGCCATTGGCATTTATAATAAACCCTTTATAACCGAAGAGTATGTGATCATGTACAAGAAGCTAAGCATTTTATTGGGTTTTGGTGTCTTATCCTCAGTGTCGGTGTTGGCATCTGCACAAAACCTGTATATGAACGATCTAAAGCTTAAGGCAGATCTTGATTGGCTGAATACTCAAGGGGTCGCGCAGATTAGCACCAGTACTTGGCCACTGACAGCCAACGAGATCAAGCGCGCTTTAAATACAGCTAATGCCCAGACGCCAGCGCAGCAGCAGATCCTACAGTCGGTACAAACGCGATTGAATCAGAACCGCAACTCAGTGGTAAAAGGCTCGGCAGCCCTGCATATACAAACCGACAGAGATCAGCTACCACAAAAATTTGCTGATGATAAGCTGGCGGGTCAACAAGGAAGCGTTGGCGTGTCGCTTAGCGAAGCGGAGTGGGAATTTAATTTACAAGCCAATTTAAAAAATGACAAACTCATCGATGACAGCTCAGACGTTAGCTTTGAGGGCTCGTACCTTGCTGGTACTGCTGCTAATCAGTGGTTGATAGCGGGTAAAATTCCAACGTGGTGGGGACCTGGGCATGATGGTAGCCTTATTCGAGGCGATGCAAGCTTACCAGTGACAGGTTTTACCATGCAGCGAGATCAGCAAACTGCGCCGATATCCCCATATTTATCGTGGGTCGGACCTTGGCAATATCAGCTATTCGCCGGTCAACTAGAGGATTATGAAGCGATTCCTGATGCTAAGCTGTTTGGTGCACGCTTAACTGCTAGCCCATGGGAATGGTTAGAAGTCGGTGCTTCACGTACCTTTATGTGGGGCGGTGAAGGTCGTCCACAGAGTTTTGGCTCCTTTACTGACGCTCTTTTAGGAACCAAAGATAATGCTGATGATGGTAATGTAGACGGTGACCCTGCCAATCAGTTAGGTGGTTTTGATGCGCGCTTAAGTTTAGCGCCATTAGTCAATGTTCCTGCTGGCGTTTATGCGCAATATATTGGTGAAGATGAAGCAGGCGGCTTACCAGCTAAAAACATGTATTTAGCCGGTGTTGATTATGCATCTGCTGCTTACGGCAAACCTTATCAGCTGTATGCGGAGTATACAGATACCCGCACAAGCGGTGAGGTAAGAGGTATCTCTTATGACCATAGTATTTATACCGACGGCTATTATCAGCAAGGCTTCCCATTAGGCTATGCGCTAGGCGGTGATGCGGAAAGTATCGCACTTGGTGGCCGCTTATGGCTCGATAACCGTAACTTTATTAATGCAAAAGTACAGCATGCTAGGGTGAATCAAGCCGATGAAGCCATTAATCAAACATTCCCAACGACTGATAAGCTGACTGGTATTGATGTGGCTTGGGAGCATCAATACAACCCCAAAGCACTTATCTCCAGCCGAATTTGGGCGGTAGATTCAGATATCCAGTCGACTGATGTCGGCGTAGGTGTAGGTATTGAGCTACAGACTTATTAAGTTCAATTTGAATGGATTTAAATAGGAGTCGTTACTAATGTAACCACTCCTATTTTTTTGTCAAAAATTTCATTATTTGCTAGGGCTTATTTTCTATTTTGAAAATAAAAATAAAATAGTTTTTTATCATTCAAAAGAAATTTTGCGGAGGATAAGAACATATTGTCTAGAAAAATGATTGAGTATCGCCGCCAACCAACCCCACTAATTGTCCTTTCATCAGCTCTAACACTGCCACACAGCTAACCACCACGCCAGTTTTATATAACGCGCTATCTAACGAGCTACTAGCTATTTATCTAATAGCTGATCGTATAACTACTATCAGATAATGGTTCTATACTATTTTTTATATAACCCTCTTAGCCAATGTAAGTAATAAATAAGTTTTGTTGCTAAATGTTGTTGGATAGTATATAAATATATAAGTGTACGTGAATATTTAAATTCGATTAAGTGTATATAGTCGTTAATTTGTTGATAAATGTTCACTAGGTTGTGACTCGTATTATGACTAAGACGTTTTTTGATTGTAATGTAGTTATTTAATGAGTTTTTCATAGTTCTACATTATGAAAATTACGGTATCGCTAATCGCTGTTACTGATAGCCACAGTTTACAAGGAATTTACTATGGGCGGATATTCATCTCCATTATCGACGATAGCGTGCTTAGTGCTCTTCACTGTCACATCTGGTTGTAGCAGTATTAATTCTGGACTACAAGCGGGCAACTTACCGCCCAGTGGTGCCTTTGTCGCAGAAAATGGTATTACCTTCAATGTTCAACCATTAGACGTCACGACCTTACCCGCTAAGCAAGTCCCAGTTCTCGACAATGAGCTATATAGCTTAGTAAAAGCTTCAAGACCAATAGAGTATCGTATTGAAGCTGGAGACGTCATGAGTATCGTGCTCACTGACTATCCAAATATCAGTGCATCAACATCAAGTATTACTGTCGATCAGCAAGGCTTTATTCAATTTCCATTGATAGGCCGCCTGAAGGCGAGTGGCATGAGTGTGCCGCAGTTCACTGCAGTATTACAAGGTAGGTTGCAACGCTATCTAAAATACTCAGACCCGCAAGTCAGAGTCATCAACTATCTTGGTAGCAAATTCTTTATCGATGGAGAAGTTACTAAGTCTGGCGAATTTCCTATTACTGATGCACCGGTCACCTTATACGGCGCTTTGTCCATGGCAGACGGTACTACTACGACAGGCGATTCAAATAATATTGTATTAAATCGCCGAGGTAAAAATTATAACTTAGGGTTGCAGTCATTAAGGCAGATGGGGCTATCTGCCAACCAAATTTATATACAAGATGGCGATTCCATTCATGTCAATAGCCAAAGCCGTAATAAAGTTTATGTCTTGGGAGAGTTTGGTCGAATCGAACCAGTCGCTATCCCTGAGCAGGGGCTTAGCTTAGCGCATGTACTGGGTGAATCAAGTGGTTTAAATGCGAACACAGCCAATGCTGCCAAAGTATATATTGTCCGTGATAACTCAAAGTATAACTATACCAATATCTATTATGCCGATATGCAGACTATCACCGGCTTAGCATTGGCAAATCGCTTTGAGATGCAAGCCAATGACATTCTTTACGTTGATCCTACGGGCCTAACTCGTTGGAACCGTGTGATCAGTGCTCTTTTACCATCAACTTCTGCAATCAGATCAATTTCAGACTTTTAAACGATAACAGTTATGGCGTTTGATAATATCGTCACAAGCCTTGAATAATGGACTAAAAAAATAAGCTGACTGACTAACACTAATTGATGAAGACATAGTTATGGATAACAATGTTATGGATAACCATTCAAAAGATTTATCTAGACACAATACTGACAAAGATAATGATCTACTGGGTCTGCTTTTAGTATTACTACGCGGCTGGAAAATCATTGCTCTGTTTGCAATTTTGGGTTTAATAATAGGGGTGTTATATGTTCGCTACGAAAATCCCACCTTTAAATCAGATGCACTGATTCAAATTGATGAAACTTCCCAAAACTTATCAGGTCTAGGGTCGAATATAGCAGAGCTATTGCCACCTGATGATAGTTCAATGCAAGCGCAGATTAAGCTAATCAGATCGCGCATGGTTTTAGAGCCAGTGGTGGATTTGCTTCATTTGGGTATTAGGTTGAATGATCCGGCAGTTAGTAAGATAGATAGAATAAAAAACAACCAAACAAACGTGCAAATGAATACTGCTGATGGTGTTGTACTCGAGACTAGCGATGGTCGAGTACAAGTGAGTCAGTTTAATGTGTCAGAAGATTATTTAGATAAAGCCTTTACTTTATTAAGAACTAACACAGGCTTTGTTTTGAGTAGTGGTAGTGAGGAATTTAAGGGACAGTTGAACAAAGCCCATCGTTTCACAGGTAAGAGCGGTCTCATTGAAATTATGGTTAATGAGCTACCTACTGGTAAACATCCTATCGATATTACCAAGCAATCACTGCAAATCACCACGGACTCTATCAATAGTGCCTTATCAGTAGTGGAAGAAGGCACTAAGACCGGTATTATCGAACTGTCTTTGTCAGGTCTAAATCAAAAGCAAGTCAGCCTGATATTAGAACATATTGTACTGTCTTATAGTGCACAGAACCAAGCACGTAGCTCGGAACAAACTATCAAGACTATTGAGTTTATGAAAAAACAAATTCCGGCCTTAAAACAAAAACTCAAAGAATCAGAAGCGATATTTAATAAATTTCGTGAGAATTCTGGCACCATTGATGTAGCACAAGAAGCATCAATATTGCTCAGTGAAAACGCTGGACTTGATACACAAATTAGTGAGCTTAAGCTAAAAAGAGCAGATCTAACAACTTACTATACCAATGATCATCCGTTGGTCATTCAGATAAACGAACAACTTAGCGTATTGAATGCTAGAAAGCAGCAAATCGACGATACCATTAGTGCGCTACCAGAAGTACAGAGAGAGTTTTTGACACTCTCTGAGGATGTAAACATCGATAGAGAGATTTATCTCACTATCCTTAAAAACTACGAGCAGCTAAAAATTGTCAAAGCAGGTGAGGTCAGCGCCGCCCGTATCATTGATTTGCCTATCAATACCAATAGAGTCATCACCCCTAAGAAACAATTAATAATGACGTTAGCCACTCTAGCAGGTGCTCTGCTAGGTGCTTTATTAGTATTCATTATGCAGATGCTTAGAAATGTCGTTAAAGACCCTGAACGTATTGAGTCTAAAACAGGAGTGCCAGTCATCGCCACAATTCCACGCTCTGCTGTATTATCACGATTAAGTATTAACAAAAAAGCAGCCCCTCGTATGCTGGCTCATGTTGATAATAGTAGCTTGAGTTATGAAGCAATCAAAAGCCTTCGAACCAGACTTATATTAAGTATGCCAACGGTGATTTCAGATAGCCAAAAGGCAAAAGTACTTTTGTTAACTGGGGAAAGCCCGGACGTTGGCAAGTCGTTTATCTCTGCTAACTTGGCAGAAGTCTTTGCTCAGCTGAACAAAAAAGTTTTGATCATAGATGCTGATATGCGTATGGGTGAGCTGCACAAGGTTTTTGGTATGAGTCAATATGATGGCTTAGCAGATTATCTGTTGCTAGACGATAACAGTTTGCAACTTAACCAACTTAGCAAGAGCGCCGTTACTCAAATAGTTAATGACGTTTCTGATTTTAGTCTAGAGAACTTTATTCATCCTAGTGGTATAGACCATATTGACTTCATGCCACGTGGAAAGCATCCAAGTGATCCTGAATCGCTACTAATCAGCGAAAAGTTTGATGCTCTGTTAACAGAATTAAAGTCTCAGTACGACTATATTATCATCGACTCACCACCATTATTGGCCGCTTCAGATGCAATGGTGTTAGCTCAGCATGCAGACAAAGTACTCATGGTAACCAGATACGATGCTTCAATGGAAAAACAGTTAATCTATGCCGTTAAGCAAATGCATGAATCTGATATCCAAGTAGATGGCATTATTCTCAACGATGTCAGGCAAGGTCTGATGAGTAAATATAGCTATAATCATCGCTATGCCTATGACGACAGTCGCTAATATGGTGTTGTTACTGTTACATTTTCAATCAAGCTGGTTAATCAGGTTCTTCAAAAACGGTCAGGTGGTAGAACTCTATGATAAATATAAATAAGCTAAAAATAGCAGTAATTGGTTTGGGGTATGTCGGACTTCCTCTAGCAGTTGAGTTCGGCAAGCAGCATTCAGTGGTAGGTTTTGACATTAACGCTAGCCGCATTGCTGCACTAATGGCAGGTACAGACCATACCTTGGAGGTTAGTGATGAAGAGCTAGCTGTAGCGATACATTTACGCTATAGCTCAGATATCCAAACGCTCAAAGACTGTAATTTCTTTATTGTAACTGTGCCGACACCTATCGATAGCTCAAAGCAACCTGACTTGACGCCACTAATCACGGCCTCAAAGGCCATAGGTTCGTTACTAAAGAAAGATGACATTGTGGTCTATGAGTCTACAGTCTATCCTGGCGCGACCGAAGAGGTTTGTGTGCCAGTACTAGAAGAAGTATCTGGGTTAATCCTTAACCAAGACTTTTATGCAGGTTATAGTCCTGAGCGTATCAATCCGGGAGACAAAGAGCACTGCGTAACTAATATTTTAAAAGTAACGGCTGGATCGACACCTGAAGTTGCTGATTTTATTGATGAAGTTTATAACTTAATCATTACCGCGGGTACGCATAAAGCACCCAGTATTAGGGTCGCAGAAGCAGCCAAGGTCATCGAGAATACCCAAAGAGATGTCAATATTGCCCTGATCAATGAGCTAGCGGTAATCTTTAATAAGATGGGAATAGATACCGAAGCGGTGCTCAAGGCAGCGGGAACCAAATGGAACTTTTTACCGTTTCGTCCCGGACTTGTCGGTGGTCACTGTATTGGTGTTGATCCTTATTATCTGACTCATAAGGCGCAAGCTATCGGCCATAATCCTGAGATTATATTGGCAGGTCGGCGTTTGAATGACAGTATGGGTGAGTATGTTGTCACACAGTTGGTCAAAACCATGATCAAAAAGCGCATACAAATTGAAGGTGCTAAAGTTTTGGTTTTAGGACTCAGTTTTAAAGAAAACTGCCCAGATGTGCGCAATACTAAAGTCATCGATATTATACATGAGCTACAAAAGTACAACGTCGAGATTGACGTTCATGACCCTTGGATAAATGCTAATGAAGCTAATCGGGAATACAGTATTACTCCTATCTCTCAACCTGTATCAAATCAATATGACGGTATTATTTTAGCGGTCGCTCATGAGCAGTTTATCAAGATGGGCATAGAGAAAATAAGAGCGTTAGGTAAAGACAATCATGTTCTCTATGATCTAAAGTATTTGTTTACTAAAGAAGATACTGACATACGCCTTTAAACATCTAGAGCAATCAAAGTAATTTGGGAGACATTTACTATGAAAGTAACCGCCTATCAACAAGTTACAGAATCGTTAGTTAATGAACCAAAAACTTGGCTCATCACAGGGGTTGCAGGGTTTATAGGTTCGAATCTACTTGAGAGTCTGTTATTACTGAATCAAAAAGTCGTGGGTTTAGATAATTTTGCCACAGGATTTCAACACAATTTAGATGAAGTTCAATCTGTGGTAACTGCTGAGCAATGGCAACGTTTCAACTTCATGGAAGGTGATATACGCAATTTAGCAGACTGCCAAAGCGCTTGCGCAGATGTTGATTATATTCTCCATCAAGCGGGACTAGGTTCAGTGCCACGCTCTATCGCAGATCCTATTAATACTAACGAAACCAACATCTCAGGTTTTTTAAACATGCTGGTCGCCGCTCGCGATGCGAAGGTGGCAAGCTTTACCTATGCCGCTAGTAGCTCGACTTATGGTGATCATCCTGCATTACCAAAGGTTGAAGAAGCCATTGGTAAGCCTTTATCACCCTATGCTGTGACCAAATACGTCAATGAGCTATATGCCGAAGTTTTTGCTCGTACTTATGGTTTTCATACTATTGGCCTGCGTTACTTTAATATCTTTGGTAAGCGCCAGACCCCGGACGGTGCTTATGCGGCGGTGATACCTAAATGGACCGCAGCCATGATCCAAGGCGATGATGTTTATATCAATGGCGATGGTGACACCAGCCGAGATTTTAATTTTATTGAAAACGCGGTACAGGCCAATATCTTGGCAGCAACTGCCGATGATGATGCCAAAAACCAAGTCTATAATGTCGCTGTCGGTGGTCGTACCACGCTCAACACTTTATTTACAGCACTAAAAGATCACTTAAGCATTAATGGCATAGATTATAGCCAAGCGCCTATTTATCGTGACTTTAGAGAAGGCGATGTGCGCCACAGTCAGGCTGATATTAGTAAGATCCAAAGTGCATTGGGTTATGATCCGCAGTTCGATGTTGTTCAAGGCGTAAAAAAAGCGATGCCTTGGTATGTTACTTTTTTACAAAATAGCTTGCATGGTTGATACTAAATAAAATAGAGACGTTACGTTATGAAGCAGGACTGGTATAAACGTTTCTGGCGTGCGGTGCCTAAGCGGACAGAGGATGCAAAAAATTGATCTCAGTCCCGCTGTATCTTTTTATATTGAACTTAATATAGTTGCATAAGTTATGTTGAAAGTAATCAAACAGCTCTTTGTTCTGCTGACCGATAAACAGTTAAAGCAGTTTTATATATTGCAAGTGCTGGTCGTTATTATGGCGTTTACAGAGCTATTAGGGATTGCTTCTATAGCCCCTTTTATGGCTTTAGTTGGTGATATTAGCATACTAGAGACCAATGGCGTTTTTGCACAGTTGTATCAGCTGTCTGGTCTGAATAATCCTATGGATTTTTTATTCTATACTGGTGTGATCGTCCTAGTCATGTTGACATTTTCTACTGTCATTTCTATGTTTACAACTTGGAGACTATCAATTTTTGGCGCGCGTATCGGTACTGAGATTGCGGATCGTCTCTATACCTACTATATGCAGCAAAGCTGGCAGTTTCACGCCAGCGGTAGTAGTGCACAGCTGACTAAGCAGGTATCTACAGAGGCAGCAAGGATAAGCTCACAAATTGTCCAGCCACTCATGATAATGAATTCAAAGCTAGTCTTGGCACTATTTATATCTATCAGTATCGTGATTTATGATCCAGTAATCGCGATACTGGGACTATTCATATTTTCGTTAGCATACTTTGTACTATATAGATTGGTGCGACAAAAATTAGAAAGTAACGGTCAACAGCTGTCTGAAGTGTCGACCCAACGTTTTAGACTCATGAACGAAGGGTTTGGCGGTATTAAAGACGTCTTACTGTTAAACCGTAGCCATGATTTTATCACTCGGTTTCATGATAGCGGTAAAGTCTTCGCTCGTGCTCAAGGAACCAATATAGCTATTAGCCAAGTACCACGATACTTTATAGAGCTTATAGCCTTTGGTGCGATGATTTCATTGGTATTGGTGCTGATTAAGGTACATTCTGGTAATTTAGGGGAAGTCTTACCAATCTTAGCTGTTTATGCTCTAGCGGCATTTAAGTTGTTGCCAGCTCTACAACAAATATATTCTAGTCTATCTCAGATTAAAGGTAATACTGCTGCGTTTGAAGCAGTCAAAGATGATTTAGAAAGATCATTTGATAGTCAAAAAACTAGCAGTGATACCGTCGTATCCACACCAATTGATTTGAAAAGAAGTATTAAGCTTAGCAATATAGAGTTCAGCTATCCTGGTAAAGAGAGACCTGCCGTGGACAGCGTAAATATGAGTATCCCTGTCAATAGTGTGATTGGTCTGGTTGGTTCATCAGGCTCTGGCAAATCAACTTTGATAGATTTATTGCTTGGTTTGCTGACCCCGCAACAGGGCGGTATATATGTCGATGACATTCGCATCACTGCAGACAATAAACGAGCATGGCAAGATCTATTGGGATTTGTACCACAAAGTATTTTTCTGAGTGAAGGAAGCATCGCTGAAAATATTGCCTTTGGTATTCCGGCAAAAGATATCAGCCTAAAAAAAGTTAATAAAGCGTTAAAGTTAGCCAATCTGACAGAATTGGTTGAGCAACTGCCAGACGGTGTCAATACCAGAGTAGGTGAGCGCGGCGTACAGCTCTCAGGTGGTCAGCGGCAACGTATCGGTATTGCGCGCGCACTTTATCATGAAGCAGAGGTGTTGGTATTCGACGAAGCAACCAGTGCATTAGATGGTATTACTGAAAAGATAGTCATGGACGCTATCCATGAGTTCAGTGGTCAAAAGACTATTATTATGATTGCGCACCGTCTAAAAACGGTAGAGAAGTGTGATCTTATCTACTTTATGGAACACGGAAAAATAATTGATCATGGGACCTATCAGGAACTTGTGGTACGTAATGTAAAGTTCAAAGAAATGGCTAAATACGCTTAGCGTTACTGACGGGAGCTCTAATATGTACTTAAGTTTGATTATCCCGTTTTTCAATTCAGCACATAAATGCAAGAGACTTCTTAAACGTGTAACAGCAATAACGTCGAGCGATCCCGATCTCGAGGTTCTTTTAGTTGATGACGGCTCAACTGACGACACTTATCGTTTACTTACAGATTTTAGAGATAGCTTGCCACAGGCTAATATAATCGCAATAAAACAAAAAAATAAGGGTCCTGGTGGTGCTAGGAACACGGGGTTGAAGCTCGCAAAAGGTGAATATGTTTGGTTCGTCGACTCTGATGATGACATAACAACTGAGGCATTGGCATTCATAAAGCAGAACTGCGATCATCAGTATGATTTTATCGATTTCAATGTTATAAGCTCAGATAGTATTCCTATCAATAGAATGGGCGTGGTGGCAGGCAGCTATAGAGATAGACAAGAAGTTCCTCATATACTTTTTAGTAGGTTTATGTCTCAAACGTGCAAAGCTTTTAGGCGAAAGTTTTTAATCGAAAACCAGGTTTATTATCCTGAATACTGCTATTACGAAGACATCCCATTGGCATTTACCCTCCCGCTTCTCGTCACGAGTTTTTTAAAAACAGACATCGTTGGCTATCTGTATCATCAAGAATTCGCTTCTATTACTAGAGGTAAGATAACGCTAAAATCACTTGATCGTCTTTATACATCAACTTGTGGACTGAGAGAAAGCTTGACACTTGCCAAAACTGATATGGAAATCGATATCATAAAGCAGCGTTTTATTCAGCTGTACTTGATAGACAGTGCTGAGATGTTCTTTAGTGTAGTGCCCAATAAAGGGTGGGTAACTATTTGGCGAATTATGAGCGAATATCGCAGATTGGCTAAGCAATTCAATATAAGCCTAAGCCTAAGCCCTTTTCATCTCATTAATGAAAAGAATTATCAATATAAACTGTATTTCCGTGCACAGTGGCTTATGTCTTTTATATTGACAGGTGATCAGACGGCTTACTTTGAGGGGATAAGAAAAAAAGAATGGAATTTATAAACTGATATAAAGCTATTTACTTTATTACAAGCGTAGCGCTTTTATTTTGAATCGACTATAGATATCTACTAAACCTTTATATTTTTGCCTCCTAATGTATTAGTCCTTTATCTTCGTTAAAAACCAAACTATAAACATAAACAGGATTAAGTAAATTACCTTATAAATATTATGCTAATATATTCGGAATATAGAATATATTTCTTTATAAAACAAGTATTTTGCAGCATAGTTTTAGTGATTAAGCATTTATGTGCTGTAAGTGAGGGGTTTCATTTCAGCGGTATTAAGGTCGAATAAAATAAGGGATATTCTTAATGAGGCTAAAGGAGAACTAGGTAATGAAAAATATTGGTATAGAAATGCACAAGCTTTGTGAAAAGCTTTTTCCGATATGTCGTAGCATAACTGGCGCAGGCTTTCGAGAATCCTTAAAGATACTAAAAAATGATATGCAATTGAATGATTTAAATGTGTTTGAGGTTGCAACTGGTACCAAATGCTTTGATTGGGAAGTCCCAAAAGAGTGGAATATTAGAGACGCCTATATCATTACTCCTGATGGCAAAAAGATATGTGATTTTCAAGTTTCTAACCTTCATGTGGTTGGCTACTCTATACCCGTAAATCAAGAAATATCGCTCGAAGAATTGCAGAAGCACCTGTACTCATTACCAGAGCAACCGAATGCGATACCCTATATAACCTCATACTATCAAGAAAGATGGGGTTTTTGTATCACTCAACAAGAGAGGGACACGCTCAAACCAGGTACTTATAAAGTATATATAGACAGTGATTTACGCGAAGGAAGCTTAACCTATGGTGAGTTGATCATTCCAGGGAAAACAGAAGAAGAGGTCTTTTTATCAACCTATTTGTGTCATCCCTCAATGGCAAACAATGAGCTATCAGGACCAGTGGTAACGGTATTTTTGGCAAAGTGGCTTTTAAGTTTGCCATTTAGAAAATATACTTATCGTATTATTATCATCCCTGAAACTATTGGCTCAATCACATACCTCAGTCGTCATCATGAAGCGATGAAACAAAACATTATTGCTGGCTTTAATATTACCTGTGTAGGTGATGATAGGGCTTACTCATATTTGCCCTCCAAAACCGGTGACACGTTAGCGGACCAAGTGGCAAAACATGTTTTAATCCACACGCATCCAGAGTTTGTCAGTTATTCTTTCTTAGACAGAGGAAGTGATGAAAGACAGTACTGTAGCAAGGGTATAGATCTGCCGGTATGTTCAATTATGAGGACAAAGTATGGATGCTATCCAGAGTATCACACCTCTTTAGATGACTTGGAGTTGGTCACTGCTACTGGGCTGCTTGGTAGTTATGAAGTGCTAAAAAAATCGATTGAATGTCTTGAAGCTAATGAAGTACTTGCAACAAACTTTTTATGCGAACCACAACTTGGCAAGAGAGGTTTACATCCCACAATCGGTACCAAAGACAGTAGCTTAGTTGTCAAAAATATGATGGATTTTCTGGCTTACTGTGATGGAGTAAGCACAAATCTAGAAATAGCAGAAAAAATAAACGCCCCATTATGGGCGTTGCAAGATACTATAAATAAGCTGAAAGCGGAAGATTTATTGATAAGTGTTGACTTGGTGTCAGATCATGACGATCGTTATGAATATTCAAAATTGCTAATTTGACCTTTATATTAATTACTAATCTGCTTACTTTTCCACATTGAACACTGTGACCTATATTTTTCTAAATTGTTTTTTCTAAATTGTTTTGACTGTAGGTAACTGTAATTTCTTCTAATCAATAAAGAGCTTTGGTTTAAATGTATGAATAATCATATGTTTAGGCCAGAGCTCTTTTTTTTGATGACTAATTTTTGTCATTTATATTAGGTTTAATTTATTTTTACTGGTTATATATTTAAATATTGATATTAATAAATATATATATGCTTTATTTTGCATATTGATGTGTGTTATAGTTTTGTTAAGTTTATTACAGAATAAATAATAGAATAATATTTGGTAGTCTTGCAACTGGTAGAGGGATTTTACATGTTGACTAATAGCACTATTCTGATCACCGGCGGTACAGGTTCATTTGGCAATACTTTCTTACCAATGACCTTAGAGAAATATAATCCTAAAAAAATTATCATCTTTTCACGTGATGAGATGAAGCAGTGGGATATGGCGAAAAAATTCGTCGGTGATGATAGGGTGCGCTTCTTCATCGGCAATGTCCGTGATAAAGAGCGCTTATATCGTGCATTAGACGGCGTTGATTATGTTGTCCATGCTGCTGCTACCAAAATTGTGCCTACCGCTGAATACAATCCCTTTGAATGCGTAAAAACCAATATCAATGGTGCCATGAACTTAATTGATGCCTGTATTGATAAAGGGGTTAAAGGTGTGGTTGCGCTATCTACCGATAAAGCCAGTAGCCCGATCAATCTTTATGGTGCTACTAAGCTTGCTTCCGATAAATTGTTCGTAGCGGGTAACGCTTATTCTGGAGAGCATGGTACTAAGTTTTCAGTTGTACGTTATGGCAATGTCATGGGTTCTCGGGGCTCAGTGATTCCTTTTTTCATGTCTATTAAAGATAAAGGTGTGCTACCGATTACAGACGACCGTATGACCCGTTTTATGATTTCATTAGAAGATGGCGTTAAGTTAGTTTGGCATGCATTCGAAGATATGATTGGTGGCGAGATTTACGTCAAAAAAATACCTTCCATGAAGATGGTGGATTTAGCTCGAGTAGTTGCACCAGAAGCCAAGCAAGAGATTATAGGCATTCGTCCCGGTGAGAAACTGCATGAACAAATGATCAGTAGTGAAGACGCTCACTATACCTATGAGTATCCTGAGCATTTCAAAATTTTGCCGCTGATACATAACTGGGCAGCATGTCCAAAACGAATCAAAGATGGCAAAAAAGTACCTAAAGGTTTCGTGTATGCCAGTGACAGTAATTCCGAGTGGATGACTGATATCGATTTACAAAATTGGCTGGAGATAAACTACGAAAAAATAGGGAGTATATAAATGATTCCCTATGGCCGCCAAGACATCAATCAGCAAGATATTAATGCGGTTGTTGACGTGCTTAAATCAGATTTTTTGACCCAAGGCCCTCAAGTCCCTGCATTTGAACAAGCTATTATAGAGGCGTGTGATGCCAAGTATGCTGTTGCTGTTAATAGTGCGACATCGGCATTACATATCGCATGTTTGGCTTTAGGGTTAGGCAATGACGATTGGCTTTGGACAACACCAAATACTTTTGTCGCTTCAGCAAATTGTGCTCTGTATTGCGGTGCCAAAGTTGATTTTGTTGATATCGATCCTCGCACTTACAATCTTTGCGCGAAACAATTAGAGAAAAAGCTTATTGCAGCGCAAAAGGTAGGAAAGCTACCCAAAATAGTGATCCCTGTGCATTTCAGTGGTCAATCATGTGATATGCAAGCGATCCATGAGTTGGCTAAAAAATACGGTTTTAGCATCATTGAAGATGCCTCACATGCGATTGGCGGTAAGTATAAGGGTGAACCTATTGGTAATAGCCGCTATAGCGACATCACCGTATTTAGTTTTCACCCTGTAAAAATAGTGACGACTGCGGAAGGTGGCATGGCTGTTACCAACAACGCTAAGTTAGCAGAACAGTTAAATCTGTTACGCAGCCATGGTATCACTCGTGATGAAGAATTAATGACTAAAGCTGCGGATGGCCCTTGGTATTATCAGCAGATTGAACTTGGCTATAATTATCGAATGACAGAGTTGCAAGCCGCTCTTGGGCTATCACAAATGCAACGGTTAGAAGCGTTTGTTATCAAGCGTCACGAGCTAGCGTCTCGCTATGACAATCTACTTCATGATCTACCAATTATCTTACCGTGGCAACACCCCGACAGTTATTCAGCTAGGCATTTATACGTCATTCGTCTGCAATTAGAACAAATTAACATCACCCATCTTGATGTATTTAATGCGCTGCGGGCAGCAGGAATTCAAGCTAATCTGCATTATATCCCTGTACATATGCAGCCCTATTATCAAAAGATGGGGTTTGCGTCTGGTCAATTCCCTGAAGCGGAAAAGTATTATAAAGAAGCAATCAGTATCCCCTTGTTTTCAGCGATGACTGAAGGGCAGCAGGACACTGTGTGCTCGACGCTGAAAACCATATTGAGTAAAGAATCATGAATAGCCTAGCGCACAGTCACAAGCTTGCGCTAGGAACAGCGCAGTTTGGACTGTCATATGGTCTTGCCAATATGACAGGTAAAGTATCTAAAGATACTGTCGGTAAGTTACTTAATATGGCAGGTGCATCTGACATAAGTATGCTCGATACAGCCATTAGTTATGGAGATAGTGAAACGGCTTTAGGGTTGCATAACCTTGCAGCATTTAATCTGGTAAGCAAGCTACCCGAGGTACCGCCTGATTGCGTAATGGTAGAAGGATGGGTGACAGAACAAGTGCATGCCTCATTAAGGCGGTTAAAAATCAATAAACTCCATGCTTTATTACTGCATAGACCAGCCCAACTGCTTGAGCCAGTTGGAGAGGCGTTATATAAGTCATTATCAACACTCAAAGAGCAGGGGTTGTTGGGACAAATCGGGGTTTCTGTTTACAGTCCCAATGAGTTGTCCCAACTTATCGAGAGATTTAATTTTGATGTTGTTCAGGCTCCTATGAATATATTTGATAGGCGCATGGAGAACACAGGAATGCTTAGCCAACTAAAAAAAACAGGGGTAGCGATACACATTAGATCGGCTTTTTTACAGGGCCTTTTATTGATGCCAAGCGAAAGGATTCCAGCATATTTTGCCCCTTGGTCTGACCTCATTAATGCCTATCAAAACTGGCTAACCGAAAATAAACTCTCTCCTTTGCAGGCCTGTCTGAGCTATCTACATCAGCAAAGGGATATCGATAAAATTATAGTTGGCGTAGATAATGTTTGGCAGCTGAAACAAATAATTGCTGCAATTGATACTCCCATCACTGACATTCCTGACTTCTTACAATCTACAGATGAAGGTTTGCTTAATCCGTCGAGGTGGCAGCGATGACATTAAAATTGGGAGTCATCGGCTCATCTGCAGGTAATGGGCATCCTTATTCTTGGAGCGCTATCTTTAATGGTTATGATTCGGTGGAAATGGAAAAATGTGGCTATCCTGTCATACCACGTTATTTAGAGCAGCAACAATGGCCTGCGAGTCAAATAAAAGAGGCAAGAGTTACTGCTATTTGGACGCAAGATATCGCACTTTCTCGGCACATTGCTAAAGCCGCAAAAATCGAGCACGTTGTGACTTGTTATACAGATATGATTGGGCAAGTAGATGCCGTTCTGTTGGCGCGTGATGATGCCTATCATCATTTGCAGTATGCCGAACCATTCTTACGTCAAGGCATCCCTATTTATATAGACAAACCCATTGCACTATCTATTAATGATTTAGATAGGTTATATGCATTAGAACAATATTCAGGTCAGATTTTTACCTGTTCAGCGCTCAGGTATAGCAAGCAATTGACATTGAGTGAAGTAGATAAGCAAAAACTGGGCAGCATTAAACAGATCACCGCGTTTACCCCTAAATCATGGTCTAAATATGCTGTTCATATTATTGAGCCTGTGCTAAACATGCTCTCTGAGGGTGACGAGATAGTCGAAATGACTGCTCCTGCCTATCATAGAAGTGATGGCTCGGGTAGCCTAATGGTTCGCTGGGAAAGTGGTATACAGACCAATTTTTTTGCGCTTGGTAATGGACAGTCTCCAATCTCGATTAGAGTATTTGGTACGGATAGTTGGATGGACTTTACATTTACAGATTCGTTCTCAGCTTTTAAAACGGCTTTGCAAGCTTTTATATTCGGCATACAAGAAAAAAAGGTAATGTCAGACAAAGCATTTAATACAAGGGTCGTTCAGTTGCTTGAAAGAGGTTGCCAATGATAGAGACAATCTTGATTACTGGTGGTACAGGTAAATTCGGCAGGCAATTTGTCAAGCACTTTGCAACTAAGGGCTGGCAGGTGTTATTTACGACGACCTCTCAAGATAATGCCGATAGTTTAATAAAAGAGATAGTTGGCGACTGTTGTTTGATGCCACTAATAGTTGATTTTACTAAGCCGCAAGCAGTACAGGACATCATTAAGCAAGTTCAAGACTCTGGCTATACCATTAATCACTTGGTAAACAATGCGCGTAGTTTGGATTTTTTGCAGACAGACTCATTAGGTCAGACAAGCCGCGAAGATTTTTTAGCAGAGTATTTGATGGACGTCATCGTGCCTTATGAGCTATCAATAGGGCTGTTCAATACTCAGCCAAATGAGCTAAGGACAATCACTAATATAGGCTCTCAGTATGGTGTCGTCGCTGCCAACCCTGCTTTATATGAGGATTATCCAAAACAGTCGCCGATTCAATACAGTGTTGCCAAAGCAGCATTGATACATTTAACAAAGGAGTTGGCTGTACGTTTTTCTGATTTCGATATAAGGGTTAATTGTATTGCCTATGGCGGTGTCAGCGGTCGCGTCGATGATAGCTTTGAAGCCAGATATGCAAAGCTTACGCCAAGCGGTCGTATGCTATCCGAGTCAGATCTCATAGGGCCTCTAGATTTTTTAGTTTCAGAAAACTGTAAAGCAATCAATGGTCAAACCATTCAGGCTGATGGTGGGTGGACATTATGGTAAAGCGTAGAATTGCCATTATTCCTGCTCGCGGCGGGTCGAAGCGAATCCCGAAAAAAAACATAACCGATTTTAATGGTCTGCCGATGATTGTATGGACGATTAAAGCGGCGGAAGAATCTAAATTGTTTGATCGAATCTTGGTATCTACCGATGATTCAACGATAGCTGAGATGGCTATAAACGCTGGTGCGGAAGTACCTTTTCTGCGTACTGATTGCGCTGATGATCACTCCACAGTAAGTGAGGCTACAACATTTGCTTTACAGCAGGCTATGGACTATTGGCAAGAAGAGTACAACGTGGTGGTTCAGTTGATGGCTAACTGTCCATTGCGTACCAGTGAAGACATAAAAACATTGGTGTCGGTATTTGAAACAGAGCAGCGCACCGCTCAGATCAGTTGTTTTGAATATGGGTGGATGAATCCGTGGTGGGCGGCGACGATTGATAAGTTAGGCAGACCCAAGCAGATTTTTTCTGACACTCTGACTCAACGTTCTCAAGATTTACCCAAGCTCTACTGTCCAACGGGTGCTATTTGGATATCTACAGTGAAAGCGTTGTTGGCTCACAGAACGTTCTACTCACCAGATCACACATTTGAGCCTATATCATTAAAAAGCGCCATGGATATAGACAGCTATGAGGATTTAAAGATTGCAAATGCATTATTACTAGTCAGTGATTACTCGCCATGACAGCAAAAGAGTACAAGATTGTCTTTCGTTGTGATGCTTCTATTCAGATAGGATCTGGTCACGTCATGCGCTGCTTGACTTTAGCTGATGAGCTATCTAGGCAAGGAGCTGAGAGTTTTTTTATATGCCGTCAGCATGATGGAAGTTTGATTGAGATTTTACAACAGCGTGGGTATCAAGTGTATACGCTTCCTTTAGAGCATGGCTTAGGTATTGAGTCAGAAAGTAAGGCTACACTTGCTCACGCTGATTGGCTGGCTAGTACACAACACAGAGATGCGGAATTAAGTATCTCGATAGTAAAGGCGATACAACCTGATTGGTTAATCGTTGATCACTATGCACTAGATGAGAATTGGGAAAAAAGACTGCAACCTTATTGCAAAAAGCTAATGGTTATCGATGATTTGGCAGATCGGAAGCATGATTGTGACGTCTTACTTGACCAAAACTTTGGTCGTGATCCGCAAGACTATGCCGCCTATGTTAATGAAGATTGTGAATTACTGTGTGGATCTAACTATGCATTACTCAGGCCTGAATTTGCAGAGTGGCGAAGATACAGCTTAGAGCGGCGTCAGCATAATAAATTGGCAAGTATTTTGATTAATTTGGGTGGGGTTGATAAGGATAATATTACAACCAAAATCCTGAAAGGACTGCAAACGAAATCTTTACCCGATCACTGTTCAATGAACATCGTTATGGGTTCAACATCACCATGGATTGAAGCAGTAAAACAACAAGCTGCAATGATGCAGTGGCGTACGGTAGTAAAGGTAGGGGTAGATAATATGGCTGAGCTAATGGCTAATAGTGATTTGGCTATTGGCGCCGCAGGGTCAACCTCATGGGAGAGATGCTGTTTGGGACTGCCGACCATTATGTTGGTTTTGGCAGATAACCAACGGGATATTGCTAACGTATTAGAAGATGTAGGAGCCGCACTGACCTTTAATATAAATAAGCTGGAAGCTGAGCCATTAGCACTTGGACAATGTATCGCCTCAATCGTACCTAAAATGAGAGCAATGAGTAGGGTAGCTAGTGCGGTTACTGATGGGCTAGGAGTAACACGGCTATCTAAAGTTTTACTCCGATAGCTCTAAAGGAAATGTTATGAAAATCAGCTTCTTATGTAGTAATCCTAGACACCCCGTCAACGACTATCTATATGCATGGATAAAAAAGAACAATAGCAAACATGAGATAGAGCTAGTACGTCAGAAAAAGGATCTGTCCGGAGGTGACATATTATTTCTCATTTCCTGTACAGAGATTATAAGTAGGCAAGAGCGCAAGGCTTATATTAGCTGCTTGGTACTGCATGCCAGTGACTTACCTAAAGGTAGGGGTTGGAGCCCTCATATATGGAGCATTATAGAAGGTAAGGAGGAGATAACTCTGACACTACTAGAAGCTAATGATGAGGTAGATAGCGGAAGAGTATGGAAAAAATTAAATTTTCAAGTACCCAAACATGCACTATGGAATGAAATTAATGCTCAGTTATTTGAAAAAGAGATTGAGTTAATAGATTTTTCGGTTAGTAACTTTAAGAGTGTCTCACCTAAGCCACAAGATCCAAATATAAAACCGACGTATTATCCAAGGCGGACACCAGATGATAGTGCAATTGATCCATTTAAAAGTATTGAGAGTCAGTTTGATAAAATTCGAGTCTGTGATCCTGATCGATTTCCTGCGCATATAGAGCTGTATGGAAAGAGATATAAGATTATTTTGGAGAAGGTAGATGACAAATAATATTCATATTGATGGTCGCATCATAGGTCGTAATCAAGCTCCTTATATCATTGCTGAGATGTCGGCAAACCATAATGGTCAACTTAATGTGGCTCTGCGTATTATAGAAGAGGCCAAACGCGCCGGTGCTGACGCCATTAAAATGCAAACGTACAGGCCTGATACGATTACTTTAAAGTCAGACTTGCCGGATTTTCAAATTTCAGATGGCTTATGGGCTGGGCGTACTTTATATGATTTGTACGAGTGGGCTCATACCCCTTGGGACTGGCATAAGCCACTGTTCGATTATGCTCGTCAGTTAGGTATTACGATATTTAGCTCCCCTTTTGACAGCACCGCTGTAGATCTACTCGAGGATCTAGGAGCACCTGCATACAAAATAGCTTCTTTTGAAGCAGTTGACTTAGCATTGATTAAGTACGTTGCTAGCACTGGCAAGCCGATGATTATATCTACTGGTATGGCCAGTGCCGAAGAGATAGAAGAAGCGATAGATGCTGCACGTGTAGGCGGCTGTAAGGAGCTTGCTATTTTGCACTGTGTCAGTGGTTACCCAGCGCCTGCTGCAGATTATAACCTGCGTACTATTGCAGATATGGTAGAGCGGTTTGGGTTGGTCACAGGTTTATCTGATCACACTCTTGATAATACCACAGCAATCACAAGTGTCGCCCTTGGAGCTTCTATCATCGAGAAGCACTTCACCCTTGATCGTAATGGTGGCGGACCTGATGACAGTTTTTCATTAGAGCCTGCAGATTTGGCCGCCTTATGCCGTGATACCAAAACAGCTTGGCAGGCGCTTGGGCAGGTAGATTACAGCCGAAAAGCCAGCGAAAAAACCAACACTAAGTTTCGGCGCTCATTGTATTTTGTAAAAGATATGGCAGAAGGCGATACCATCACTGAAGATTCTGTACGCAGTGTGCGTCCTGGATTTGGTTTGGCGCCAAAGTATCTAGCTAACATTATAGGTAAAAAGGTAACACGAAACGTTAATGCCAACACTGCTATTACTGGCGATACTGTAGAAGGGTTTTTTGAATAAAGACCATAAAAATAATGAGTGTTTTTTTATATAGCTTATAAGTATATGTATTAATATTATCTTGAATTTGAAATAATTTTCATAGCCTTCGAAAAAAAATAACTAATAACTAATATTTTAATAGATTGTAATACGGTATTTATATTTAAGACGGTCGAACGATTGAATATGTTGGAGTGTATAAGATGGATGTGTTTATCGTAAGAACGAGACTACAGTCCTTAATTGTTGAAAAAATAATAAATGTAGAAAATATGAGTAAATATATCTTAGTATTTTGTTATCTTGATAATAAATATGAAGATGACTCTGAATATTATACTACTTATAAAAGAATCAGGAAGAATGCCTTTTTTACTATAAACGTATTTTGCAGTAGTAAAATTTCGGTCAACTTTACAAAGTTTGCTTTAGCACAGTTAATGGCATTTATAACTAAAGGTAGAGTGTTTTTAGCGGTAATTGATAGCTATCCTTTCGCGCTTTCAAATATATTTTTTCCTAGTTTAGAGGTTAATACATTCGACGATGGCTCATATAATGTAATTAAGTCTTCAAAGTATTTTGATGAGACAGCTCTCGCTAGAAAAGGAATTAAAGGGTTTATTTCTAAAATGGTTTTCCCTAATGGAGGAGCTAAGTATCTAAGAGACAGAACCAAGCGTCATTATACCGTTTTCCCTGATTTAGAAAACATTGTAGAAAAAAATAGAGTAGTCAATCTTGATTGGGATTGGAGTGAGCTTTTAGACAGTAGAGACTTAGAAAAGTTGGCGACAAATACTGATACTATTTTATTAGGAACCGCCTTTCAGGATTTCAGTATTAAACAGCAAGTAAAGCTTAAAGAAAATATAATGAAAATCATTGAGGATGTAGGGTTGTATATAATGCATCCGCGTGAAGAGCATTGGTTAAAGTATTCTAAAGTGGTTAAATTGCATAGCCCTGCAGAAGCAGTACTAAAGTATATACAAAGCGCTAATAATAACGAATTAACAGTATACCATATTGACACAACAGTCTCTTATTCCTTAAAAAGTAATAAGCATATTAGGTTTATTGACTTGCTTTCTGAATTTTGATTAATGGTATTAAATAGGGGGGGTTATAGGCTGTTTCAATATGTGAAATTATACGAGTTATAGAAAGTATTTCCATGAGTATGAAGAAAAATACGTAACAAGAATTTTAGAAAGAATCTGCTTAAAAGAGGCTAAATAATAATGAAAAAAATTGCGTTTTTTTTACCAGACCTTCGGTGTGGCGGTGCAGAAAAGGTAGCCCTTTTACTAGCTAATGAATTTATACAACAAGGTTTTAATGTTGATATGGTTCTAAGCAAAGCTCAAGGAGAATTCTTACCAGAGCTAAACAGCCAAATTCGAATTGTAGACTTGAAAGCAGATCGCATACGTTATGTATTTAAGCCTTTATTAAGATATTTTAAAAGTGAAAAGCCAGAGGTTGTATTAGCATCAATGTGGCCTTTGACGTTATTAGCAGTTGTAGCATTTAAATCAGCGAAACTATCTGGTTCGGTTGTAGTCTCAGATCATACAACATTTTCTCAAGCTCCTTTGATGCAAAAAAGATCAATGCGCTGGTTTTTTAAATATAGTTTAAGCTTAGTCTATCCTTTTGCTGACGCGATAGTGGCAGTATCCGATGGTGTCGCTGACGATTTGTGTGACCTAGGTGGGCTAAAACGCAAAAGTATTACCGTTATATCTAATCCTGTAGAAATTAATACAAATATTTCTACAGAAAAGGAAGGCTATAGGAATTGGAAAAGTCACCGTGGTAAAAAAATAATCGCTGTTGGGGCTTTGAAAAAGGAAAAGAATTACCCATCGCTGCTAGAAGCATTTTCCCTTCTTATTAAAAAAGAAGATGCTTACCTAACTATATTAGGAAAGGGCGATTTATTAACTGAATTAAAAGCTTTAGCCGTAAAATTAGAGATAGCTGAACGAGTTAACTTTGCAGGCTTTAGTAGAAAACCTTCTGAATGGTTGGCCGCCTCTGACTTATTAGTTCTTTCATCTAACTGCGAAGGCTTTGGTAACGTATTGATTGAAGCAATGAGTGTTGGTACCCCAGTTGTTTCTACCGACTGTAAGTCAGGACCAAAAGAGATTCTTGAAAATGGAAAATATGGAATATTAGTACCAGTTGGTGATGTTAGCGCTTTAGCTAAAGCTATGTGTAAATCTATTAATGATAAACATGATAAAAATATTTTAAAGAGTCGTGCGGCTGATTTTTCAGTGGATAAAATTGCGAAACAATATATCGAGGCTTTTAAATAATGTGTGGATTATTAGGGGTTGTAGATTATAAAAAGAATATAAATACGAGCTTATTTAGGGAGATGTTAAATAGCTTGAAACACCGTGGCCCAGATGATGAGGGTTTAGAGGTTGTTTCTTTAGATTCGTGTTCTATATTTCTAGGTCATAGGAGGCTTTCAATAATAGACATCAGTTCTAATGGTCATCAGCCTATGTTCTACGAACACCTGGCTCTTGTATATAACGGAGAGGTTTACAATTTCAAGGAGATACGACAGGAACTAATACTAAATGGTTACTCATTCGACTCCAACACTGACACAGAAGTGATTTTAAAGTCCTATCATTTATGGGGAATACATTGCGTTGATAAGTTTAGAGGTATGTTTGCATTTGCAATTTACGACTCTGAAAAGCAAGAGATTATAATTTTCCGCGACCGTGTAGGTGTAAAACCTTTATATTATTCTTTAACAGATAATGCATTTATGTTTTCAAGTGAATTAAAACCTCTTATGAATTATCCTGATTTCAATAAAGATATAGATTTAGAAGCTGTATCTTCTTATCTTCAGTTTGGTTATATTCACGCTCCAAAAACCATACTTAAAAATACTCAAAAGCTTCTTCCTGGACATTATTTGAAATACGATATTGAATCAAAAAGTCTGATAAAAAATTGCTACTGGAATATTAATGATTTTTATGAGAATCAGGTTGCGACAGATAATGTTGTAGATGAGCTAGAATCTATTATAAAAGAGGCCTTTAACTTACGAATGATAGCAGATGTTCCGGTAGGTGTTTTTCTTAGTGGTGGAATAGACAGCTCTTTAGTAGCAGCTATTGTTCAAAAAGATAGCAAGATACCTATAAATACTTTTACTATTGGGTTTGAAGATAAAAGCTTCGATGAATCTAACTATGCTAAAGATATTGCAGGATATTTAGGTACGAATCATACCGAACTTATTTGTAAAAAAGAAGATGCCTTAGCTATTATAAAAAAATTGCCAAGTATATTTGATGAACCGTTTGCAGACAGCTCGGCTATACCAACTACCTTAGTATCTGAGCTTGCAAAGCAAAAAGTATCTGTAGTGCTGTCTGGTGATGGCGGTGATGAGTTGTTCTGCGGATATACAAGCTATGCGCTTATGGAGGAAAGATTTCGGACTTTATCTAAAATTCCATTCAAAAAAATGACAAACAAACTTTTAAACTTAATTCCTATTCCTATATTTATGCTGAATAGAGCCAATGAAAAATTATATAGAAAAATTATCAAGCTTAAAAATATGCTAGATCACGAAGATATAGTTAATAGCTTCAAGGTTTCAAATTCTATTTTCACAAAAGATGAGATTAAAAGATTAATAAAAGAAGAGTATTATTTTTCTGAAGAGACTGCTGCTGTCACATCGAACTTAGAAAAAATGATGATTTCAGATTTTAAAGGTTATCTACCCGATGATTTAATGGTTAAGGTGGATAGATCAACAATGAGTACCTCTTTGGAGGGCCGAGAGCCTTTTCTTGATCATAAAATAATCGAGTTTGCTGCTAGCATACCCATTTCGCACAAGAAGAATAAAAAGATACTAAAAGAGGTTTTAGCTCGATATATGCCAGAATGTCTATTTATTAGAGAAAAACAAGGTTTTGGTATACCAATAAATTCTTGGCTCCGTCAGGATCTTAAATATCTTTTAGATCAATACTTAAGTGAAGAGTTAATCAACGAGTATAACGTTTTTAATTATGACTATGTATCAAGGTTATTAGAATTGTTTTATGCAGAAAAAAACGATGATAGTAAGATATGGGTCTTGTTGATGTTTCAGATGTGGTTTTCAGAAAATATAGAGAGTCATATAGTCGATGAAGTCTTTAGTATAGTTAAGTCGTTATAAAATCGATACAGCCCATATCATGAAACAGTTTAGGTAGATTATTCTCCATCCACCCTTGGCGTAGAAACTTAGCCTGTGCCCACTTCTTCTCGATAGGGTTCAGATCAGGGCTGTACGGCGGTAGCCAAAGAATACGATGGCCATGTCTGTTGAGTAGCTTTTGAATACGTTTGCTTTTATGAAACCGAGCATTATCCATGACAATCACGCATTTAGTCTTGAGACTTGGAATAAGTGTGAACTTACACCAGTCATAAAATATATTGCTATTGATATTCTGCTCAACGTACTCAAGCGCAAACAGCATCTTTTTATAGAGAGCTCCGATGACATTCGTACGCTTCTTTGCTTGCCAGTTGTAGCTATCGATACAGGGTTTACCAATCGGTGCATAGCCATGAGAACGAATAGTTTCAGCCTCAAAGCCGCTTTCATCCATATAGACAATGGGGTAGCCTTGCTGAGTAAAGCAATCAAGCCTACTCTGGAATATCGCTCTTTTTATCGGACACGCTTTCGGGTGTTCCAAGGTCTTTTTTTTGACTGATACCAAGACGCTTTAAAGCATTAAAGATACCCGTTTTACTACAGTTCAAGCGACGAGCTCTTTCATAGTTATAATCATCTGGGTATCTTTTTACGTCTTCAATCAATGCGTCATCAGGTATTTTAGTCGGTGCTTTATTTCTGGTTGTTTTAGGCGCTAATTTCTTCTGCCAGCTGTGAATGGTGCTGGTGCTAAGTCCATAAAATAGCGCAGCTTCTCTTATGGTCATACCATCAGCTATGCTAGAAAGTACCTGTTTGCGATAGTCTATTGAATAAGTCATCGTTTATTTCATTAAATGCAATTGTTAATAGGATTGTATCGGTTTTATTTGGATTAGACTATAGATAAAGTTGTCGATCAATATTTAGACGTAGTTTTTTCTAAGACACTAAGCAGCTTTTGAAGCTACCAAGTTGTTTTACGGCATCGAGACGAGAGTGTTAGGTTGTTAATGTGGTCTAGCTTTACATATCTTTAAAATATTACGGAGTATCTATGAATAACTCAGTATTGTTTATCTCTTATGATGGTTTGCTAGATCCTTTAGGTGGTAGCCAAATACTACCGTATTTATATAGTATCCGTCAGCATCCTCGTCCTTTGCACATCTTAAGCTATGAAAAACCTGAACGTTTTAAGGCTGGTGGTGAGTTATTAAAAGCAGAGTTGGCCAGTTCTGGTATAGGATGGACACCTTTGTCTTTCACTACACGTTTCGGCAAGTTAGGCAAGCTTTGGGATTTGTCTCGCATGTATGAAGCTGCTTTATATTTGCAATTTAAACATCGTTTTGGCGTGATCCATTGTCGTAGCTACCAAGCCATGCAAGTTGGCGCATTACTGAGTAAGCTTACAGGAGTAAAGGTCTTGTTTGATATGCGTGGCCTCTGGGTTGACGAGAGAGTAGATGGCGATATTTGGAAGCTAGATAACAGTGTTGACGCTTCAATATTTAAGCTATACAAACATGTAGAGAGCAATCTTCTTTTGAGCGCCAGTCATATTGTGGCTCTCACAGAACGAGTGGTACCTGAACTGTATAAGTTATCACCGGATATGTCTGCTCCCATTTCAGTGATTCCTTGCTGTGCAGACTTTGAGCATTTTATGCCACCTACTGCTAAGCAAAGAATAGCCACTCGTAAGGAGCTAGGATTACCTGAAAATGCTTTTGTACTCTCATACCTAGGCTCTTTGGGGACTTGGTACATGTTAGACGAAATGCTACAACTATTCGCCCAAGCCGCTACTGAGCGAGAAGATGTACACTTTTTATTGATTACTAAGGATTGGCGAGCGGAACATGAGTCATTAATAAGTACTCTTGGCTTGTCACATTTGCGTACGCGGATACATGTACATGAAGCCAAACGTGACCAAGTGCCTTCTTACATAGGTTGCTCTGATTTAATGCTTAGTTTCATTAAGCCTGCTTATTCAAAAATAGCGAGTTCCCCTACTAAAATAGCCGAAGCGCTTGCGGTAGGTGTCCCCGTCGTTAGTAATGCTGGAATTGGTGATATAGATGATATGACTGTTCGGTTAAAAGCAGGTGCAGTTATAGATTTGGATCAGCCTGACAGCCTAACTGACATCGTATCCTCACTTGATAGTCTTAAGAAAATGGGAGGACACAATCTACGCGCGCGCGCTAAACCCGAATTAGATCTCCATGTGGCAGCATTAAGTTATAAAAAAATTTACGAGCAGCTGGAGCAGACACTATGACCAATAATTCAAATGCTACATTATTTATTACAGATGTTTGTGGCACATTGGTTTATGACGATACAACATTGGGTCTGCTCAAACAGCACTTTTCTCAGCAGCCTGAGCGGTGGTGGCGTTTGCCAATGCTTCGTGCTTTAACCGCACATCGTAGTCCGTTTCGATTAGGAATAGCAGTGATTGAGCGTCTCACTGGTAAACATGTTTTAAAACACCTACTTGTTAGAATGCTGAAAGACGATACGGTCAGCTCTCTTGAATTAAATGCAGAGGTTTATGCAAAATGGTTATTGGAAAATAGAAAAGTTCCCTCTGTATGGCAGGTTATTACACCTGCGATAAAAGACAAACACATAATATTGGCTTCTGCCAGTTTACAACCTATCGTTTCGGCATTGGCAAAGCAGTTGGGTGTAAGGTTTGTTGCTAGTGAGCTTGAGAGTAGTGACGGTGTTTTAACAGGCCGTTATAAACGTGACTTAACTGGATTAAAGTTACAAGCATTAAGTGATCTTATTGGTATCGACTTGAGTAGCAGATTTTATGATGCTATCAGTGACAATATAACAGATCAAGAGTTATTAAGTGGTGCAAAGAGAGCTTATGTGGTTCTGCATAAAGCGTCACATAAGGAGCGCTGGGCAGGATTAACCGCTACTTATATAAGGCTAAACCAATGAATATATTGTATATATTGCCATTTAGTTACTTCTATAATACTCGCCTGCGTAATGGAAGTTGGGTTTTTCATGCTTTATTTGAGTGGCTCAGTGCGGCAATACTTGTTATGGCTCTTGGTAGTGTCCCACCGTTTCAAGCTTTGATACAGGCTATCCTAGTATATTTTGCATTTATCAGTCTGTATGAGATCGGCTATCTTGTAAATGACTTATTCGCGGCACGAAAAGAGAAAGATGGTCGTCGACGCGGTCCTCAAAATGCACCTACGATGTGGGTTTTTACGTGGATTGCTTTTCGAATAATGGCTTTTATAGCATTAACCATTTTACTAGATATGCAAGAGGTATGGGCATGGTGGAGTTTCTTTTTAGCCTTGTCCATCGTCTTCGCTCTTCATAATATTTTTGTTGATCGTGAGTTCAAGGCGGCAACCTTTCTTTGGTTGGCTTGGTTTCGATTTATGGCACCCGTCATATTTGTGGTAGAAGATCGTTATAGGATGGGTATCGCCCTAGCAGCAAGTATCAGTTACGCGGCTTTCCGTCTTTTTGGTTACCTTGATAGTAAAGGGTTGCTAAAAATGCCGGGTCGTCAAAGAATTCGTTTTAGACTGGTATTTTTTTTAATGCCTTTGACTGGGGTTTTAGCATTAGCTCCTTACGATGAAGCTCGTGGTTTTGTTCTGCTTTGTGCTGTTTATTCTATTATCGCGTTAGCAGCTGCCGGTAGCAGTTGGTTACGTCACGGTCGTCTAGACTAAGGAGTATTTAATGTGTGGTATTGTTGGTTTCCGCCAAAACTCATCAAGTAATATAGACATGCGTGATGGTATCGCTCAGATGAATGATGCTCTCTATCATAGAGGTCCGGATGCTGGCGATAGTTGGTTGGATGAAACTATTGGCTTAGCGCTTGGTCATCGGCGTTTAGCCATTCTAGAGCTGTCGCCTGCAGGCGCACAGCCGATGCATTCTGTGTGTGGACGATATGTGGTTGTATTTAATGGTGAGATATATAACCATCTGCAACTACGGGATAAGCTTAATCAAGAAGGCTTCTTACTCGAATGGAAAGGTCATTCAGATACCGAGACTATGCTCGCTTGTTTCGTAGCTTGGGGTATAGAGAAAACACTACAAGCTATGATAGGTATGTTTGCCATTGCTCTATGGGATAAGCAAACAAAACTCCTGACTCTAGCTAAGGATAGGATGGGTGAAAAACCTCTATATTGGGGTTGGCAAGACGATAGTTTGTTCTTTAGTTCTGAATTAAAAGCTTTAAAAGCACACCCTATGTTCAAAGCAGACATTGATCGTGATGCAATCACTTTACTGTTGCGTCACAATTGCATCCCTGCTCCTTATAGTATTTATCAAGGCATTAAAAAGTTGCGACCTGGTTATTGGTTACAATTACCCTTAGCAGAATTGGAAACAGCTAAAATAGCGGTACCCAAGGCCTACTGGCGTTTTAATACGGTAGTTGAATCAGGGCTAGAAAATCCTTTTACGGGCAGTCCAGAGCAAGCGGTTGATATTTTAGAATCAGCTCTTGTGGAGAGTATTGGCAGTCAAATGCAATCAGACGTTCCACTTGGTGCTTTTTTGAGCGGTGGTATAGATAGCAGTACAGTAGTTGCACTAATGCAGGCGCAAAGCGAGCAGCCAATTAAGACTTTTACTATTGGTTTTGAGGATGAGGCATATAACGAGGCAACACATGCAAAAGCTGTGGCTAAGCACATTGGTACCGAACATACTGAGCTTTATATAACCCCTAAAGATGCTTTATCAGTGATACCGAAATTATCGTCTATATACTGTGAGCCATTTTCAGATAGCTCACAAATCCCGACCTTTTTAGTCAGTCAGTTAGCCAGTGAGCATGTGACGGTTGCCTTAAGTGGTGACGGGGGTGATGAGCTATTTGGAGGCTACAATCGCTACCTCATGGCTCAGCAAGTTTGGAATAAAAATCGTAAACTGCCTAGACCAATAAGAAGATTGGCGTCGACGACACTGGCTGCTTTCGCACCTAAGAGCTGGGATGCTATGTTCACAACGCTTAATCCTATTCTCCCTAAAAGATTACGGTTGAGTGCTCCTGGTGATAAGGCTCACAAGCTAGCAGGTGTACTAAATATTGATAGTGAACAGGATTTTTACCAGTCATTGACCAGTCATTGGCAGCAGCCTGAGACGTTAGTCATAGGTGCAAAAGAGCCTAGTACGTTGATAAGTGACATAAATTGTTGGCCGAAAACAGATAGCTTTCAACATGCGATGATGGCTATGGACGCACAGACTTATATGGCTGATGATATTTTGGTAAAGGTTGATCGCGCTGCTATGGCTAATAGCTTAGAGACGCGAGTGCCGATGCTCGATCATCGTATTGTTGAATTAGCCTGGAAAATGCCATTAGAGTACAAAATACGGAATGGGGAAGGTAAGTGGTTGCTGAAGCAGGTACTATTTCGTCATGTCCCTTGCCAATTGATTGAACGACCTAAAATGGGGTTTAGCCTACCTTTACACGATTGGTTACGAGGCTCATTACGGGATTGGGCTGAAGCATTATTAGATGAAAAGCTATTACTGCAGCAAGGTTATTTTTATCCCGCACCCATACGTATGATGTGGACAGAACACCTGAGTGGTAAATATAATCATCAAGATCAACTCTGGAATATATTAATGTTCCAAGCTTGGCTTGAGACCCAGTGATTTATATGGAATGATTTATATGAGCAGCAAAATTATGATTATATTTATTTTTTTGAATGTATACAATTATTAGACTACAATCAGCAAGACACCTTTTAAAACGTAGTCGTACAAAGCCAGTAGGTTAAATTAGAATTTAGAATAATACCCCAATATTATAATCACAACAGTCCCTTGATAGTAGCCAAAACAGACATGTAATTTTAATCTTTTATTAAAAATATAGAGACAAACTAATGTCAGACCTAAGTTGGATTTATACGTATGGATTTTTAGGTATCAGACTTTTTGAGTTACCCAGTCTGCTGATATGCTTGTTGCTAATTGTTACTGTCGGATACAAGTTTAAAGTTCCCTCCAATTATCAAGTAGTCCTTGCTTTACACTGTTTGCTTCCTTTTGTTCTAAATGACGTATTGTTTAGTACTTCATATATGGGTGATCAGTTTAGGTACTGGGAGGGCGTGAATGCGATAAGATCTGGAGAACTGGGTTTGATTGAAGCACTCACAGGTGGTGATAATGTCTTTCAAGCCAGTGCTATGCTTGCACTGTTACCATTTCCAGCCCCAGTTTCTCCTATTAGTTTAGGATTCTATAATACTTTTCTCTATATCGTTTTGTTCTTCGTTTTGTATGTCAAAAACATTTTTACAAAAGTATCAATATGGTTTTATCTGTTGTTTCCAAGCATGGCTCTATACACAGCGCTAAGCTTGCGGGAAACTCTCATTCTATTTTTTATGGTGCTCACTGTTGTCTATGCCCGTGAGTCTAAGATACTTAAAAGCATTTTATTTATTATTCCTTTATACCTAATTAAATTCCAGAACTTTTTTATTTTAGGTCCTATTGTTCTAATGTATTTTATTTTTAATGTGGCCAAAAAGGGTATGGGGTTAGCAAAAGCAGTAATTATAAGCCTGATTAGCCTAGCTGGATTGCTTCTTTCTGCTCCGATAGCGATCCCTCAAATTAATCATTTTAGGGCCGCTATGTTTGTAGAAGATGGAGGTAAAGCTGAAGAAATTATGCTTATTTCTGGCGCAGGCGAGTTTGTCGTTGAAGGTTTGACGTCGGGTATTTACTTTTTGTCTAAACCATTTATATGGGAAGCGAGCGGCGTTTTACCTTTGATTCAGTCATTTGAAAATTTATTTATACTTGCTATTTTGTTTCTGATAACACGTAAAGCTTGGATGAAAAGTCCTGATAAGCTCGCTTTTTGGTTGTTATTTATGGCTTTATCCATGTCTGTATATGGCTTAGTTGTATTCAACTATGGGACAGCTGTTCGTTATAGATATCCATTCGTTATGATATATGTACTGTTCGTATGTGCTGACTGCAAAATTCGCACGTTATTTCCCAATGAGAAACTTCCTAATAAAGACCTTCCAAATAAGAACCCACTTCCTAAAATCAATCAGTAAAAATTCTTAACCACCTCTCTCAAAGGTATAAATATAAATTATTTATGTCTTTCTATTGTAATTAGTATGAAAACTACCTATAGTATATTTATATATGTGAATATATAAATATACTTTGAGTCGAATTTTAGTTTGCAGTATTAATAATGATATTCATGGCTATTCTCTTTATACGATTTAAATAATTAAGCTGAAAAATTATGCCTAAGAGAAAAAGGTTTCTAATATTTTCTAACTATTTGCCTCATGTATTGAATTTTAGAGGCAAGCTTTTGGAGTGCATTGCTCAATTAGGATATGAGATACATGTCGTTTCTCCTGATTTAGAGAAATATGCTGCAGACCATAATGAGCTTATAGGTCGTGGATATCATGTTCATGAGATTACTATGCAAAGAACCGGAACTAACCCAGTTAAAGATATAAAGACCTTTTTTCATAGTTATCAGATATTAAATAAAATCAAACCAGAATATGTACTCTCTTACACTGTAAAGCCTGTGGTGTATGGAACATTAGCAGCATGGCTGACCAAAGTACCCTATCGTTTTGTGTTGATATCAGGATTAGGTTATACCTTTCAGCAAGTAGAAGAGACCAACAAGCGTAGCATTTTTCAAAAATTTGTACATGCGCTTTACCAACAAGCATTAGCAAAGTCTTCTAAGGTGTTTTTTCAGAATACAGATGACTTAAATTTATTAAAAAAACTGAATATAGTTCAGCCAATCATTCCAACAGTAGTGGTGAACGGCTCAGGGGTAGATTTAAATGATTTCAATGTATCTCCATTACCTAGGAATGAGTCAGGGGGCGTCAAGCCATCCTTTTTGTTGATTGCTAGACTGCTCAAAGATAAAGGAATAGTGGAATATGTTGAAGCATCCAAACAGATAAAGAGAGAATATTCTGATGCCGAATTTCATCTAGTAGGCTCAATAGATGAAAACCCAGCAGCCATTGAGCAAGCACAGTTAGATCAATGGATAGCAGATGGCGACATCATCTATTGGGGTCAGGTTAGGGATGTGCGTCCTGCCATAGCGGCCAGCTCAGTCTATGTATTGCCGTCTTATCGCGAGGGCACATCACGCTCTGTATTAGAGGCCATGTCAATGGGACGAGCTATTATTACGACGGATGCTCCAGGGTGTAGGGAGCCTGTGACCAATGGTATAAATGGTTATTTAGTTCCCGTCCAAGCCATTGATGAGTTAATAGATGCCATGCGTCAGTTTATAGAGCATCCCAATCTTTGTGAACAAATGGGGTTGGCCTCTAGAGGTATTGCGGTCGATAAGTATGACGTTAAAAAGGTAAACGCTCATATGATAGTCGAGATGGGTTTAGGTTAGATTCTTATATCGAAATATATCTCTTAATCATAGTTTTAGGAAATACATAGTCTAATTATTTTTATCTTGGAAGTTACTTTACCTTATATATTCGTTTGTAAGGATTTATATATTTAATATTTACTATATACAAAAAAAGCATTATGGGTTTGGTATATCGTCAACTGCTCTACATAGGAGGTTTAAAATGCTTAAGAGAGTATTCGACGTGAGTATTGCTCTAATGGCCTTAATCTTAATGTTGCCTATTTTTATATTGGTGGCATACAAAGTTAGGAAGAATTTTGGAGCACCTGTATTATTTCGTCAAGCTCGGTCTGGCCTTGATGGTAAAACATTTGAGATTATTAAATTTCGGACAATGAGCGATGATAAAGATTCTGAAGGCAATCTTTTGCCTGATGAGTATCGTCTTACAGATTTTGGTAAGCAACTTCGAGCGAGTAGCTTCGATGAATTACCCCAACTATGGAATGTGCTCAAAGGTGACATGAGTATAGTAGGCCCGCGTCCTCAGCTTATAGAGTATTTACCATTATATAGTGAAGAGCAGTTTAAGAGGCACTTAGTTAAACCAGGAATCACTGGTCATGCCCAAATCAATGGTCGTAATAGCATCAGTTGGGAAAAACGCTTTGAGCTTGATATTTGGTACGTTGATAATCAATCGATGTGGTTAGATATTCAAATATTATTCAAAACAGTGGGGCTGGTTATTAAAAAGCAAGGTATTTGTGCAGAGGGAGAAGCTACAATGAGTCGATTTACTGGTAATAAACAACGAAGGTATAAAGTTATAAACGCTAATGTTAGAAGAAGCCTGCTAAGATATCGACGTCTTAATAGGCATTTTTCAGAGCGTGATATCGATATTTAGTTTGGTATTAAAAAATAAGATGTATCAGTACTATGCTTTATTAGAAGAGTATTCAGTTATATAAATTACCTACCGCTTATAGAAGCGGTGGCTGCTTAATCAGTTTATAAAAATTATTGAATGCCTAAAGTTGGTCTATTAGGATTTAATAGCTCGACTTTTTTATGGCCATGTTATTAATTTTTAATAAGGCCTTTTAATAGGGTGCTAGGATTTTTTAGCCCAGACAGGTACAATATCAGTCTCAATTAACGGTCAAAAAGAATTGACCGGGCATAAGACAGGCATGCAAAAATACTGCAGGCGCTGTCTTTACTTTTTTTATCGCACCCTCTATTGGAGTTACTATGTCAATTGCGTCTATTACGTCAACTGCCCAAGGATCTGCTACCGTTTTGGACGGTAAAGCACTTGCTAAACAAATAGAACAGCAACTGAGTACGCGTGTAGACGCTATTAAAGCTAAGACAGGACGTACCCCAAGCTTGGCGACGATATTGGTCGGTGACGATCCTGCGTCTGCGACTTATGTGCGTATGAAGGGCAATGCTTGTAAGCGTGTCGGTATGGATTCTATACGGGTTGAAATGCCAAGTGCGACAACGACTGCAGAGCTGATGGCAAAAATAGACGAGCTTAATAGCAATCCAGACGTTCATGGTATTTTGCTGCAGCACCCAGTACCGGCTCATATCGATGAGCGTGCTTGCTTTGAGCAGATTGACTTGGCAAAAGACGTCGATGGTGTGACCTGTCTTGGCTTTGGTCGTATGGCGATGCAGCAGTCCGCTTATGGCTCATGCACCCCGCAAGGTATCATGCATTTACTAGAGCATCATAATATTGAGCTGTCAGGTAAAGAAGCCGTGGTTGTAGGCCGTAGTGCCATTTTAGGTAAGCCAATGGCAATGATGCTGTTAAATGCCAACTGTACCGTAACGATTTGCCATTCAAGAACGCAAGATTTAGAATCGCATATTAAGCGTGCTGATATCGTGGTTGGGGCAGTAGGCGTACCTGAGCTGATCAAAGCCGATTGGATTAAAGCCGGGGCTGTAGTCATCGATGCAGGTTTCCATCCGACTGATAATGGCGGCGTTGGTGATATCGAATTGCAAGGCGTAGAAAATATCGCTAGTGCTTATACACCAGTTCCAGGTGGCGTTGGCCCTATGACGATTAATACGCTTATTCGCCAAACCGTTGATGCGGCTGAAAAATCTGCTGGTTTAGACAACAGTGCAGTTAGCTAATGAAGCCGCTGTCAGAGCAAGAACCAGAACAGCAATCGGAACAGAAAAATAGTAAAGTCCATCAAGCCCAACAAACCAATACCGCTCATGTACCAAAGCTAAATATGGGGATACATGAGCGCATGCAACATATCGGCCGTGAGTTTGTCGATATTTGTCACTATATTATTTTGTTTTTGATTAGTGTGGTGGTGGTTTGGACAGCGGGCAAAGAGTTCTTTGTGATTTTTCAAAAAGGCTCAGCAGATTTAAAAGATATTTTACTGCTATTTATTTATCTTGAACTACTGGCGATGATTGGTATTTACTTTAAAACCCATCGTCTGCCAGTGCAGTTTTTGATATTTATCGCGATTACCGCTTTGTCACGACATTTGGTCGTCGATGTGCAGGCGGTATCAGATAACTTCCATTTATGGTTATTGGCAACGATTTCCTTTGCCATCATGGTGCTCAGTGCGTCTATTGTGATATTAACGTGGACGGCGAAGATGTTTGGGCGACCAGAAGATTATTTGGATGATCATCAAGTGACCAGTACCGAGCATCATCTACCGAGCGTCGATAGCACCCATTATCGTAAATAAGGTCTTATTATATTTCATTAACATCATTGATGAATGGTTGTTAATAAATAGCTGATAGTTGTTAATAAAAAAGGGTTGCCAATGGCAGCCCTTTTCCTGTTTTAAATGAAGACATGCTCTGACTTATAACCAACCCAACCTTTTAAAGTTAAAGTATAAAAAGCTACATAACGAGATAATAACTGCCATGATAACCAGATAAGAGTACTGCCAATGTAGCTCTGGCATAAAATCAAAGTTCATTCCATAGATACCAGCAATCGCCGTTGGTACCGCTAAAATACCAGCCCAAGCGGCAAGCTTACGTACCACCTCATTCTGTCCCATATTGACCATAGCAAGATAGGTATTCATCACCACGCTGAGCATCTCATTTAAGCCGTTAATGGCATCCAAAGAATGTAGCAAATGGTCATTCACATCTCGGAAGTAGGGTTTAGCAGCGTGAGAAAACGGGGAGATTAAGTCGCTTTTATCGTGATTAATAAAGAAACTACAGATATCTTGCACTGGTAAAATCACCGCACGCATATGTACCAGCTGGGATTTTAATTCATATAAATTTCTAAGCGTTTCTTTATTAAACTCATAAGTAAAAATGTTACGTTCTTGTTCGCGTAGATAACTGCCCAAACGATCGGTAATCGGCATATAGTTATCGACAATAAAATCGAGAATGGCATGCAAGACAAAGATAGGTCCCATGCGTAGCTTTTCTGGGCGACGATGACAGTGCTCGCGTACCGGCATATAAGAGTTAGAAGGGCCATTGCGAATGGTAATCAGGTAGTTTTTGCCCATAAATATCGCGGTAGTGCCATAGCGAATGATATTGTCTTCGAGCTTGGCGGTACGTAACACCACAAATATCATGTCATTTTCGTAGTTCTCAACCTTGGCGCGCTGATGTTCGGCAAAGGCATCTTCAATCGCCAGCTCATGTAATTCAAAAGCATCTCTGACTTTGACCATGGTCTCTAAACTGGGGTCATAAAGACCAAGCCAGATAAACTGACCACTATTGCTTAAAGCGCGACTGACATCATTCAGTGCCACTTTATTCACTTTTTCGCCCGTTTTACGCGAATAAGCATAGCAATTGACCACTTCGTCATCGCTGGATAAATCGATATCCTCATAGCGCTCAGAGTCGGGGTCATAGACGGTCATCGTCTCAATCGTATCCTCGACCGTGGCGTCCGCATCGCCATAAATATAGCTGTCATAGCTATCATAATTGTCTAAATAAGAGCGCTCATCGCCCATGTTAGGGTCGATAAGGCTGACATTAGAGTCAGGTGTGATACGAGTTGTCGGTTTGACAATCAGGTCATCATCTTGTTTCATACCTTCTCCTTTAGTCTGTGGTTAATATCAAATAAAATAAATATTAATTAAAATAGATTATGACATGCGACCAAAATGAATTTTTTTATGTAAGTTACTTGTCTGCAAACTACAATGCAAAGCGTTTTAGCGTTTCGATATCAACCAGACTTAATAAGCTTTCGTGACAGGCTTCAAGCTTTATTTGCGGAGCAATATCGAAGTCCAAGGCTTCAACCCAGCGTAGCGCACAAATACACCAATAGTCACCAGGCTGTAGACCGGCAAAACCATACTCAGGCAGCGGCGTAATCAAGTCATTGCCACGACTGGCAGAAAAGTTCAAAAATTCGCTGGTCATCTTAGCGCACACGGTATGCTGACCAACATCGTGGTTGCCGGTATGACAAAAGCCATTGCGGTAGTAGCCAGTAAGCGGGTCAAAACAACAGCTGGCAAGGGCAGTGCCGAGGACGTTGGTTTGATTAATGGCAGGATTTGGGTGGTAATCAGTTGACATAAGGCTTTCCGAGATAAAATATGTGTTAGTGTAACATGAGTCTACCGATAAGGCGTTAGGCAAGCAACAGACTGCAAACGCTTCAGGCTGACAGAAACAGTAATACTAATAAGCAGTGATGTTAAGAAACGGGGTTCTAGAAAATAAGTAAAAATCATGAAAGATAGTTAGCATAAATAACTCCGTGTTACTCTTATCGATGATAGGTATTACTTTTTATTTTTAGTTATTCATCTTGAATACATACGCTATTAATAATGAAGGCTTTAAAACTTATTGACCATGAATTAGATGGTAATTGGGGTTAATTGTCACTAGGCGAAGCTTGGCTGCTATGCTAAACTAAAGCATAAAGTGCCTTGATTATTTATCATAGTTTTCTATCGCATAAATTTTAGCGCATAAAGATACTCGTCTTATCATCCTAACTTATACTTATTACTCACCCTTTTGCGGTCACCTAGTTTGCTTATAGATAATTGGGTCAGTGATGTTGCGCGTCAAAAATACAAAACGCCTTACATCCCTGCAATTGTAAATACAACCTTTTAGTACCGCATCAGTACCGCGTTTTTGGTAAGCGATACGCCAAACAAGGATTCATTGTGTCTGCCAGTTCTGATTCTGCAAAACCTGCCCAGTCAAATACGACAAAACCAGCGGCGACTCAGCCTGCTGATAATCGTGCTACCGCTAATGGCCTGCCATATCTAAGCAACTTTGCCAGCGATGTTGCCAATAACAGCTGGCTGCTGCCTGATGGGGTCGTCGATGTGTTGTTTGAAGATGCCCATAAGCAAGAAGTACTGAGACATCAATTGATCCAGCAGCTTATTAGTCATGGCTATGAGTTGGTCAATCCGCCGATGATTGAGTTTACTGAATCTTTATTAAGTGAAGCCTCAGAAGATTTAAAGCGCCAAACCTTTAAGATTATCGATCAGCTGACCGGTCGTTTGATGGGCGTGCGCGCTGATATTACCCCGCAGATTTTGCGTATTGATGCCCATCATGGCGGTAATGGCATTGCGCGTTATTGCTACGCCGGCGATGTCATCCATACCTTACCTTCAGGATTGTTTGGCTCACGGACACCGCTACAATTGGGTGCGGAGATATTTGGTTGCGGCGAACTTGCAGCCGATATCGAGCTGATAGATGTGCTGTTTAGTATGGTCAATAGCTTAGATATGAGCGCCGCCCTACATATTGACTTGGGTCATGTGGCGATATTTAAGCGTTTAGCGGCATTGGCTGAGTTGTCTGATAATGACACCAAGCAATTGATGAATCTCTATGCCAATAAAAATTTACCAGAGCTAAAACGTGTCTGTCAGTTACTGACCATGGGTGATGATTTTTACGCATTGGCGCGCTTTGGTCATGATATGGCAAAGTTATTAGATACACTGTCAGATACTGCCAAGCAAGATACACACATTGTGACGGCTGTCGATGAGCTACAACGTCTAAAAGCACATTTAGAGATGCAATGGCAGACGCCAGTCAGTATCGATGTGACCGAACTGTCGGGCTATCATTATCATACGGGCATTATCTTTAACGGCTATATCAATAGTGAAACTCAGCCACTGGTACGTGGCGGGCGCTTTGATGGTATGCAGAGCGTGGGGCAATTAAGTGCGAAGCGGTCACGTGAAGCGACAGGTTTTAGTATGGATGTTAGCCGTTTGCTGGCGCATACGCAGCTTGAGTCACCGATTATTGTATTGGTTGATTATGAGGCATTAAAGCAGGCTAATGCTGATAAAGCGCAAATGCAAATACTATTGCAGCAGGTCACAAGCTTACGTCAGCAAGGCTATCGCGTCACTATGCCATTAACGTGCGATGACCGTCCAGCGGCTATGACGCATCGTTTAAACTTTGCGAATAATCAGTGGCAGTTAGAAGCTATCTAATTTTAAACGCTATTTAATTTTAAAAGCTATGTCTAGAATCTATTTAAAGAAATATCATTAAATGACTGAGTTATTAAATCGCTAAAGAATGACTTTTAATTATATTTTTTAGCATAATTTCAGTTTTAAACCGTTATTGCACACACCTCAATACATCAAGGTAAGGATTAATCATGGGTAAGAATGTCGTAGTTTTGGGTAGCCAATGGGGCGATGAAGGTAAAGGTAAAATCGTTGATTTACTGACCGAAAAAGCCGCAGCAGTTGCACGCTTTCAAGGCGGACATAATGCTGGTCACACCCTAGTCGTTGATGGTAAAACCACCGTTTTACATCTAATTCCATCAGGTATCTTACGTGAAGGCGTGACTTGCTTCATCGGTAATGGCGTGGTGTTAGCACCTGACGCATTATTAAAAGAGATGAAAGAGCTAGAAGACAACAACGTGCCAGTACGTGAGCGCCTACGTATTTCACCAAACTGCCCATTGATCATGCCTTATCACGTAGCGCTTGACCAAGCTCGTGAAGCAAAACGTGGCACTGGCAAAATCGGTACGACAGGTCGCGGTATTGGACCAGCTTATGAAGATAAAGTTGCGCGCCGTGCGATTAAGCTTGCTGACTTGTTCCGTGATGACTTAGAAGAAAAACTACGTAACTTAATCGAATATCATAACTTCCAACTGACTCAGTATTATAAAGTTGACGCCATTGATTTTGATGAGACGTTTAAGCTTTGCCAAGAGTGGAAAGAAGAAATCAAAGGCATGGTTACTGATGTAACCGAAGACCTAAATCAATTACGTCTTGCTGGCAAGAACCTGATGTTTGAAGGTGCGCAAGGTACGTTGCTTGATATTGACCATGGTACTTATCCGTTTGTCACCAGCTCTAGCGTAACTGCGGGCGGTGTATCTACTGGTACGGGTATCGGTCCATTATATTTAGACTATGTATTGGGTATCACTAAAGCGTATACCACGCGTGTTGGTAGCGGTCCATTCCCAACTGAATTGTTTGATGATGTTGGCGCGCATTTAGCCAAAGTCGGTCATGAGTTTGGTGCAACCACTGGTCGCGCGCGTCGCTGTGGTTGGTTCGATGCCGAATCATTACGCCGTGCTGTGGTACTTAACTCTATGTCAGGTATCTGCTTGACCAAGCTTGACGTATTAGACGGTTTAGAAGAATTGCTAATCGGTGTCGGTTATAATCTACCTGAGACTGAGTGTGCTGGCGCGCATGATGCTGAATTCTATGAGTCGGTAACGCCTAAGTACGAAACCCTACAAGGTTGGAGCGAGTCAACCGTTGGTATTACCAACTATGACGACCTACCAGAAAACGCCAAAATATATATCAAACGTATCGAAGAGTTGATTGGCTGCCCTGTTGATATCATCTCAACCGGTCCTGACCGCGAAGAGACAATTGTATTACGCGATCCGTATGATGCTTAGTCAGTGACAACCCTATGTTATAAGTAATTCATAAGACCCTAATGTTAAGCATTGGGGTTTTTTAGTAGCAATAAATCATAAATATTTGATAAATGAGCGGTAAGTTTTGGCTTTATACAAGCGACTTTTATAAATTAACCCTATCATTTATAGCCTCAATCATTATAATAGGCAGCAATCCTATGTTGGCGCTCATACTACCTGATGTTACTTGATTTTATGTTTTCGTATTGGTAAAGCATAAGTCATCTTGGTCAGCCTAAGTCAACATAGCGGTCAGAGATAAAATTAGTGGTTAGAAATAAAATAACCCCTTTGCCATTTCATTTCTTATTTTAGTTCAATTTTTTAACCCCCTCATCCATTAGGAGCTTTTCATGGCTAACGAACGTACTTTATCTATCATCAAACCTGACGCAGTTGCTGGCAATAACATCGGCGCTATCTACGACCGTTTTGAAAAATCAGGTCTAAAAATTGTTGCGGCTAAAATGATGCAACTTGATGATAAAAAAGCAGGCGGTTTCTACGCTGAGCACGCTGAACGTCCATTTTATAATGACCTAGTTTCATTTATGACTTCAGGTCCAGTATTGGTATCAGTATTAGAAGGCGAAAACGCTATCGCTAAGCATCGCGATATCATGGGCGCTACTAACCCAAAAGACGCCGCTGAAGGTACTATCCGTGCTGACTTCGCTAGCAGCATCGATGAAAACGCCGTTCATGGTTCAGATTCAGCTGAATCAGCAGCACGTGAAATCAGCTACTTCTTCAATGAAGATGAAGTTTGTGCACGTACGCGTTAATAGCAACAATTATTGATATCAGCTTATGATGTTGGTTATTAATAATTAGTGTGGCGAGACGGCTTATATCTTAGGGTATAAGCCGTTTTAGCTATTATAATATTCCGGTATTTTATTATGAATCATTAAAATGACTCATTGAAATTTCTAGTCACTTGCCTCATTATTAGTTTTACTGAGCATTATCAATCCCTTATCAGCATGTTTTTATCAGATTTTTGTGATTTTTAAGCATTTACCAATGCCTCGATAAAAAATGCGCTCATAACGGATTGCTCCTGCACTCATACATAACGTATATATAATGTATGACTGGCAACGCCCATCTCAATAATTGCAGCGCTTATCGTAATGGCTGCAAAAAGGTTCCCTATTATGTCGACTTCTCAAACACCCATCCAACATATCCCAACAAAGCCTGCGAATAGCATTAAGCTCGTTGATGAGGCGCAGGCAAAAACCAATCTATTGGGCATGACCCAAGCGCAACTGGCGGATTATTTTAAGAGCATCGGCGAAAAGCCGTTCCGCTCGACGCAAGTCATTAAATGGATTTATCAGCAGGGTGTAACCGACTTTGAGCAAATGACCAATTTGAGCAAATCATTGCGTGATAAATTGTCAGCCAATGCCTGTGTTGTTCCGCCAAAAGTAATTCATCGTCAATATAGTGATGATGGTACGCGTAAATGGGTTTTTGAAGTGACGGGCGGCTCGTTGGTGGAGACAGTATTGATTCCAGCTGATGACAGTAAATTAAACGGTCGTAAAACTCTATGTATATCGTCGCAAGTAGGCTGTGCATTAGATTGTAGTTTCTGTAGTACCGGTAAGCAGGGTTTTGAGCGTGATTTAAGCGCCGCTGAAATCATCGGACAATTATGGGTGGCAAATGCCTCTTATATGACCGATGACAATGACAGTTTAGAAAACGTTGACCATAGTTTATGGGAAAATAACGTCACCAACGTCGTGATGATGGGTATGGGTGAGCCGTTATTAAACTATAAACCAGTGGTCGGTTCGATGGAGTTGATGCTGAGCGACCATGCTTATGGGCTATCAAAGCGCCGCGTCACCTTATCAACGTCGGGCGTGGTGCCAAAGATGTACCAATTGGCGCAAGATATCGATGTAGCGTTGGCGATTTCACTACACGCGCCAAATAACGAGCTGCGTAATGAGCTGGTGCCTATTAATAAAAAGTATCCGCTAGAAGAGCTGATTGCCGCAGCAAAAAACTACGTTTACGATGTCAATCCGCGTCATAAAAAGCATGTGACAATTGAATATGTCATGCTTGATGGCGTCAATGATCGTAATGAGCATGCCCATCAACTAGTGGCGTTGCTTGAAGGTTTACCAAGTAAGATTAATCTGATTCCGTTTAATCCATTCCCACATGCGCCGTATGATAAATCAAGCAATAATCGTATCCATGCCTTTAGTGATATCTTAAGCCAAGCGGGTTTTGTTTGCACCATTCGCCAAACGCGCGGTGATGATATTGATGCCGCTTGTGGTCAATTGGTTGGACAAGTGGCGGATAGAACGCGTCGTTCAGCAGCGTGGCAGCAAAGTATTAAAGATCGCGAAAATATTTAGTGCAGTGTTAATGATGCAGCGTTAATAATGCAGGGCTAACATTGTAGAGTTAAATACTACAGCGTTAACTATTTGCTGATTGAGCATTTAGATGTAGTAATGGGCTTAAGCACTTAGATTAAATGCTTAACTGTCGTTTTTGTCTCATAACAGTAATAAAATGTAGTCATTAGCATTAATAATTGAGGGCGGCGCAATTAATCACAATAAATTGTACTTATGGGGGCTAAATCTATTAAACTGATGCCTCGAAGATCGAACGCATTGAACCTCAGTTTTATGATGGCGGCTATGATGACTTTTAAAAATCTTTGTCAGTTCAAATATCAAACATTTATTTCTCAGACGGCGCAGCAATCGAGTGTCAATGTTGTCCGTATTGCCAAAAAGCGCGGCGCAAACGTTATTTTGTTGGCCAGCGCTTTAAGTGCCTTGCTACTTAGCGGTTGCCAGAGTACAACGACCACGGATTTAACCGGTGGTACGCCTTATCAAACCTCGACGCGGCCGAGTGACAATCGTAATTTGGATCAGCAAGAAATTGCTCGCGTTCGCACCTCACTTGCGGCACAATATATCCGCAAAAATGAGCTTGATACCGCTCAGCGTCAACTTGAAAAAGCCTTTGCTGCCGATAGCCGTTATGCGCCAGCCTATGATATGATGGGCGTTTTGTTGCAGCAAGAGGGCAGTCGCCTCAATCTTGAAAAAGCCGATCAATACTTTAAAAAAGCCATTATGCTTGATAAAGATTTTGATCAAGCCCACAACAATTATGGTGTTTATCTGTCGCAGATGAAGCGCTATAAAGAGGCGGCGGCGCAGTTTGAGATTGCAGGAGCAGCACTTGGTTACGAAGGTCGTATTGGGGCGTTAGAAAACTTAGGACGCACTTATCTTCAGCTAAATGATCATCCAGCCGCTGCCAAAGCATTTTTGCGTGCCTTAGATGGCAACCGCAATAGTGTGATTGCACACATTGAATTGGTCGATTTATTACTCGAGCAGCAGCGTGTGCAGCAAGCACAAAGGCTTTATGACGAAACTTTGATGCTGGTACAAGGGCAGGGTATTAGCCCGCGCTTACTTTTACAAGGTATCAAACTTGCGGCAGCACAAAATAACATAGCAACCCGCCAGCAATTGGCACAGCAGCTTTTATCCGCTTATCCACTAAGCGATGAAGCAAAACAACTTAAGACTTGGCTTAACAATCCAGAGGCACCATGGAAATGACCACCCCATCATCAAACACTCAATCTAACGCTCAGGGATCATTTGGTGCCATGTTGCAGCAAGCCCGCAAAACTAAGCAAGTCAGCTTGGAGGACGCGGCCGCCGAGTTATTTATTTTAAAACGACATTTGCAAGCTTTAGAAAATGAAAATTTTGCAGATTTACCGCAGGCGGCGTTTGCGCGTGGTTTTGCGATTAACTACGCAAAGTTTTTGGGTTTAGATCCAGTAAAAATAGCCAATAGCTTCGATGCTGCTTACCCAACTGAGCTAAAGTCGCGCTCAACCAACAATATTGAGTCGCCACTACGCCCGATGGGTACCCTGCAGCGTGATACTCATAACCGTATCCGTTTTAATCCATTATTAATCATCGCGGTCATTGGCGTCATTATCTTAGCGATTTTCCTATTTCGTATGGTCAGTAATGCCAGTAAAGACAATAATGAACAGCCAGTAACCAGCAGTGAAGATATCTCAGCACTAGAACAAGCGCAAGGTGCGGCGATTGATACCGATGCTAATGGCGTTGGTGCTTCTGGTTCAGCACTTAACTTGGGCGGCGATGCAAGTATGGCACCAGCTATGCTAGACGTTAAGCTAACAGATGCCGCTGTCGTCACTATCACTGACGCTACCGGTAATAGCTTGATAGCTGGTTCGCAGACTGCTGGTAATTATCAATTATCTGGTATGCCACCCTTTAATGTACAGATTGATAATGTTAAAAATGTCAGCTTGATGCTTAACCAAGAAGCGGTAGCTCTAGACAGCTATGCTACAGGCACGCAAGCCAGTTTTGAGCTAGCGCCTTAGTTTTTAAGTAATTGGTTAGTTTATTAAATAACCGGTTTTAAAGTGAATACCAATTTTTCCAGTGATTGCTATTTTTAAAACCGTTATTGTTAGTGTTAAATAGTTATTAGTCTTAAGAAAATTATTGGTGTTAAAAAGCTATTGGTCTTAAAAAAGCTATTAGCGTTATAAAAGCGATGTTTGTTTCCAGTTTTTTTCGTTCCAATTTGTTCCAATGAAAGGGTTTGTCTATGTCAACGTCAGCGCCTATTAACCGTCGTCTTACTAAAAAAATATATGTCGGTGATGTCGCGATTGGTGGTGATGCACCGATTAGCGTGCAAAGTATGACCAATACCGATACTTGTGATGTGGCAGCGACCGTTGCCCAAATCGAGCGCTGTGTTGAAGCAGGGGCGGATTTGATGCGCGTATCGACGCCGACGATGGATACGGTAAAAGCCTTTGCGGAAATTCGTAAGCGTGTCAGCGTACCTTTGATTGCTGACGTGCATTTTGACCATAAAATTGCCTTGGCCGTTGCTGAAGCTGGTGCCGACTGCCTGCGTATTAACCCGGGTAATATCGGTAGCGACGCCAAAGTACGAGAAGTGGTTGCTTGTGCCAAGCATTACAATATTCCTATTCGTATTGGTGTTAATGCCGGCTCATTGGAAAAAGACATTCAGCGTAAATATACTGAGCCAACCGGCGCGGCGATGCTCGAATCAGCCATGCGCCATATCGATATATTAGAGCGCTTGAACTTTGATCAATATAAAGTGTCTGTGAAAGCCAGTAATGTGTTTTTGACATTAGATGCTTATCGCTTGATCTCTGCTCAGATTGATAATCCACTACATTTAGGCGTCACCGAAGCCGGTGTTTATCGTACAGGCGCGGTTAAATCTGCGATTGCCTTAGGTGGTCTATTATTAGATGGCATCGGCGATACCATTCGTATCTCCTTAGCCGCAGAGCCGGAAGAAGAGATTAAAATCGGCTTTGACATTTTAAAATCGCTAAATATTCGCTCAAATGGCGTTAACTTTATCGCTTGCCCAAGCTGCTCGCGCCAAGAGTTTGATGTCATTAGAGTGATGACGGCGTTAGAATCACGTTTAGAAGATATCCGTGAACCGATGAACTTGTCAGTGATTGGCTGTAAAGTAAACGGTCCGGGTGAAGCGAAAGAAGCGGACATTGGTATTGTCGGCGCGGCACCAAAATCACTGGTCTACCGTATGGGTGAAAAAAGCCATTTGATTGATACCAATAATTTGGTCGATGAGATTGAAGGCATGGTACGTGCTCATGCTGAAGATTTGGCGAAAAAACGTGAGAATGAAATCATTCGTGTAAAGTAATAAAGTAAGCGTAAGACGCTGAGCTATTTAAAGCTTAATGTATAAGCGTCACGACCAGAATAATGAGTAATAGAGTACTTTGTTAAAAATTTTAAGGATGCGACCGTACCATGATTAAAGCGATCAAAGGGTTTAATGATATTTTGCCTGAACAGTCTGCAAAATGGCTGCACTTAGAGTCGATATTGGCTGATGTGCTGGGCAGATACGGTTATGAGCATATTCGCCTGCCTATCGTTGAGCAAACCGACTTGTTTGCCCGTGCTATCGGCGGCGCAACCGATATCGTCGAAAAAGAGATGTATAGCTTTACCGATAAGTCTGAGCCGCCAACGCCATTGGCATTGCGTCCAGAAGGTACGGCAGGGGCAGTACGTGCAGTGATTGAGCACAATTTATTGCGCGGTGATACGCCGAAACTTTGGTATATCGGTCCGATGTTTCGCTATGAGCGTCCGCAAAAAGGTCGCTACCGTCAGTTTCATCAATTGGGTGTCGAAAGCTTTGGTAGTGCGCTACCGGATGCCGATGCAGAGCTGATTGCCATGACGCATCTAATGTGGCAGGAATTGGGTCTAAAAGACGAGATGCGCTTAGAGCTTAATAGTTTGGGTGAGCTTGATGAGCGCCATGCTTATCGCGAAGCACTGGTTGCTTATCTGACTGATAAACAAGATCAGTTAGATGAGGACAGCAAACGCCGTTTAACGACCAATCCGCTCCGTATTTTGGACAGTAAAGAGGCGAGTACCCAAGCGTTATTGGTAGATGCGCCAAAGCTTGCTGAGTTTTTGGGTGCCGAGAGCAAGGCGCATTTTGAGCAAGTGCAAGCGTATTTAACCGCACTTGGTATTGAGTTCGTTATTAACCCGCACTTAGTACGCGGTCTTGATTACTATAATAAAACCGTTTTTGAGTGGGTAACTGATAAGCTTGGTAGCCAAGCGACCGTTTGTGCGGGTGGTCGTTACGATGGTTTGATTGGGCAATTAAAATCTATCGGTAGCCCTGATGATAAAGGGCATAATAAACCAGTGAAGTCTGAGCCAGCCGTTGGTTTTGCGATGGGTCTTGAGCGTCTGTTATTACTTATCGAAGCCGTGGCGCCGATTGCAGAGCTGCCAGCTTGTGACGTTTTTGTGGTTGCTCATCCAGAAGTTTATAGTGCGGGTATTGGCTATGCGCAAGAGCTGCGCTACAGCCGTCCTGACCTACGGGTAAAAATGGCGAGCGCAACCAGCTTAAAAGCACAAATGAAAAAAGCGGATAAGTCGGGCGCTGCATTGACGGTGATTATCGCCCAGCAAGAGCTCGATGATAATACCATTAGCATTAAAGATATGCAGACGGGTGAGCAACAAACGGTTGCGACAGATTGGCTATCGACTAAAGAAAACTTTGATCGTTAATAAAAGAAAACTTGGTTCGCCAGTAATCGATAGTGGCTTTAGCATTCGCATTTAATAACACTTTTATCAGGTAAAAATATATGGCTCTGACACCCAATTCGCCAAACACAGACAATTCAATGCAAGCGTTAAAGCAGTATGGCAGCTATATTGTCACCGCGATTTTATTGGCGTTGGCCGCCTATTTCGGCTGGACCTATTGGCAAAATAACCATGCGCGCGTCGATACGGTTGCAGCCGACCATTATGCCGATATTCAGCGTTTAAATGAAGAAGTCAGCCTAGCGTCGCAAAATCCAGATTTAGAAGCAGAGGCGCAAGCGTCATTGGCTGAGAGCCGTAAACAGTTAGACAAAGATATTGATGCTTTAGTAAGCACTCATGGTAGCTCTGTCTATGCATGGCAAGCGCTGATGATTAAAGCCCGTCAACAAGTGGATAACGATGACTTTAAAGGTGCGGGTGAGACCTTTAAAAAGGCACTAGCAATTGATTTGGGCGATGCAGGCCTAGAAGCGATTACCCGTCTGCGCTATGCGAAGACGTTACTAGCGGCTGGTGATGCCGACGCCGCCTTGGCTGAAGCCAATAATGATATGCCAAGCTCGTTTGAAGCGAGTCAGCAAGAGCTATTGGGTGATATTTATCTGGCACAAGATAATAAAGACTCAGCGGTTAAATCTTACAATAATGCTTGGGAATTGTTACGTAACCGTCAAGAAACACGTGCAGTATTGGCATTAAAGATGGAAAGCTTGGGTATCGTACCTGAACCTATTGCGGCGCCAGCCAGTCTTATCCAAGAACCTGCGGTAGCTCCAGCACCTGCACAACAGCCATCAATGGTTGAAAATGAAAATACGGTAGTAACTGCTCAATAGTAGAGGTTGAAAATAGATAGTAAAAAGATTTTCAATAATAATCGCTGGTGCTAGATATGAGCGCTAACGCTTTGATAAGTATTTTAATAAAAATTGTAATACCTCAAATCGTTCTACAAACCGTTTTAAAAAACTGTTTTAAAAACCAAGTAGCGCAGTAAGTCAGGAGGGTAGTATTAATAATGAGTGCTTATTTATGTGCTGGTTATTATTGTTCACCGTTTACTTGCTGATAGCTAATTTATTAATGATTAATTTATTGCTAGTGAGACCCTATAATGACTCAAGCTATTCGCTCTAACAGAACTATAAACGCTAAGACCATCAAAACGACGGCCATGCATGTCGCCGTCATCGCAGTGATGGCAACTGCAGTCGTTGGGTGTAATCGAGGTATCAAACCAGTCGTCAATGACCCTGTCAAATTGGTGCAAATTGCGCAGCCAATTAGTGTATTGCAGCCGGTTTTTAGTACCGATGTTGGTAGCAAAAAAGCCAGTAGTAAAGATCCGCTTGACCTGCAAGTGGGCTATGCCAACTCGCAAATCGTTACTGCATCACGCGGTGGTGATTTAATAGGCTTTGATAATGCCGGTCAACGCCTATGGTCAGTCAATGTTGGTGATCAAATTACCGGCGGCGTGGCCTTAGATGCCTTGAGCCAAACCGCTATTATCAGTACCCGCGGTGGTCAAGTGATGGCGTTTGATAGTGCCACTGGCGCTAAACGCTGGCAAACCCAGCTTAGCGGTTCGGTACTAACGCCTGCTTTAATCAGCAATAACCGCGTGGTTTTATCAGCGAACGATGGTTTCTTACATGGGTTATCGTTACAGAATGGTCAGTCGGTTTGGCAGTTTGTCACCCAAGTACCTGCTATCAGCGTACGCGGTAGTGCAGCGCCAACATTGCTAGATGCGAAAACCGCACTATTAGCCACGGCTGATGGTCGCTTGCATGCCGTTACTATCGATAATGGCCTACCGCAGTGGTCACGCCGCGTTGGCGTCGGTGCGGGTAGTAGTGAAGTTGAGCGTATGAGCGATGTCGATGGTATGCCTATCGTCGATAAAAACCAATTGTTTGCCATCAGCTATAGTGGTCAGTTGTTAGGTATCGACTTAGCTTCTCGTCAAGTGCTTTTCGTTAATGAGCTTGCGAGCTTAAAATCACTGGCGGTGAACAATCAGCAAGTCATTGCGACCAGTTTAGACGGCAAAGTAGTTGCTTATAATCGCAGCAATGGTGAAGTGTTGTGGGAAAGTGAAGAGTTGGCTTATCGTCATTTAACCAACCCTGTGATGATTGGTAATTATATTGCTGTTGGTGATTTTGATGGCGTGGTGCATTTATTTGACCCTGCTAGCGGCAAAATTGTCAGCCGTGTACAGACTAAAGGCGCATTAAGTAGCTTGCAAGTACAAGGTAGCCGTTTACTGACCCAAAGCACCTCAGGGCAAGTTGCTATTTGGCAATTGGCGCGCTAGATTTTTATAAGTCATTGCTTATTTGATTGTACTGATTAAATAAGCCTGCTTATAGTGACATCAATACAAAACGCTGCTCAGTCAGCGTTTCGTGCCTTGTGTAAATTGCTTGTTTAAGCGGTCGCTTTCGCGTACTCTATGCGACCGCTATGTAGTAGGCGTTATTCATATATAATAGCGTTATCTATATAGTCGATTCATTTTAGAATTTATATTTATAGCCCGTGGCCATTAATATCTCGATATTATTTCGCACTGACTATATTTGCTATTATCTAATTTTATCGTTTTATTTCTATAATTTATTTAAATTTGCGGTCAAGTGCAGCTATTCATCTTTATGATAAGAGTCAGCGACCTGTCCGCCATTGTGCCCTTCACTGAGAGTAACCCATGAGTATCAAGCCTGTGGTCGCCTTAATTGGCCGTCCAAACGTCGGTAAATCTACCTTATTTAACCAGTTCACTAAAAGTCGGCAGGCATTGGTTGCTGATTTATCAGGGCTGACTCGTGACCGCCAATACGGTGATGCAACCTATGAAGACAAATCTTTCATCGTTGTAGACACCGGCGGTATTGGTGAAGCGGATGATGGTAGCGGCAATATTGATGACTATATGTCTGAGCAGTCGCATACGGCCATTCATGAAGCCGATATTATTGTCTTCGTGGTCGACGCCCGTGCCGGTATGATTGGTGCCGATGCTGAGATTGGCAAGTTTTTACATACCCTTGGTAAGCCTGTTTATGTCGTTGCGAATAAAGTTGATGGCGCGCACGATGCCGCGCCTGCAGAGTTTTATGCCTTAGGATTGGGCGAGCCGTATCCGATGGCAGCCAGTCATGGTCGCGGTGTTGGTAACTTGCTAGAAGTTCTGACTGCTGATATGCCAACGCAAGAAAACGTTGTCGAGCCAAAAGGCTTAAAGCTGGCTATTATTGGTCGTCCAAACGTTGGTAAATCAACACTGGTTAACCGCCTATTGGGTGAAGACCGTGTGGTAGTATTTGATATGCCGGGTACGACGCGTGACAGTATTTATATTCCTTATACGCGCGAGGGTAGAGACTACGTATTGATTGATACCGCCGGTGTCCGTCGCCGTGGCAGAATCGATGAAAAGGTAGAGAAATTCTCAGTCATCAAAACCTTGCAAGCAATTGACGATTCTAACGTCACGGTTATTGTGATTGATGCCCAAGAAGGTATCGTCGACCAAGATTTGCATATGATTGGTTATGCGCTTGATGCGGGTCGTGCCTTGGTAGTCGCCATCAATAAATGGGATGGTCTCACTGCAGATCAAAAGAACTATATTAAGATTGAGATGGATCGCCGTTTCAACTTTATCTCTTACGTAAAAGTCCATCAAATCTCAGCATTGCACGGTACAGGCGTGGGTAACTTATATCCTTCTATCTTGCGTGCTTATCAGTCGTCGATGTTTGAGGTGTCAACCAACCGTTTGACGCAGATTTTACAAGATGCCGTTGCTGCCAACCCGCCACCAACGGTTGCCGGTCGCCGTATCAAGCTACGTTTCGCACATATTGGTGGTCATAATCCGCCGGTGATTGTCATTCATGGTAACCAAACGTCTTCGCTACCAAAGAGCTATCAGCGCTATCTTGAAAACCAATTCCGTCAAGTATTTAAGCTCGAAGGCACGCCACTGAATGTTATCTTTAAACAAAATGATAACCCATACGCCAATAAAAGCGACACGCCAACCAAGGCAAAAGCGCAACAGCTACGCCAACGTGAACGCAATCGTGCGCAGAAATTTACCACCAAAGATAAGCCAAGATTCACTAACAAAGATAAAAAACGTTAATTTTGCAAGATAGTGAGTGTCTTTATAGTTTTTAGCAAATAAAGACCGTTTTATTTTATCTTTGCTATTTTTCCATCCTTGGCTTTTCTGTAATATAATTTGCCATGATGACTATACTAGCCATCATGGTATTTTTTAATTTAATAGATTCTTAAGTTACATTAAAATGTCGCATTCCGCTCATCACCCTTATAGAATACCTGTACTATAATCAAAAGTTGTCTTAACTCAGTTGAGTGATATGAACAACCGCCCACCACAAACCCTTCCTATGCTTGTTTGGCAATCTATCGTACAGACCATGATTTTGGCTGTATTGGCAGGTTTTCTATTGTCTTTTGTTTATGGTTTGGTGCAGCACTATAAAGAAGAGCGTCAGCATATCCAGCAATTAGCGAACTTGCTAACGATTAGTGCGGCGAGCATCGATGGTGACAAGATGGTCGCGGAGCAAGTGCGCTTCTTGTTAAAGCATGAGCAGAGTGTTGAGAGTATTTTGTTTTATTCAACTTCTCAGCCTATTGCCGATAGCAACCAGTCCAGAGATGATTGGAAAAATGCCTTATTTGCCAATACGGTCAGCTTTAACTATCCGGTGGTCGGCGATTATATTAATGGCAGCAGCAGCCTATCTATGGTTAGCGATACGCTAAACCCCGCACAAAAAAGCATCGCCGCGCAGAATATCTCTCAAAACGCGCTTCAGCTAAATTCAAGCCTGCAAGCTGTAAATAGTCCGCCGAATAATAGACATGAATCAAATTCGGCCAGTAATTTGAGTACGAAAAATGCCTTGGTCGGCTATATTAATATTACCTTAGATGTGGCGACCCTACGTTCAAATTGGCTGCAAAATAATCTATGGTTGTGGTTAATGACGACAGCATTAGCCATTATTTGGGCGCTGTATATTTTGCGTAAATTAAACTGGCCGTCACAAGATATCGCCGTGTTTACGGAAGTTTGTGACATTGTCATCAAAAACCCTGAGCTTGAGCAGCTGCCCGTGATTCCGCAGCGCTTTAAGTTTCAGGAGCTGGTGCAGATTAAGCAGGCTTTTACGACGTTGTTCAATCGTCTGCAAGAATCGAAACAAGATTATGAAGCGCTTGCCGCTTTTGAGCAGCAATTGCATCAAAAGGATTTGTCTTTAGATGTGCAGCTGCATAATTTTCAAAGCATGATTACTCATGAGTTAAAAACCTCGCTAAACGCCATTGTCGGCGGCTTACAACTGTTAGATGATGAACACCTCAATGATGAGCAAAAAGACGCGGTTGATATCATTCATAATGGCAGTGACAAGCTGGTTTTGGCATTGGATCAAATTATTCAGCTTAATCAGATACAAAAAGGTCAGGTCAGCCTACAGATAAGTGCGTTTAATCCACTGCAATTAATTGCTGATTTGTTGGCAGATTTTGAGCCTATTGCCAGACAAAAAGGCTTGGCATTAATCAGTCATATCCATCATATTGATTATAGTCTTGAAGGTGATGTCGGAAAAATACAGCAAATATTATCGATACTGCTGAGCAACGCGATTAAATTTACCCCCGTAGGTGAAGTCAGTATTACCTCGCAATTGACCCATTTTGATAATAGCAATCGTTGGCAGATTCGAGTCAAAGATACGGGCATCGGTATCGATAGTGGCTTTATAGACGATATTTTTAATCCGTTTTTTCAGGTAGATTCATCGCAAACTCGTCAGTATGAAGGCACGGGCATTGGCTTGCCAGTCGTCAAACAAATGACGCAGTTGATGGGAGCCAGTATTAGTGTCGAGAGCACGCTTGGCGTCGGGACTGAGTTTGTTATTACTATTCCGACGTCCAATCAACGCCAATCGCGCCAGCAACAGCTGCTGACGGGACTGGTCGTTGTCTACTACTATGATCAAGATAGCGGTGCTTTGATGGATGAATTGCAGCGTTTAGGCGCGCATGTTATCTGCTATCAACATGAACAGCTTGTGATTGATGAGATGCAGCATAGAAAAGTCGATATGGTAATGTTCGCGGAAGACGTTTTAGCAAGCAAAGCGGAATTATTGGCCAAGCGTATTCGCGCCTCTGAGACCGACTATCGGGCTTTATTGGTATTTTGGTATCCACAGCAGCGTGCACGACATTTAGACAGCTTTGAGCATGGCTTAAAAGCGGCCGGAGTTGATTACTGTCAGGTGGCGACCTATGAAGATAAAGCGCTGAGTAATTTATTAAAGAGCTGGCTCGCTTGGTCTTAATGATGGCGGTAGGCATGAACATAGTGATAAGCATAGACAAATAAAAAAGACGCCCATAAACAGGCGTCTTTTTTAATACTAAAATCACTGCTAACTATTATAGTTAAATGCAAACATATTTTTATGCAGATTATTAAATAATGAGCTTAAAATAAGTTTTGTGCCCAACGCGTAAAACGTTGCCAGATACGGCTCATAAAGCCTGATTGTTCGATATCGCTAGTGGCTACGATAGGCACTGAAGCAACCGCTTTACCATCAATAACCGCCATCATTTTGCCAATTTCTTGACCTTTTTTGATAGGCGCTTCTAAGCTCTCAGGAATATCGACCACAGTAGTGATTTTATTCTTTTGCGTTTTATCGGTTAGAATTTGCAAACTGTCGCCAGTGGCAAGCTCTACTTCTGTCGCTTCGCCAAACCATACCGGTACTTTGCTAACAAACTGTCCAGCGGGTGCTTTAGTTACGGTAGTAAAATGACCAAAACCCCAGTTAAGTAGCTCACGTGACTGATCGGCACGGGCTTGCTGGCTTTCTGTACCCATAATGACAGAGATTAGGCGCATGCCATCACGATTACTAGAGGCGGCTAAGCAGTAGCCTGCCGCATCGGTATGACCTGTTTTTAGACCATCAACCGTAGGGTCAGTGGCTAGTAGGGCATTACGGTTACCTTGAGTAATACCGTTATAAGTGAACTCTTTTTCCGAATAAAGACCGTAATAGTCGCCACTGTTTTTGATAATTGCACGTGACAATATGGCCAAATCTAACGCTGATGCTTGATGCCCTTCGTCTGGCATACCTGTCGAGTTGACGAAATGGGTGTTTTTCATCCCAAGCTTTTCTGCCTGCTCATTCATCAAGATTGCAAATGAGGCTTCGCTACCAGCAATATGCTCAGCCATCGCTTTTGAAGCATCGTTGCCTGATTGAATAATGATACCGCGTAACATATCGATGACGCTGGCGGTTTTATTGACCGGCACATACATACAAGACTGACTGCTACTACCACGGCACCAAGCATTTGGGCTCATCAAAACTTGTTCGTCTTCTTTGAGGTCACCTGATGCTAAGCGCTGCTCGATGATGTAACTGGTCATCATCTTGGTCAAGGACGCTGGTGGTAGTGCTTGATTGGCATTTTTTTGTGCCAATATTTCACCAGTATTGTAGTCCATTAATACATAAGCCGTATTTTCCATCTCGGGTGGCTGTATGGCTGCACTCGCCATCATTGCACTCATAGAAACACTGACACCCACTACCAGCTGTACTAACTGTTTTTTTACACGCTTTACTGTCATAGATTGTTACACCGCATCATAAAACCAAATGTATCTATCGCTTATATTTCGTGCGGAATCCCAAAGTTAATCTATTGTGGCATGCTTTAAAGCTGACTCTAAAGCTAAGATTTAAAACAGATTTTTGATGAGAGACTTAACGACTAAGCGATGGACATAAAATTAACGCCTTATCTTAGCAAAATGCCGACCGATGGGGAATCGATAAATACAATAAAATAGGACGCGACCAAAAACAGCGCATCATTGTGATAAACCATAGCGTTTAGAAGGGCAAAAATATGGGCATATAAAGCCCTTAGCTATAGATTGCATTTCGATGCACGAATGCTTTTCTAACTGCCACAAAAAAGCCTGCTGCACCACCTGCGATACGCAGACCAGATGACAGCAAGCTTGATACTATACTATAGGTTAATTAATAGGTGGTGTGTCAAAAAGTATGCTGATTAAAAATTGAACAATTTTTAAAGCCTTGAGAGCCCTATAGAATCAGAGAACTTAGCATGGATTTCTTATTGACTTCTATCGCCAGCATACTTTTTAGAACACCACCAATTAATAAACTTATAGCGTTTTTTAGTTGATTAACATTGATATAGTAAAAACCAGCGACTTGACGGTGATATGAGCAGTAGCTTTATTATGGTTATTTATCGCTACTTATCGTGCATATAAAGTAATGCTGGTTTCTGTTTATATCAATGCTTTTTATATCTTTATATCAGCAGTGCTTGGGCTACTACTTTATTTATACTTCTCTAAAAAACAAGCTTCACTGTTTTTTATAATAGCTTATGAAGAATACTTTTTAATAGTAGCCTTTATGAAAGTCAGATTTATTAAAAGCATCTTCTATTAATTTCTTAAGAATACTCAGCATTCGCCAAATCTTCACATAAGGCTTTGTTATCTTGTCTAGAGAAACCCATCGTCCAACTGCGAATACCTTGCAATATCTGACGGTAATCTTGCTGAGTAGATAGATACTGAATAGCCGCTTTTGGGTCTTCTAACGACGGCATCAACTCATGCAACTGTACGTTATAAGATTTATAAAAACGCTGTTTTTGTTTGCCCGTCAGCATCGGTGGACATATCTCTGACAGTACTTGCATCACCGCAATTTCATGCTTGGTGATATTAATACCAGATAAATCCAGAGGAATGGTCGTCGCTGAATTAGACGCGGCATTGGTAGCTTGAGACAGCATAGCAATAGACGTTATCAGTCCTGCTAGACCTACTTTTGAGGCGGTCTTCGCTATCACAGAAGCTATAGATAATATCGATTGATTATTCATTCAGTATTACACTCGCTTATCTTTGTTTGATGGTGCTATGTTAATCGGTAAAAAAATAAAAGTCACATAAAATATTGATTTATGTGTAGATATATTGTGAGCTAAGCCACGTTTACAGCAACATATCAGTAGTATGTAGTACTAAGTTACCTCAACATAAAAATATTCATTGATAATGTTGTACCTTGTTGCCTACTGTAACTCTATCGCCATATTTTTATACTAAAAAATGGTCATTATTGCTACTGAAAATCGCCTATAAAAAGTCGCCTATAAAACCGAATATCAGGAAAATTCTAGCCCAAGACTGGGTTCGTCTGGTGGCACTATTAGGGTATAATCGGCCGAAATATTTTGGGTATAGCCACTGACATAGTCTCAATAAGAGGGATTATAGCAATTTTACGATAACAAAGTAGCTAAGTGGACAGACGGTCATTAATAACGGTATTGGGCAGAATTGAGCAAAAATGAAAATTTTAATGAGTAATGATGATGGGGTGCATGCTCCGGGGTTGTTGGCACTGTATCACGCGTTGTCCACCATTGCAGAGGTGGTGGTGGTTGCGCCAAGTAATGAGCAAAGCGGCTGCGCAAGCTCCTTAAGTATCTCAACGCCGCTATATACTCATGAATTGGAGTCTGGTTTTATTGCGGTGAATGGTTCGCCAGCAGATTGTGTGTATTTGGCGTTACATGAAATTTACCGTCATACCGATTTTGACTGTGTGATTACAGGTATCAATTCAGGTGCCAATCTTGGTCAGGATGTTTTATTTTCTGGTACATTTGGCGCTGCATTGACCGCGCAGCTTTTTGGCTTGCCAGCGATTGCCACCTCTTTAGTGGGCGGCGGGGTCAAAGGTACAGGGCAGGAGCAGGTAAGTCATTATCAAATGGCGGCCAACGAGATTGTCAAATTATTGACCGAAACTCCGATATTAGATGCTTGCAAAAATTTGCCCTATCATGTATTAAACGTTAATATTCCTGATGTTGATAGTGCCGATGCGATTAAAGGTCGAAAAATCACGGCTTTAAGTCACAGTGAGATTGCACGTCCTGTGCATCATGTGGTCGACCCACGCGGCCGCGATGCCTACTGGTTATCGCTACGCAAACGTCAACGTACATTATCCAGTGAGCTATCAAGTGAGCTATCAACAGAAAATGTAGACGCTCAAACATCGTCCATAGAAATGACGGATGACCAAGCGGTGGCAGCAGGGTATATTAGTCTATCGCCTGTGCGCCTGCATCATACGCCAGCTGCTACCCTTGATACGCTCTCGGCGTTGATGCTGTAAATTGATAGGTTTATCCGTAGTGATATTTATTAGTGCTTAAAAATCGCTAAAAAACCATTGGTTATCCAATAATTAATCATGGTATCTGAGACATTAAACGTTATAACCGTTAGCAAAATGCTTGTGAGTAACACAAGGAATTTGTGAGCAACATAAAGAATAGGAAATCTTGTATGAAGAAGCTTATTGCTGGATCGCGCTTGGCAACAGTGGCATTGATGGGTACGTTGACAGCAGCCACATTGACGATGGTCGGCTGTGCCACCAAGCCCACTTATCAGGCAGCCAACCAAGCAGGACCTAAGATTATTACCAACGGACAAGGTGTTCCCAATTATCATCGCGTCCAGCGCGGTGATACGGTCAGCCAAATCGCGGCGCGCTATCGTTTAAATTATCGTCAAATTGGTGCGCTAAATGGCTTAGATAGTAAATATACGATTTATAGTGGTCAATGGCTCAAATTATGGCAAGGTGAGCCAGTACGCGCCACCAATAACAATCGCTATAACGCCTCTACACCAACGCAATCACAGCCAACCTATACGCCGCCTGTGACTAATGCACCTAATTATTCACAAAATCCTGTCTATGAAGTGACAGCCAATGCCACTTCAGGTTATGAATATCCGAGTCGCAACCAAGTGACGCGTAACTTTGATGCTGCCGCCGGTAATATGGGTATGTGGTTTGCTGGCACCATGGGCGATCCGGTACTTGCGAGCCAATCAGGCACAGTACTGTACTCGGGTAATGGTCTGCCAGAGTATGGCAATCTGATTATGATTCGTCATAGCGATAACTATATCACCGCCTACGCGCATAACAGTGCGCTTCTGGTCAAAGAAGGTGAGGCGGTACAGCGTGGTCAGCGTATTGCAAATATGGGTAGCAGCGGTCAGACCAATCAAGTAGGCTTGGAGTTCCAAGTACGCTTAAATGGCAATCCTATCGACCCACGCGCGGTATTGGGTCGTTAAAAAAGCTCGTTGAAAAAGACAGTAATAAAGGCGTTAAAAAGGACGTTAACTCTGTGGCAGCTTTTATAATAACTTGGCTATGTTAATTGGCAATTATCAAAGCTGCGCCCATCAAGCTACTTTACTTATTCATACTTGAGATCTCTTATGTTATTAAAAAAACAATATCTGGCTTTGTTTCCCGCCTTAGTTATGGTTGGCTGTACCAGTCAGCAGGCGATGCAAAAGCCGAGCAAACCTGTACGCCAAGGTAATGTGCAAATTACCCAGACCCAAACCATTCAGGTGAAGCCAACGCCAGTACCTGTCGTTAGACCCACACCCGTTGCCAAACCAAGCTATAACAGTTTCTCTGATTGGAAATCTGATTTTTCTATGCGCGCGCTTGCATCGGGTCATGACGCATCAACAGTGCGTCGTTTGCTTGATACGGCTTATTTAAACCAGCAAGTTATCTCGCTTGACTCAGGACAGCCAGAGTTTTCTAAGATGCCTTGGGAGTATGTCGATTCTGCCGTATCAGATGGCCGTGTCAGCACAGGTAAGCGTAAGTTTGCCGAGCAACGGGCGTTTTTATCACAGTTAGAGTCGCAGTATGGCGTCAATGCAGAAATCATCGCCGCGATTTGGGGCATGGAGTCCTCATACGGTGTGGTAACGGGCAATAGCAGTATTCCAAGCTCGCTTGCCAGCCTTGCTTATGATGGCCGTCGTCAAGAATTTGCTGAAACCCAGTTATTATCATTAGCGACGCTATTGCAACGCGGCGATGTTTCGTGGTCACAGCTCGATGGCTCTTGGGCAGGCGGCATGGGGCAAACGCAGTTTATCCCTGATACCTGGCTTAAGCATGGCGTTGATGGCGATGGTAATGGTCACCGTAACCCATGGTCGACAGGCGATGCTTTGGCGTCTACGGCTAATTACCTGAGTAATTCAGGTTGGGTGCGTGGTCTTGCGCCATTTTATGAAGCGACTGTTCCTGCGTCATTTGATTATTCATTGGTGGGTACCAAGCAGCCTGCTGCCAGATGGGCATCTATGGGTGTCGATACCATAGCTGATGTCTATTTGGATGCCAATACTCAAATGGAGCTATGGCTGCCCGCTGGTAAAGATGGTCCAGTATTGCTACTTAGCCCAAACTTTGATGTCATCAAGGTTTATAACAATTCATCGAACTATGCGCTTGGCGTGAGCTTATTGGGTAAAGCGCTTGCCGGTCAGAGTGGATTACAAAAATCATGGCCGCGCTATGAGCGTCCGTTATCAACGGCGCAAGTTCGTAATTTGCAGCAGCGTTTGACCAGCTCAGGTTATGATACCAAGGGTGCGGATGGTATCGTCGGTACCAATACGCGACTGGCATTCCAACGCTGGCAAGCAGATAATGGTCAAACCCCAGATGGTTTTATCACCCAGCGTAGTGCGTCTTCATTAGCAGGATGGTGAGACAGAGTAAAGTCACTGTTTTTGGACAATCGTTGTTTTCAGCGATGGTTTAAACATAATGATATTGACCAATAAAAAACTCCGTTAATGACGGAGTTTTTTATTGGTATGTTTTTATAAAATATTGCAGCAGCAGGTTAGATAGTCATCTTAAATTCGTACATATCAAACTCAGCATTATTATTGTCTGAATTTGCATCTGAACCTTCATCTGCCGTCACAGCACCAATCACCGCACTGACTTTTGGCTGGCGTGTTTCGCTATCTAGCAAGCGCCAATCACCAAGTACGTAGCGTTTTTTATTACTCGTGGCTTGATGAATATCTGGACGATGGGTATGACCATGTAGTAACGCATCGCTATCAGCCACTGCTTGTATCACCGCATCTTCATTGACATCCATGATATACGCCGCTTTATTGGCATTATTCTGCTGGCTTTTTTGGCGCATTTTATCGGCGATAGCCAAGCGTTTTTCTAGTGATTTATTGAGCAAATACCACTGGGTTAACCGATTGCGCATGATTTTGCGAAAAAACTGATATTTCTTATCATCAATGCATAACGCATCGCCGTGTTCTAAGCGATAGCTCTGCTGTCCAACGCTTAAGATGTACGGCTCATAAATAAGCTCAGCACCGAATAAATTGCAAAATGGCTGACCTAATAAGAAATCACGGTTGCCATGCATGATTAAAATCTCACAGCCAGCTACCCGTAATTGTTTTAATTTAACGATAAGCGGAGTTAGCCAATGGGTTTGGCGCTCATCTTCTGATAATAATAAATAAGCATCATCGCCAATCCATACTTCAAACCAATCGCCCAAGATAAATAAGCGTTTAAGCGCAGGCAAGGCAAGGCAATCATCAAGCAGCGCCAAAAAAGCCTGCACTAAGGCAGGCTCTTCAGGCGATAAATGCAAATCGCTAATCAATACTTGTCGCACCTCATGAGGGCGGGTGGTAATTAGATGGTCAAAACTTTGCATTTATCCTTATCCTCATAACTTTAAACAGTAACGACTCATAAGCTTGCACTGATTCATCGCTACTGAGTAATAACTATTGAAGAATGATTACTGAGTGATGATAGTGGCTGAATTGATAACCACTGGCTCTTTTGGCACATCAGCATGCATGCCGAAACGACCAGTAGGTACGCCGCGCATTTTTTCGATGACGTCCATACCGCTTGTTACTTTACCAAATACCGTGTAGCCCCAACCCTGCATATTTTTGCCAGAATGGTTTAGGAAATCGTTGTCTTTTACGTTAACGAAAAACTGGCTAGTCGCTGAATGTGGGTCTTGCGTACGTGCCATCGCAATTGTACCTTTATCATTCTTTAAGCCATTATCAGCTTCGTTTTCAACTGGCGCGTTGGTCGCTTTTTCATTCATTTCAGCGTCCATTCCGCCGCCTTGAATCATAAAGCCATCAATGATGCGATGGAAAATCGTACCGTCATAATGCCCAGATTTTACATAGTTTAAAAAGTTTTCTACGGTTTTAGGTGCTTTTTCTTCATTGAGTTCGATAACGATCGCACCCATATTGGTGTCAAGTTCTACTACTGGTGGCATGTCTACCATGTGATATTCCTCTTTGATTGCAGCGCCTAACATGACGCTGTTAAGTGGTGGATGAAAAGTTGGTGATTAAAAAGTTATGGCTAGTCTAACGGCTTTTTTATCCCGTGTCATGTATCAGGCTGTTAATGCCTTTGCAAAAGCTGATAGAATAACGCAACTTTAACTTTTTACTATCATTTTTAATAACTTGTTTTTAATGATTTGGTTTGAATTTTCCATGCTGCGTGATGGCACGTAGCATGAACTGATAATTTGCTTTAGGAGCAATGCCCGATGAGTGAGCACTCAAGCAACAATGCACAAAAAGACGAACAAAAAAACGATTTTATTCGTAATATCATTCGTGACGATGTTAATGCGCAAAAATACCCACAAATCGTGACACGCTTTCCACCTGAGCCAAATGGTTATTTGCATTTAGGGCACGTGAAATCTATTTGCTTAAACTTTGGTGTGGCTCAAGAGTTTGGCGGTGTTTGTAACTTACGTTTTGATGACACCAATCCAACCGCAGAAAAGCAGGATTACATCGATAACATTAAGAACGATGTGAAATGGTTAGGATTTGAGTGGGCAGGAGAGGCGCACCATGCGTCAGGCTACTTCGACCAGTTGTATGCATGGGCCGTGCAGTTGATTGAGCAGGGCGATGCCTATGTAGATTTGCAGTCACCTGAGCAAATTAAAGAAAAACGTGGCTCATTTAATGAGGCTGGCACGCCATCACCACATCGTGATGCCAGTGTTGAAGAAAACTTGACCCTCTTTAATGATATGAAAGAAGGTAAGTTTGCGGAAGGGAAAGCGGTGTTGCGCGCCAAGATTGATATGGCAAGCCCAAACATGAATATGCGCGACCCTGTTATCTACCGTGTCATGCATCAAGAACATCATCAAACGGGTGATAAATGGTGCATTTATCCGATGTATGATTTTGCCCATCCGCTCTCGGATGCACTCGAAGGCATTACCCATTCGTTATGTACGCTGGAGTTTGAAGACCATCGTCCCTTTTATGATTGGGCGGTTGAAAAAATCGGCTTTGATGTACCGCCGCATCAGTACGAATTTAGCCGCCTAAATGTCGACCATACCATGACCAGTAAGCGTAAGCTTAAGCAGCTGGTTGATGAAAATATCGTTAGCGGCTGGGATGATCCGCGTATGCCAACGATCGCTGGCATGCGTCGTCGTGGTTATACGCCAGAGGGTTTACGTGATTTTTGTGAGCGTGTTGGCGTGACCAAAGTAGATAGTGTCGTCGATTTTCGTTTATTAGAGTTTAGTATTCGTCAGTCGTTAGAGACAACCACAGCGCGCGGTATGGCGGTGCTTAAGCCGTTAAAAGTGACGATTACTAACTTTAGCGATGCGGTTAGTAGTTGGGAAGCGCAAAAGGCTGATAGCGTTAATGCGCGTTGGGACGATGATGCACAGACTTTATGGTTAACGCAGCCAAATCATCCTAATGTCGATATGGGCGAGCGTGAAATTCCGTTTACCGAAACCCTTTATATTGACCAAGGTGATTACGAAATTGAGCCGCCAGCAGGTTATAAGCGTCTATCACCAGAGAAGAATGAGATTCGTCTGCGTAATACCTATGTATTGGCAGTGACTGAGCATATTCTTGATGACGCTGGCAATGTTGTTGAGCTAAAAGCCACGATTGATCCTGCAACGCTAGGCAACAATCCTGAAGGTCGTAAGGTTAAGGGCGTCATTCATTGGGTATCTGCCAGCCAAGGCGTTCCAGCGACCGTACGCATGTATGAGCAGCTATTTAGTGTCGAAGACCCAAGTAGCGTTGATGACGTTCATCAAGCCTTGAATGCTGACTCGTTGACTGAGCTCAATGCAGTGGTTGAGCCATCATTAGCAAATGCAGATGCTGGCACGCGTTTCCAGTTTGAGCGTGAAGGTTACTTTATCGCGGATAGCGAAGAACATACTAGCGACAAGCCAGTATTTAACCAAATCGTTAGCTTACGTGATAGTTATAAACCAGCGTAACTGTTAACTGTGTTTTCACTCTTAGAGTTTGAGAAGGCACTGCACAATAGTGGTTTTAAAAATTGCCTATTTCTAGTACGCTAGAGATGGGTTTTTTATGAATTTTGCTTGTGGGATGCAAGCATGGTAGTTTAATGCTCTATGCGACCTATATACCGGTTTGCTTATTGGTAAATGGAATAAACGCATTACAATCCGTCACAAGACATTCATAACCAGTTTGGTAATATAAAGTGAGTTTTTTGCTGATGTGCTTAGTGTTATTTTGATAACTGAGCATATCATTAATAATAATAGAGTGAGCCGATATCTTTTTACCTTAATGTATTGATATTAACGCTCATCACAAACATAAATAAGGAATTTAAGTATGGCAAATTTACGTCTGGGTGATACTGCACCAAATTTTGACGCGACAACCACTGATGGTGATATCAATTTCCACGAATGGGCAGGGGACAGTTGGGTTGTTTTCTTCTCACATCCTGCAGATTATACGCCAGTATGTACCACTGAGCTTGGTCGTACCGCAGCACTAGGCGGTGAGTTCCAGAAGCGCAATGTTAAACCAATTGCGCTATCGGTTGATGGTTTAGAAGATCATAAAGGTTGGGTAAGTGACATTGAAGAAACCCAAGGTACTGCTGTCAATTTCCCTATCATTGCAGACCCTGAGCGCAAGGTTGCAGATCTTTATGACATGATTCATCCAAATGCTGACAATACAGCGACGGTCAGAAGCGTGTTTATTATTGATCCTAAGAAAAAAGTACGCTTAACACTGACTTATCCAGCCAGCTGTGGCCGTAACTTTGATGAGATTATTCGTGTGATTGATGCGATGCAATTGTCTGATGAATATAACGTAGCAACGCCTGTTGATTGGAAAGATGGCGACGACGTTATCATTCCTCCAAGCGTGAAAAACGAAGATATCGCTGCTAATTATCCTAAAGGTCATACCGAAATTAAGCCTTATTTACGTACCACACCTGCGCCTAACAAATAAGTTAAATGCATGTGGTATTGATAAGTGATTAAGAATTGCTCAAAAATTAAAAGCCCTATAACGGAATGTTATGGGGCTTTTTTTATGTTTCAGCTTTTTATTGGCGTTAAGGTTTTGCTATGATGAGCAGAGTAGGCTATAACTGTTATATAGCGCATTGATAACTTTATCCAAACGCTATTTGCAATAATCATAATAAAGCCTAGCAGCGCTGAGTCGCTTTTGAGACCATCTTACAAGGAGTTTGCCATGAAAAAACTATACGTTACCCGTACTGCGCCCAATCCACGTAAAGCCCTTATTTTATTAGCGTCAAAAGGTATCGATGTTGATGATATGGATGATGTCGATGTGGTCGATATAGATTTTGCTACTAATGAGCAGATGTCTGATGAGTTTACCAAGATGAATCCGATGCAGACAGTGCCAGTATTAAAGTTGGATGATGGCACCATACTCAATGATTCGCAGGCCGTGTGCGAATATCTCGACCGTGTCTATGGCGAGCGTTCAGTGATGGGTAATGATGTGGTACAGCGGGCGCAAGTATGTTCTATGCGCCGTATTGCTGAGTTTGAAGTGCTATATAATTTTATGCTGGCGTTTCAGCACAGTCATCCCTCCAAAGCGCAGCGGGTTGAACAAGTGCCAGAATTTGTCGCGCCGTCTATCGCGCGCGCTGTTAAAGCATTGCCCTATTTTGAAACTATGCTAGATGGTCACGATTACTTAGTTGGCGACCAGTTAAGTTTTGCTGATATTGTGCTGTATTTAGGTTTGGACTTTGGCAAAATACTCAAGGTTAACCCGAGTGAACAGGGCGAAAATCTGGCGCGGTTTTATCAAATGATGAATGAGCGTTTTAGTATTAAAAATATGGCAAAGGCCAAGCCTGCTCATGAAAGTGAGTAAAAACGGTATGGCATTATAAATTTAACAGCAAATTTAGCAATAAATAACGCCGATAGCCTTGGGTCGCTAATATCATTGTTAGCGACCCGAGGATTTTTTAATCCACAGCTTAAATGAGAAATCAAACGATAATAGTTACTATTGATATATAAGATTACACACTTCGTTACAAAACCTACCATCATCGGCGCTATAGTGGTCAAATTATGAACACTTTACAAAAATAGATATAATCACTCCTTGTATAGGCAACAGTGAATTATGAAAAAGTTTAATCACAAGGTATGACGCTCATGACATCATCTTTTACCACGCTATCTTCCATCCGCTCATTTTCTAGGTTTGCCTTAGTGCCAAGTATTTTAGCAGCAAGTCTGGTCTTGGGTGCTTGTCAAAAAGACCCTGCGCCTACTGGCGGTGACGCACCAGACAACACTGAAGCGGGCACAGTAACTGATGCCACATTAAACACCGATACGGCATCTGATACAGCTAATGATACGAAACTGACTGCAGAGCAAGAGATGATTAAAGATTTAGCGCGTTATCGTTGGACATTATTGGATATCGATGACAAAAGTGGTGGACCTGTCATAACGACGCTTGTGGATATTAAGGAGCAAGTCACGCTGCTGTTTAATCAAAATCAAGGTCAAAACACGCTGAACTATAGTGTGGGTTGCAACACGATAAGTGCCGTGTATCAGTTGCAAGGTCAGACACTAACGACCGAAGAGAGCATGAGCACTAAAATGCTCTGCGAAGATCTCAATAAAGCAGAAAATCGTTTAAATACCTTGATGCAAGGTAGCAGTCAGCTGAGTTTGACTGAAGGTGAAAACCCAGTGCTCACACAAGTGACCAGTAATGCGATTACGTTGACTTGGGAAGGTAAGCTTACTTCACAAGCCAAATATAACAGTAAGGGTGAAACTGTATTTTGGGCGGTAAATGCTAAGAAAGTAGCGTGTGCTGATGATAGCTCAGAGATGTGTTTACAAGTGAAGCCCATCACTTATGATGACCAAGGTATTAAAGTGAGTGAAGGAGAATGGTCAGCATTTACTGGTGAAATTGATGGCTATCAGCATGACGGCATGCATAACGAAGTATTGCGTCTCCAGCGTTATGAGTTAGATAGTAACGAAAGCACAGAAGGCGAAGAATATGCTTATGTGTTGGATGCGGTGATTGAGAGTGCGGTAGCAGAGTAACTCGGTTAGTTGCTTATACTATATAGTCAGTTCAATATAAAAGAGATACGTTCAAAATAACGTTCTGCTGAGATAAATTTTCCTAGCTTGCTGTGCGCTTCGCACTCCAGAGGCTTCGAAAAATTTATCTCAGCAGCACTGCATTCTTTTTAAATCGAATCCGCCATAGTAAAAACATAACATAAATAAATAGTCAGATAGTTTAAATAAAAAACACGCGCCGTTTGGACGCGTGTTTTTTTATGGTTATTTGCTTTATGACTATATGTTTTTATTCTAACGCAAATTGCCTAAGTCTTCTTCTGTCAAACGCCAGCGCCCTTTTTTCTTAGAAGCACCGCGGCCACGCATGGCGCTGTTTAAAATTAATTTGTTCATTGAATGGCTTGAGTGCGCATGACAAATGGCGCAGGCAAGACCATCAGCGGCGTCTTGTTGCGGTACCACGTCTAAAGACAGGATGCGGCAGACCATCTCTTGCACTTGCTCTTTTGCCGCTGCCCCATAACCGCAAACGGCTTGTTTAATTTGGCGTGCGGTATATTCTGATACTTCTAAATCTAAAGCGACCATAGCAGCAATAGCAGCGCCACGTGCTTGCCCTAGTTTCAATGCTGAGTCTGGGTTTTCTGCCATAAACACTTGCTCGATAGCGGTGTAAATAGGCTCATCGGCATATTTTAGATGATGCTGGGTGATGCGGGTCAAGCCATTAAAAATACGCTTAAGGCGCTCAGGCATCTCTTTGGTATCCGTACGAATGGTGCCGGCATCAATATATGTCAGCTTATCGCCCGTTTGTTGAACAATGCCATAACCGGTCATGCGTGAACCCGGATCAATCCCGATAATAATTGCCATAGTATTCCGTCTTGCTTACATTTTGTTTTATGGCTTAAAAATCAGCCTTAAGTTTGATAGTATAGCAATCAATCCCCATATACATCATATGTTAGCCATTTTAATTTGCATGGCGCTCAATTTTTTAGATTTTATCTTATAGGACGACACTTTATGGGTCAGATAGTTGGTATTGCCATCGTTTGGTTTATTATCGAGATGCTACTGTGGTATTTACTTGCTCAATTTATGAGCGGTTGGTGGGTGTTTATGTGGTTTATCATCGCCGCCGTTATCGGTATCTCACTGATGCGTAAAGGGATGGCAGCACTCAATCCAATGGCACAGCAGATGAAAGCGGGCGGTATGATGAATCCTGCGATGCGTCCACAAGAATCAACCATGATTAAAAGTGTCGCCATGGCAGCTGCCGGTATTTTGCTGCTGATTCCGGGCGTGCTGAGTGATTTATTGGCGTTATTGGTGATATTGCCGCCAGTGCAGAAAAAGTTGAAAGACTTTGCTAATAACTACGTCATGAACAATCAGCAAAAAATGATGGAGATGATGGCGAAACAGATGGGCGGCGGACAAAATCCGTTCGGTGGTGCTGGCGGCATGGGTGGTCAAAACCCATTTGGCGGTGCAGGTGGTATGAATAACCAAAACCCGTTTGGTCAGCAACAGCAAAACCCATTCGGCGATGTGTTTAAACAGCATACCACCGTTGATGGTACGGCAAAAACCATTCCGAAGGATGTGAAAAAAATCACCAAATCTGCCAATGATGAATAGTTTATTTATTAATAAGTAGATAGATAAGCAGACATAAAAAAAGCCCCTTTCGTTAATGACAAAAGGGGCTTTTTGAGCGTTAAAACTATTTTTTATAAAGGTAATATTTATAAATAAAATAGTTAATAACTGAATGAAACAACCGAAGTGCCGCCGCAAGATGGTGACCCATGAACCGTGAAGTTCAGGGCGGATGCGTCACTGCCTCTGCAGGTTTCCTGAGACACCGCAAGCGGTGCAGGCATACACAATGAAGCAATAGGTACCACATCCTGGTAAAGCATTATCGGCTCAGGGAATAAACATCTACTAGCCAACACTTCAGAATATAATTATCTTAACCAATGGTTTGAGTGATTGCAAGTACGATTTACAGATTACTACGTAGGTTAAGGTCTTAGCATTATTGTTGTCGAGTTTTAAGCACTTTTTCTAGCCAATAAAAGCACTCAAAACCTTTAATTACGGGCTTAAAGGGGCGATTTTTCAGCTATTTGGAGATGTGTGGTAATATAGAGGGCTTTAAACATCCTAATATAGCATTATAGGCGTTCATTCACTTGAGGAGCGGTAATCCATGACCCATAACCAGCAACAATCAGAATTTATCGACGATAGTCAGGCCCAGCTCAATAATAAGCAGGATAGCGAGCAAAATAAAAAAGTGCCGCATGTCTTAATGATATTAGATGGTTTTGGGCATCGTGAAGACGACAAGGATAATGCGATTGCTGCCGCCGATATGCCAAACTTGGATAAGATTTATCAGCAATATCCGCATGGATTGATATCGGCTTCAGGAGAAGATGTCGGTCTGCCAGACGGACAGTTTGGTAACTCAGAAGTTGGCCATATGAATTTGGGCGCGGGCCGTGTGCTGTATCAAGACTCAACCCGTATCTCAAGTGAAGTGGCCAATCGTGAGTTTTATAAAAACGAAGCCTTGGTCAATGCGGTGAAAGCAGCCAACGAGCTTGGCGGAAACGTGCATATTATGGGATTGTTGTCAGATGGCGGCGTCCACTCGCATCAAGACCATATCGAAGCAATGTGTCATTCAGCGTTGGTACACGGTGCCAAAAATGTCTTTGTCCATTGCTTCTTAGACGGCCGTGATACGCCGCCAAAATCTGCTGATAAGTATATCAATCGCTTACGGGAGCATATTGGGAAACTCAACGCCCATTATGAAGGTGGGCGCGTCCAGATTGCCAGTATCATCGGGCGCTACTATGCGATGGATCGTGACAATCGTTGGGATCGCGTGCAAAAAGCCTATGAGCTTATCACCGAAGGTAAAGCCGATCGCTTAGCAACGCGTGCAGATGGCGCGGTACAAGCGGCGTACAAAGCACGTGAAACTGATGAATTTATTAATCCAACCATTGTCATTGGTCGCGATGAAGTGCCATATACAGTCGATGATAATGATGCGCTTATCTTTATGAACTTCCGTGCCGACCGTGCCCGTGAGCTTGCGCAAGCATTCGTGCTACCAGATCATGAGTTTTCAGGTTTTGCCCGTCATAAACAGCCAAGGCTTGCCGCTTTTGTGATGTTGACCAAATATTCTGACGTTTTAGCAGCCAATCCAAAAACCAGCATTGCTTATTATCCAACCTCATTGACCAATACGCTTGGCGAGTATTTGCAGAATAAAGGTAAAACCCAGTTGCGTATCGCCGAAACTGAAAAATATGCGCATGTGACATTTTTCTTTAGTGGTGGCCGTGAAGAAGAGTATAAAGGCGAGACGCGGATTTTAGTGCCCTCTCCCGATGTTGCCACTTATGATTTAAAGCCAGAAATGAGCGCCCCTGAGGTGACGGATGAGCTGGTTGCTGCCATTGAGTCTGGTAAATATGATGTATTAGTAGTCAACTATGCCAATGGCGATATGGTAGGGCATACAGGTATCTTTGATGCGGCGGTTAAAGCGGTAGAGGCGTTAGATGTCTGTATTGGTCGCGTAGAAACCGCAGTGCGCGCAGCTGGCGGTAATATGCTTATCACGGCTGACCATGGTAACTGTGAGCAGATGCAAGATTATGAAAGCGGGCAGGTACATACACAGCATACCACCGAACACGTGCCATTGATTTATATTGGCGAGCAGTCAGTAACAGTACGTAGTGGCGGTAAGCTGAGTGATATTGCGCCAACTATTTTGGCGTTGATGGATATTGAGCAGCCAGATGAGATGACCGGTGAAAATTTATTGGTTCCAGCATCATAATATGGTCACGTATTATTAATGTTTAAGGCTAATGCTTAATCGCTAATGCTTAATAGTAAGGCTTTAACAGCTTATTAGTACAGCTAAGCATTTTAAAAGAGGGAAGGATATTTATTATCCTTCTCTTTTTTTATGTGCTTTTTCCGATATTTTCTGCTGCCTTATTCTTCATGCATTTTGGCCGATACATTTTGCCTAAATTATTTGCAATACTATCCTAGTTTAAGATAGCCGCTTGGTGTTATTTTAACGGACATTGTTGATTAATAACTCTATAATTTATTCATCACCCTATAACCATATAACCATATAACCATATAATCATCTGATACATCTAACAAAGTTATAACAATAATAACCAAACCAAAATAACCAAAGCAAATTTTTTAAGGGGTTTCTTTTATGCGTCCTATTAGCTCTTTATCCTTATTGATGTTTAAGAGATTGGAAAACCCAATGCTGACACTATTTATGAGCGCTCGGTTTATAAGTTCTCAATCTTTTGGCTTTAAATCTATTAGCTCGCAGGTATTAAAGCCAGCTATTCTTACAAGCTTACTGGGTTTAAGCGTTATGATCATGTCTGCCCAAGCGGCTATCAATAATAACGGTAAAATAAATAACAATAAAAACCCTACTTCAAGTTTGCAATTAATCAGTCTTAATGCAGATGATGTGCCATTGGACAACGGTGCGGACGATTTTTCAGATATTGCAGATATGCTCGAATCAGCCGATCAAGTTGATGACTCAATAGATGCTGTCGCTGATGAGAGTGCATTGGATAATGGCTCAGATGCGATTAATACTGATATTCCAGATGAAGTGGCGCAGGTGTCATTAAATGCCATTTCGCCTGAAACCCTAAAAACCTTTGTTGCTGTCGTTGATTTGGTACGCCGTGAATATGTTGACGCGGTGAAGGATGAAGAGTTATTTAACAATGCCATGAGTGGTATGTTGACCAAGCTTGATAGTCATGCTGAGTTTTTGGATGCAGAGGCGTATGAGAATTTGCGCGCTTTTACCGAAGGAGATGTCGGTGATATCGGTATCAAAGTGCAATATCAGCCAAAAGAAGGTTATTGGGTGATTACGGAAGTAATTGATGGTTCACCTGCTGATAAAAAGGGCATTGCCGTTGGCGATTATTTGCATCAAGTCGATGAGTTTAAGCTTGGCGAAGAGGAAGAAAGTAATGATATCGAGCAACTCTTGACAGGGATTGCCGGCACGCAAGTAGATGTAGTAACGTCAAAAGCAGGTCGCCGTAAACACACCACGACTTTGCAGCGTAATAACAATCATCCGCAGATTATTGAAACTCGATTTGTTGATGGTATGGCGATTATTAGATTGCCCGCCTTTCAAAACAACAGCCGTGAGAAATTACTGCAAAGTTTGATTGATTTAGATGCGCCCGTCACCGGAGTATTATTAGATATGCGCGATAATCCCGGCGGCGTATTGGCGTCAGCCGTAAGCGTTGCTAGCTTGTTTATGACCGATACCGATGTGGTACAAGTAAAAGGTCGTCAAAGTGACTCGCGCACGCTATCGACGCAAGGTGCCGCGTTATTAGAAGCGTTGCCCGTCGTGGTTTTGCAAAACCGTTATTCAGCATCTGCCGCCGAGGTATTAGCCAGCAGTTTGCAAGCGCAGAAGCGCGCCACTATCTTGGGCGAGGTCAGTTATGGTAAAGGCTCAGTACAGTCCGTTATCCCGCTGAATGATGAGCAGGCGGTCAAGCTGACGGTTGCCAACTATATGACCGCATTGGGTAAAAAGATAGATGGGGTTGGGGTAGAGCCTGATGTGACGTTGTTGGGTAATGAGAGCACATGGGAGCAACAGGCGCTTGATTTACTCCGTCAGCAAGCACTGCCTTCGGGTATTCGCTTTGTACGTAAGGCACAGGCAGACAGCGGTGCTAAGCAAGATAAGTCTATTAAAGACGAAGCGATTAAAAAGAAAGTCACTCAAAACAATACGGTCATCGACCATGTGATTGATAAACCGACTGCTAAAGACAAACGTTAATTTAAGTAGAGTTTAAATCAAGGCATCGCTTTAACAGTCGCTATTACTTATGATTCAGATTGATCTTCGGCAATCTCTAGCTTGGTCATGCGATAGCGCAAGGAGCGGAAGGTCGTACCCAATAGTTCGGCCGCTTGGGTCTTATTCCAGTTGGTTTGCTTAAGCGCTGTAATGATCAGCCGTCTTTCTTGTTCTTGTAGATAATGCTCTAAGCCTTGGGCAGGTAAGTGACCAGCGGCAATATCTTCTTTATGCCCTGACTTACTTAGACTGTCTTGCTTATCAGCTTGATTGTTTATTGACGCATCTAAACTACTAGCCACCGATTTATCAGCAGTTTTTTCGGCATTTTCTGCTGAGCGCGTGCTCGCTGGGCTTGTATTCATTGAAGGATAATGCTGAGTGGTGGTTCGATAAGGATGTATATTCGCTTTCGCTTGTTGCGTGCTGTCTGTTTGTACCTTACTTTTTATGGCATTATCTTTTATTGGGTCAGTTACCGAGCTTTCACTTTTATTTGAAAGAGAAGCGTTCGAGATTGTCGCTTTATTGGTACTGATATTTTGACTGGCAGATGTAACTACTTCTTGGTTGCTATCAACATCAGGTAGACCTAGATGACTGGCATCGATAGTCGACGTTTCTGCTAACGTTACCGCGCGCTCAAGGACGTTACGCAACTCACGAACGTTACCAGCAAAGTCATGATGTTGCAGGCGCGCGCAAGCACCGTCAGTCAGTGTTGGCGGCGATTCTAATTGCCATTCATCGGCGATTAGTGCCAAAAAGTGCTTAGCCAATACAGGGATATCATCACGCCGCGCGTTGAGCGTTGGCAGTTTAAGCTCAATCACATTAATACGATAATACAAATCTTGGCGAAAATTGCCCGCTTGCACCAGCTGATTTAAATCCTTATGGGTCGCCGATAAAATACGAATATCGACCGGTACTTCTTTGGTATCACCGATTGCGCGCACGGTTTTCTCTTGAATAGCCCGCAGTAATTTAACTTGCATCGCTAGTGGTAAGTCGGCGACCTCATCCAAAAATAGCGTGCCGCCATTGGCTTGTTGAAACAGTCCTTGCTTATCGGCAACAGCGCCGGTAAAGCTGCCTTTTTTATGACCAAAAAATTCTGACTCCATCAGCTCTGACGGTATTGCCCCGCAGTTGACCGGCACAAAGCTACCATCGCGGCGCGGGCTTAAGTCATGAATCAAGCGCGCCACCACTTCTTTACCTGTACCTGAAGCCCCTGATAAAAAAACCGGCGCTTGTGAGCGTGCCAATTTTAAAATGGTATTTTTTAGCGGATGCATGACAGCAGAGTCGCCAATCAAACGGCTATCGAGCATTTGCTGCTCAGGTGAACGCTCAGGCGTCGACTTGGACACATTATCTTGATGAATAACCTTAAGGGCGCTTTCAACCAATTGACGCAAACGAGGCAGCTCAAGGGGTTTATTTACGAAATCAAAAGCGCCTAGTTTTAACGCTTCAATCGCCAAATCCATACTGCCGTGTGCCGTAATCACTGCAATGGGCGTCGTTGAGCTGCCGCTAATATGCTTAACCAACTCTAATCCTGAACCGTCAGGTAATTTTAAATCGGTTAGACAAAAATCATAGTCATTTTCTTGCCAATAGGATTTGGCTTGCGACAAAGTATAGGCCACATCACTTTTGATGCCCATCTTGGTCAACGTGATTTGCATCAAGCGGCATAAATCTATTTCGTCATCAACGACTAGCGCGGTTGTGGTCATACATCATCTCATTGTTTTCAAGTACTTCATTGTCTTCAAGTACTACAAGGGTGTTAAAAAGGTATTAAAAAATCATCGTATCAAAGTTTATAGTGCATAAGTATCAAGGTTTATAGTGCATAAATAGTAGCGTTTATGAGACATTTATAGGTTTTCAATTATTAGGCAAACGCTTCCTATATGCTTTCATTTGTACTTTCATGGACGTCATGCTGGATGGCAGGGGCAATCAAACGGAAGCAGGTTTTTTTATGTTCCGGAATATAAAGCAGGCGCGCATGATTGGCCTCACAAAATGCTTGCGATAAGTATAATCCCAAACCTGTGCCAGCTTTATCGGTGGTAAAAAACGGATTAAATAAATGGGTTAAATCCACATCACTAACGCCCGTACCATCATCCAACACATCAATTATAACATCGTTATCAGCACAATAAATCTCGATTTCCACAATAGCATGAGGGTTAGCATAGCTGCTATGACGTAAACCATTGTTAATTAAATTGATAAGAATTTGCTCTAACTGGTGCGTGTCAAACGAGATTGTCGGCTGCGTATGGCTGCGTAAAAAAACATCGTGACCTTGAAAGTAATTGTCTAAAAATGTTGGCATCCAATCCGCAAGGACAATCATTTGCTGGTTGGCAATCTGCTGACGAGACAGCTTTAAGACATCTTCAATAATGCGATTGACGCGCTTGGTCTGCGTAAATATCATTTTATAAAGCTCATGGTTGCCAGCCATCTTGTCATTGGTACTTGTGTCGTTATCTGCTGTCTGACTTTCTTCGATATCTTCTATTAATAATTGGCTGGCTTGGGAGATTGCTGCTAAAGGATTTCTTATTTCATGGGCAATACTAGCGGTAAGCTGTCCTAGAGAGGCCAATTTTAATTGCTGCGCACTGGCTTGTTCACGGCGTAAATCTTCTAATATGATTAGCTTGCTGTCATCTTTTAAAGGGATAATCTCGACACGCAGCTTTCCGACGACTGAAGCATTGGCTACGGCTGGTAACTCATAAATAAAAGTGCGAGATTGACCAGCCTCTACCGATAAGCAGGCTTCGAGTAGTTGCAGATGTTGTGCGCGCAGCTGCTGCTGAAAATCAGATACGGGTTGATTTTCATTATAGTGTGACGTTTTTTTCGCCGTCTCGCTTGGGGTTTTTAGCATCTGACTGATATTGACCGCTTCTGTTATCACTAGCGGGGAAGGGTTTGGAATACTGAGCAGTTGATGGGCGGCAAGGTTTGCCAGCACAACATGCTTAGAGTCGATGACGATAACGCCATTGACCATTTGCGTGATGACTTCTTGATTAATGACGTTTAAGCGTTCGACTTCTTTTGCGTGGCTTGCCGCTACCTTTTCAAGCTGAACCAAACGCTGTGAGATTGACCAGCTTAAGCCACCCACTGCTAAAAAGCTGGCTGACATCAGTAGCGCGTCACCCAAATTTGCCAAACTCATACTGTTGGCAATGGCATAAAAAAACTGCTGATAGATAACAAAGATAATCGCAAGCAAGGTAATGATAAGCGCTTGCGAGCTATGTAAAAGCATAAAGCTGGCGGCGACTACCACCATATATAGCATGGTCAACTGCAAATCGGGCGCGCCAGCGGTATAAAGTAATAAGCTTAAAATGATGACATCTACTACTAAACCAAAAGCCAGCTGTCGCCGTAGATGCTTGGTCACCACATAAAATAAACCGAGTAAAATCAGGCTCAGCAGGACATAAAAGCTGAGCGCGGTTTGCTGCAAAAAGCTTGGTAATGATGAGCCATCGCTAGAGCGAGCCGTGATATAGACCATCAGCATAGAAAACAGGCTGAGAATAAATCGATAGCTGCTATAGATCAAACCCAACCTGCGTAGCTGCGGCAACGGCAAGGTATCGTCGCGCTGCAAATAATCCGTGATAGCGGTTATAACGCTAGGAGCAGATTTCTTATGTTGCTCATGTTGCTCATGTTGCTTAGACTTTGACGATGGCACAGGCTTTGGAGGTTTCATAGGCTTTAAAGTTTTCACTGGCTCTAAAGCCTTTTAAGTTGAGCGTAATAGAAGGGAAGGTGCTTACTAAACTTAGTAGCTTATACTTAGTAGCTTATACTTAGTAATTTATACTTAGTAATTTACGGTTGAATAAGACCATGACGAATGGCTAGATGGGTCAATTTCACATCGCTATCGACGCCGACTTTTTCATAAATACGATAGCGATAAGTGTTGATGGTTTTTACACTGACAAACAACTGATCAGCGATTTGCTGCGGACTTTGGCAGTTGACTACCATCATAGCGACTTGTTTTTCGCGGTCACTTAATAAGTCAAAAGGCGAGCTGGCGTTATCAGATAAAAGCACGTCAGCCAATTGCTCGGCGACGTCTTGACTAAAATAACGCCCACCTTGATAGATTTTTTTGACCGCGCGTATCATCTCATCAAGCGGCGTGCCTTTGGTAATATAACCATTAACGCCCGCTTTGATGAGCATCGAAGGATAAGGCTGCGCTGACATACTGCTGACGGCCAATATTTTGATGCCCATATCTAACTGAACCAAGCGTTTGGTGGCTTCAAGACCGCCAATGTTGGGCATATTGACATCCAGCAATATCACATCAGGGCGTAGCTGCTTGGCTATTTTAATCGCCATATCGCCGCTATCTGCCTCGCCGACGACTTCGATATCGGCACTATCTGCCAACATACGGCTAATGCCCATCCGCACCAAATCATGATCATCTACTACTAATACTCGAATCATAGTTATACTCTTTTCTATCTGTCAGAATAAAGGGCGCACTGCTAATGTTAAGCTGTTTAGCGTGTCTTATTTTTGGGTGCTTTATTGAATTGCTTTATTGAAATACTCTAAAAATTCGCTACTATAAGTATATCAATTAACAAAGACACTGATATTATGCGTCATAGTTTAATATTAACTTTGCAATTAAGAGGTTATAAGCTTAAATGTAAGGCTATATTGCGCCAGTGTTAATAAATATTGCTGTAATATAAAGTAAATGTAGTAAAGTTTGAATGTGGCTAAAAAATGACATCTAATTGATTTAGTAGATTAAACTTAAATGCAAACCATGATACACTAAAAATACAAAAACTCTATGTGAGTATCTACAAACACATCCATAAACGCTACGTACGTGGTTGCTGTTAGTGAGTATGTAACTGACTCTCTAACTAATGGCAGCGCGGCAGCAGGAGGCATAATGAAGCAACTACCATTAACCAAACAGCAATTAATCGCTGCTCTGATTTCATTGAGTTTGGGCAGTGTTGCACAAGCCGCACTTACAATTAATGGTGGTTCTAGCTCAGAGTCTAGCGCTCGTGTGAGCTGGGGCGGTGCCGATAGCCTGTCTGAAGCTCGCAGCATCATGTATAAAGCCAATAATAGTAATAGCGGCTCGGCGATTAAAAAAGTAGATAACGGTCACGGTACCACCAATATTACCAATACCCGCACGTTTGGTAATAGTAATAATAGTTTTAGCAATACGACTAACGCCAACAGCTATAACACCACCTATCGTGGCAGTTTTGGCAGCAGTAGTATGATTCCAATCAGTACCGATTCGCGCAGTGTTGCGGTCATCGATGCTGAAACGGGCGAATCTATCTACGAAAAAGACGCTGATATTGCCCGTCCAATGGCCAGTATCACCAAAGTCATGACGGCGATGGTGGTTTTAGATGCCGGTCTCGACATGCGTGAAGAGCTTACCCTTGACCCAGAAGATTTCGTCGGTCCTAAACGCGCCAGCTCAAACCTTAAGTCGGGCGACCGCCTAAACCGTGCTGAGATGTTACTGATGGCATTAATGAAATCAGAAAATCCTGCGGCAAAAAGTCTAGCGCGTAATTATCCAGGTGGTTATAGTGCCTTTATCCGTGCGATGAATCGCAAAGCACAAGACTTGGGTATGACTACTGCTTTTTTCGGTGATCCAACGGGTCTTGATAAGCGTAACGTTGCTTCGTCAAATGATTTGGTAAAAATGGTTCGTGCTGCAGGTAATTACGATGTCATTCGTCGTTTTTCTACCACCAAAAGTTACGACTTTTATGTCTCTAACTTTTCAAGCGGCAACCGTACTTATAAAGCCAATAACACCAGCAGCTTAGTGCGTGATGGTAGCTATCCGATTGGTATCTCAAAAACAGGCTTTATTAATGAAGCTGGTCGTTGTGTGGTGATGGAAACCCGCGTTAATAATCGCCCTGCAATTATTGTGATTTTAGGTGCGAACAGCTCAGCGACGCGTTGGGGTGATGCTAAAAACATTCTAAACAGCTTGGCGACTCGCCGTACGGTGTAAGCTTGCTGTTTTAGTATCTATAAAAAAGGCTGTTATGCGATATAACAGCCTTTTTATTGTGTTGAATTTAGGGCGTCTTTCAGGAAAAATCATATGAATCAAGCATCGGCTGTTACGCGAGCTCCCAAACTATACTTACTTACCAATGACGATGAGTTTGCAGTTTTATATGCCAAATTAGAAGCAGCATTCGCGACAGGGTTGATAGCGCTATTGCAAATCCGCCGTAAAAAGATTTTACAGCTGCCTGATGGCGCCGCAAAACTCTATGATGAAGCGCTGCAAATAGTCCGTTTGGCAAAAACTTATAATGTCCCAGTGGTCATTAATGATGATATAACACTTGCCGAAAAACTTGGTGTTGGGGTGCATTTAGGTCAACAAGATGGCGATATTAATGATGCTAAATGTCAACTAGCGCCCAAAAAGATTATTGGTCGTACTTGTCATGGTGATGTAGATTTAGTCAAAGAAGCCAAAAAAGAGGGCGCAAGCTATGCGGCGATGGGGGCGGTTTTTGCCTCAAACACCAAGCCCAATGCCAATATTATCTCACGCCAAGAGCTTATTGATGGCTGTCAGCAAGGGATTGATATATGTGTGATTGGAGGCTTAAGCGCAGAAAATATCGTTGAGCTGGCAGGTTTGCCGATTGCTTATGTGGCGGTCGTTGGAGATATTATGGACTTGCCTGTGCAGCAAATCACTGCGCGTTGTCAGCAATGGCAGCAGGCGCTCGATACTTGGCGTGCGCCTGCGGTATAAACGATAAAGTTAAAATAACAGTGAAGTTAAAATAAGGCTCAAGTTAAAATAACACTGAAGTGTTACTCAGCGTGTTCCATACAGAGAGTCGCGTAAGGTAATGCTTTTAAGCGTTGTTCTTCAATTTTTTCACCGCAGACTTCACATTCACCGTAAGTACCATTTTCAATGCGGCTTAGCGCGTTTTCAACATAGACTAAACTTTGACGTGCTTCGCCCATTAAGTTTGTGCGCATGTCGTTTTGACGATAAGAGATGGCTTGATCTTCCCAATGTTCATTGAGGTCGTCTTGTGGGTTTTGGATATGATCCTCGATTTTATTGATACGAGTCTCATACTCTTCTTTGAGTTTTAATAGTTCTTGTTTAGCTGTTTTAAGGTCGATACTCATTGGGTTCTCCTAATGGGTTATTTTTATTGTTGGCATTAATTATTACTAGCAGTTTATTATCACTAACCGCTTTATCATAAACAGCCTAACGAGTGAGTACCACCACGAAATGTTACTGATTTTTATCGAAATTTCGCCCATTTTTTTATTGTCTAAGCTTACTGGGTGAAATTTATGCAGGTTCTTTATGAGCATCTGCTAGAAAACTGCTAGAATACACCGCCGCAAATTCTTGTTGGGTTGTCTTTATAAAACCACAAGTAACAACAGCCAAAGAGCAACCCACTAGATGATTTGAACAATATTATTTAGACATTAATAAAAAGCCACACGGCAGATTAACCATAGATGATGCATAGGAGCAGGTAATGAATTTTTTGCGTATGAGTGAGCTGAGCTTAACCGATAAAGTGGTATTGATTCGTGAAGACTTAAATGTGCCTATCAAAGACGGTAAAGTCAGCAGTGACGCTCGCCTGCAAGCCAGTTTGCCTACCATTAAAATGGCGCTAGAAAAAGGCGCGGCGGTGATTGTCTGCTCACACCTTGGTCGTCCGACTGAAAGCAACCCTGAAGCCATATATTCGCTCGCACCGGTCGCTGAGTATCTAAGCGATAAATTAGCCGCACAACTATCAAAGCCAGTAAGCTTAAACACTGACTATTTGACTGCAGGCGTGACAATCAACGCCGGCGAAGTCGTATTACTAGAAAACGTGCGCTTTAATAAAGGCGAGAAGAAAAACGATGCCGATTTGGCGCAGAAATACGCTGAGTTGTGCGACGTATTTGTCATGGATGCCTTTGGTACTGCCCACCGTGCGCAAGCATCAACTGAAGGCGTGACCCAAGCCATGCACCAAGCAGGCAAAGTAGCTTGCGCCGGACCTTTACTGGCAGCAGAGCTTGATGCGTTGAGCTTAGCACTTGAAACGCCTGCACAGCCGATGCTAGCAATCGTTGGTGGCTCGAAAGTATCGACTAAGCTTGAAGTCTTGCACAGCTTGGCTGAAGTATGCTCACAGATTATCGTTGGCGGCGGTATTGCCAACACTTTCCTAGCAGCTAAAGGTTATAGCGTTGGCGCTTCCTTATATGAGGCGGACTTGGTGGACACTGCTCGTGATATCATGAGTAAAACTGAGATTTTATTACCTGAGTATGTGGTCGTTGCTGATAAAAACGACATCAACTTTGATGACTTTACCGGCTCATTACAACAAGCTACTGCAACTATCAAATCTGTCGATGCCATTGGTGACAATGACATGATCTTAGACATCGCGCCGGCAAGTGCTAAGCAATTGGCTGATGCTATCATCAAGGCAAAAACCATCTTATGGAATGGTCCGGTCGGCGTTTTTGAAGTCGATGCTTTCGGTCAGGGCACCCAAATCGTAGCAAATGCTGTTAAAGACAGCCAGGGTTTCTCGATTGCTGGCGGCGGCGATACCTTAGCGGCGATTGATAAATATCAAGTGGCTGATGGTGTCAGCTATATGTCAACAGGCGGCGGCGCGTTCTTAGAGTTTGTAGAAGGTAAGGTGTTACCTGCTGTTGCTGCCTTACAAATTCAGGAATAGCGCTTAACGATACTTCAGCAGTTAAGTAACAGTAGACGTACAACTTATCGTGAGCATCTAGGTTAGGCTATAAAAAGTTAGGCCATATAAATAATAAAATATAAGGTGACCGCTATGGTTGGCTTTCAATTGATGCTTAACCTGTCAATATGAAAGCAAGAAGTAAGAGTGGTCACTGATTATTATTAAGTGGTAATTATTTGTTTCTATACTGAAAATTGTTATTGCATGTCTAATTTGCACTCTATAAAATAGCGCAAATCATGTATTTGGCATGCTTTATTTACGAGAGGTTTATTATGTTAAAACGTCATTTATTACTTGCTAGCGTACTTGCTGGTACTTTTGCAATCACTGCATGTAGCCAAGAAACACAAGATAAAACGGCAGCTGCTGCTGATTCTGCTGCTGAAGATACTGCTGCTAACACTGATGCTGCCGCTGCTGAAGCTGAAGTTGCTGCTGCTGAAGCTGAAGTTGCTGCTCAAAACGCCGGTACTGAAGTTGCCGAAGGCGCTGAAACTGCCGGTGCTGCTGCTACTGATGCACTAGCAAATACTGGTGAAGCGGTTGTGGTAGGCGCCAATGAAGCCGTGTCCGCTACTGCTGGCGTGGTTGCCGATGGCGCAGCTGCTGTTGAAGATAAAGCCAGTGAAAACGCAGTAGAAGCAGAGCAACAGTACTAATTAGTAGTTTTAATTTTAAGCATTGGTTATAAATACCAATTGCTTTATAAGCCCTCAAAATATTTAAAAAGCTTTGGTAATAGCCAAGGCTTTTTTGTATTTAAAACATTCATCTAGCACAGCCAAATCAAAGACATAAGGTATTTGGTTTTATACGTATTTTTAATAGAGCTGTATAGGCGATAAGTCTTACCAAATAGATTGATAAAAACCGACCGTATTTTTTATAAATTAAGCAAAGAAATAAATAGTCGGCTAAGCGCTACGAAGCGGTGACAATTTTTGCTATAATCACGGCGTAATAATTACGATAAAAAACACCAGTTTTTCGCTGGTCTGGCTATATAAGGCTAGGATTTTAGGGCAATTGTTGCAACATCGTATTTTTAAGAATGATTTCTTAATATCATATTCAAAATTTAATCAGAGAGCGTCTTATGGCTTTAATATCGTTACGTCAACTTCTAGATCATGCCGCCGAGCACAGCTACGGTGTTCCTGCCTTTAACGTCAATAACTTAGAGCAGATGCGTGCAATCATGATGGCGGCCGACGCCTGTGACTCACCTGTCATTGTTCAAGCCAGTGCCGGCGCCCGTAGTTATGCAGGTTCTGCGTTTTTACGTCATCTGATTATTGCTGCGATTGAAGAGTGGCCGCATATTCCTGTAGTAATGCATCAAGATCATGGTATGTCACCTGCTATTTGCCAGCGCTCAATTCAGCAGGGCTTTTCATCAGTGATGATGGATGGCTCGCTTGGTGAAGATGGCAAAACGCCAATGGACTATGACTACAATGCTAGCGTAACCCGCGAAGTGGTCAAAATGGCACACGCGTGCGGTGTCTCTGTAGAAGGTGAAATTGGTTGCTTAGGTAGCCTTGAGACAGGAATGGCAGGCGAAGAAGACGGCTCAGGCGCAGAAGGCGTATTGGATCATGAGCAGCTATTGACCAGCGCTGATGAAGCTGAACAGTTTGTTAAAGATACCAATGTGGATGCGCTAGCGATTGCTATCGGTACCAGTCATGGTGCGTATAAATTCACCCGTCCACCCACAGGCGATATCTTATCCATTGAGCGCGTAAAAGAGATTCATGCTCGTATTCCGCACACCCATTTGGTTATGCATGGCTCGTCGTCAGTGCCGCAAGAGTGGCTAAAAGTTATCAATGAAAATGGCGGTAACATCGGTGAGACTTATGGTGTACCGGTTGAGCAAATCGTTGAAGCGATTAAGCATGGTGTACGTAAGGTAAATATCGATACTGATTTGCGTTTGGCATCAACGGGTGCAATCCGTAAATTCCTTGCAGAAAACCCAAGCGAATTTGATCCACGTAAATACTTTAAAGCTTCTATGGTTGCGATGTCAGATATCTGTACCAATCGCTTTGAAGCTTTTGGTTCTGCTGGTCAAGCACATAAGATTCGTCCAATCAGCCTTGAAGGTATGGTCGATTTTTATAAATAAGCGTTGCCAACAAGATATGCTCATTTAATCATAGCAGCGTGGCTTATTTTTAGCGCAGCTTCTATATTTAAGCTTTGTACTTATGTACTGTACGTCGGTTCTATAAAAGGTGATGAATGATGATTGGATTGGTTAGCGGACAGGTGCAGTATTTGATGGCGCCGACTGCCTGTGTCATGACCACCTCTGGCGTAGGCTACGATATAGAGCTGCCGCTACCGTCGTTTTGCCAGTTGCGTCTTAATGAGCAGGCGAGCATTTGGACGCATTTTCATGTGCGCGAAGATGCGCAGCTGCTTTATGGCTTTATCGATCGTAAAGAGCGCGATGTCTTTCGTCAATTGATTAAAATCAATGGTGTTGGGGCAAAAATGGCATTGGCTATGCTGTCTGCGATGTCAGCTGCTGAGCTAAAAATGCATGTCGAGCAAGAGTCGGAGGCGGCATTGACGCGGATTCCTGGTATCGGTAAAAAGACAGCGCAGCGTTTATTGATTGAGCTAAAAGACAAGCTAAAAAATATTGAGGTTGATAACAGTAATTTAGAGTTTGCGATTCAGCCTGTGCCCATTTCTGCTGAAGGCAGTATCATCGCTGAGGTGGAAGGCGCGTTAATTAGTTTGGGTTATAAAGAAAGAGAAGCGCAGCAAGCGATTAAAGCCGCTAAGAGTAATGGCGCTACCTTTGCAGATACGCAAAGCTTGCTAAAAGCCACCTTGCAACAGCTATCTGGCTTTTAAGTAATGTGAGCGCGTTATTCTATAGTATAAATAAGTCTTCAAAAGATAAGCGACATTCATTGTCGCTTATTTTCGTTTTAGGCTGTGTTTTTTTGACTCGCTGCTTTATGATGTTTTGCATGACTTATACGTAGCGTTTGGTTATGCTGTTTATTACCTAGTCTTTTAAAAATAATTATTTTAATAAAATGATAAAACCTATGATGCAAGATCGTTTGATTAATCCGTTAGAAGGGGCAGGTGATGCGCCTGACTCTAATATTCGACCAGCATTATTGGCTGAATATATCGGTCAGCCGGTGGTGCGTGAGCAGATGGAAGTGTTCATTAGCGCTGCCAGAGGCCGTAACGAGCCGTTGGATCATACCCTTATCTTTGGTCCACCGGGCTTAGGGAAGACAACCCTTGCCAATATCATTGCTCGTGAGATGGGGGGCAATCTGCGCTCAACGTCAGGGCCAGTGCTTGAGCGTCCAGGTGATTTAGCCGCCATGCTGACCAATTTAGAAGAAGGTGATGTACTCTTTATCGATGAAATCCATCGCTTGAGCTCTGTTATTGAAGAAATCCTTTATCCAGCGATGGAAGATTTCCAGCTCGATATCATGATTGGTGAAGGGCCGGCAGCGCGTTCTATCAAGCTTGATTTACCGCCGTTTACCTTAGTTGCGGCAACCACACGAGCAGGGCTGTTAACCTCGCCATTACGTGATCGTTTTGGGATTGTGCAGCGCTTAGAGTTTTATAATATTGCTGATTTGACGACGATTGTTAGCCGTGCCGCGCGTTTGATGCGGGTACCGATGAGTGAAGATGGTGCGGTAGAAATTGCTCGCCGTGCGCGTGGTACGCCAAGGATTGCCAATCGATTATTACGCCGTGTGCGTGATTATGCGCAAGTGAGAGGCGACGGTAGTATCAATGGCGCGATAGCGGGCAGTGCGCTCGATATGCTGGCCGTAGATAGACGTGGGCTTGATCATTTAGACAGACGTTATATCGAAATATTGCAAGAGCGTTTTGATGGTGGTCCAGCAGGGGTTGAAGCAGTAGCAGCAGCCATGGCTGAGGATCGCGGTACGCTTGAAGATGTGATTGAGCCGTATTTGATTCAGCAAGGCTATGTACTGCGTACCGCTCGTGGTCGGGTATTGACGCAAATGGCGATTGATCAGATGTTATAGAATAGTCAATTCAAAACGCACGAGGTATATCTTTAATAGCATTGTGCAGGTATAAATTTTTCTCGCTTGCTGTGTGCTTTGCACTCCAGAGGCTTTGAAAAATTCATATCTGCAGCCTCGCATTTGCTTCAAAATAAATGAACCATATTAAAACCAAAAATGCGTCTGCGTCTAATTTTTTAATTAAACACAGACGCATTTTTTTTGCTTTGATTTTAATAAGCTTATTAAATAGTGGGTAAAGCTTCAGGCCATATTTTACCGGGATTTAAAATGTTTTTGGGGTCAAGCGCTGACTTAATTGCTTGCATCAACACTAAGGCATTACCGTGCTCTTGTTGCATATATTTCTGCTTACCTTGTCCAATACCGTGCTCACCGGTACAGGTGCCATCCATCTCAATAGCACGGCTGGCAAGGCGGCTGATGATACCATCGGCGGTGGCGACTTCTTCAGGGTTGTTGGTATCGACCAATAATAAAACATGAAAATTACCATCGCCCACGTGACCGACGATAGGTCCAATCATGCCAGACGCTTCGATATCTTTTGCTGTCTCACTGACGCATTCTGCCAAGCGTGAAATGGGCACGCAGGCGTCAGTCGATAAGGCGCTTGCCTCAGGTCGTAGTGCACAGCTAGCATGATAGGCGTTATGCCGTGCTTGCCACAGACGTTTACGTTCGGCTTCGTTGGTATCCCAAGCAAAGTCCGTACCGCCGAATTCTTCGATGATATCGGTAAAGATTTGCGCTTGTTCAGCGACGCTGGCTTCTGTGCCATGGAACTCTACAAATAGCGTAGGTGTCTCAGTTAAATCAAGATTAGCGTATTGATTACAGGCTTTTATTTGCATCGCATCGAGCAGCTCAATACGGGCAATGGGCAAGCACATTTGAATGGTCAACATCACCGCCTGACAAGCATCTTCAATCGTTGGGAAGTGGCAGATACCACTGCCAATACATTCGCTAATACCAAATAACTTGAGCGTGACTTCGGTGACGATACCAAGCGTACCTTCTGAACCGATCATCAATCGCGTCAAATCATAACCAGCAGCAGACTTTTTAGCACGGGTGCCAGTGCGGACAATATCTCCACTTGCGGTAACGACTTCAAGGGCGAGTACCACATCTTTCATGGTGCCATAGCGGACAGCATTAGTGCCTGAGGCGCGAGTAGCGACCATACCGCCAATACTGGCATTGGCACCGGGGTCTATCGGAAAGAACAAGCCGGTATCACGTAAATAATGGTTAAGTTGCTCACGTGTGACGCCAGGTTGTACGGTAACGGTCAGGTCTTCATTATTAACCTGTAATATCGTATCCATCGCATGCATATCAATACATAGCCCGCCATAAGGCGCATTTAATTGACCTTCTAAGGATGAGCCAATACCAAAGGCAATCACTGGCATCTGATACTGATTGCAAATCTCAACCGCAGCAGCAACCTCGTGTTTATCTTGTACCGTCAATACCGCGTCGGGTGGCTGATTGGCAAGCCACGTCATGGTATGACCATGCTGCTCACGTATTGTGGTATTGGTGCTCAGTTGTTTGCCAAAGCGTGTTTGCAAAGCGGCAATAGCATCACTATGATTTGGTTTGACTGAATCATGAGACTGAGAAGGTGATGTAGATGATATGGTCGACATAGGTAAATTCTCCATATAAGACGTATTTTAACTGACAAAACAAGCTGTCAGATAAGATAAAAAGTTAAGCTCTAATTCATTTTGATTGCCGTTAAAGGACAATGAAAAGGAATTAGAGCTTATTAGATTAAAATTTAACTTTTATAACTATTAACGGGTCTTTTTTGTCGTTAAAAAATCAGCAATCTAAGCTAGAACCCGCCAAATAACGACAATCATAGCCAATAAATAAAAGATAGGCGCAAACCAACCGATTTGTGTGGCGATGGCAATAAACACGGCAAAACCTGACAACGCTAGCCAATCACGGCGACGATCATTAAGCATATCAGCGCGAATTTGTTGTATCTCTCGTAGCTGGCTGTCTTGTCTTGACCCTTGTGAGGCAAGGCTTTGTAGTCCTTGGTCTAGCAACTTAGGAATGTCAGTCGTTGATAATAGAATCTCGGGCAACTGCTGACGCAGATGTTGCAGATTACGCATCGGATCGAGCTGCTCTTTAATCCAGCCGCTTAAAATGGGCTTAGCAAGTGACCAGATATCAAGATCAGGATATAAATCACGACCAAGTCCTTCGACATGCACCAAAGTTTTGAGTAGCAGCATCAATTGCGGCGGAATACTCATATGATGGCGACGCGCGATATCTAAAATCTGCATCAACACACCAGCAAAGTCGATATCGTTAATAGATTTTTGTAGCATTGGACCGACAGTGCGTTTCATATCGCGCATCAAGGCATGCTTATCGGTATTGGGCGGTATCCACCCCGCTCGGCTGACGATATCAACCATCGCCGTAAAGTTGTTATTCATTACCGCCAAAAGCATGCGCGCGACAATAAGCTGGTCGTCTTTAGATAGCGTACCCATAATGGCGCAATCAAGGCCGATATAGCGCGGCTCATGACCCAAGTCAATCGCTGCCATATCTGCAGTGAGCGTTTTAACCGGCGGCGTTTCTACAAAGACATTACCCGGATGCATATCGGCATGAAAGAAATTATCGCGAAATACTTGGGTGAAAAATATCGTTAAGCCTTTTTCTGCCAGTGCTGCACGGTCATAACCAAGCTTATCAAACACCTCAACCTGCGAGATAGGAACGCCTTGGATACGCTCCATAACCATGACGTTTTTGGCCGCATCATAAACTTCAGGCACATACATCAGTGCTGAACCCAAGAAGTTATTACGCATCTGGGTGGTATTGTCTGCCTCTAAGGTCAAATCCAATTCATTAAGCATCACTTGGCGATAGTCTTCGACAATATCAACGATATGGATGGCACGCGCCGCTTCGATACGCGCCGATGCCCAATTGGCAAGCTCACGTAATAGTTCAAAGTCAGCAACGATAGTGGTGCGAATATCAGGGCGAACCACCTTTACCACTACCTCACGTCCATCGTGCAGAGCCGCCGTATGTACTTGGGCGATAGAGGCTGCTGCTAACGGCTTAACGTCAAAGCGGGCAAATAGTGTTGCGATAGATTGACCCAAACCATGTTTAGGGTCTTGGATTTGGGCAATGGCAACGTCCGAGTCGAAAGGCTTGACCTTATCTTGCAGCTGCACCAATTGCTCAATAATCTCAGGCGGCACCAAATCGCGGCGCGTCGAGAGCAATTGTCCCAGTTTCAAAAATAACGTACCCATATCTTCAAGCGCATACTTTATGGCATTGGGCTGATGTTTTTTACCCCAAGCAGCTGGATGCAAGCGAATTAAACGCGCTAAAGGTTGCAGCTGCGGCGCTTCTTCGACAGACAGATGGGTATCAATGCGATAAGCGGCGGCAATACGCCAAAGTTCAAATAAACGGGCGCGATGGGATAGTAGCATGGGATATAGGTACTCTAAAAATTCGAAAATAGGCTAGATATTGTATTTTTCATAACAGTAGATGTTTATAGAGAGCATTTAAACAATCTTAGCATCTACGTATTATTATCTATTATTGCTTAAACGTGCTTGCTCATCTTTGATAGCAGCAAGCTTAGCTTCTTCTCGCTCAATATCAGCACGCAGCTTTAATAACTGCTGCTTTAAATCATTCACTTCGGCAGCTTCCATCGGGTCAGGAGCAACATTACCGGCTACATCATTTGCCCAGTCGCTGACATCATTAAAGGCGCGTTTGGCACTATGACGCCAGCTGCCTTTTAGCTGCGAGATGAGAAGATGCAGTTGGCTGGCCATCGGTTTACCAATAAAGGGCTCAAGCTGTCCTGCGACATCAGGGTCAAAACCTGCGACCAGTTGTTTAAGTTGCATCAGCACTTTGTAATCACCGGCGATAGGCAAGTTGCCCTCTGTGCCGCGCATCAGGTTGAGCAGCTGCGCAGGATTATCAACGGTAATGATGCAGTCTGGACGACTATGGCCAAGACGCGCACGCTCTAGACTGGCCTTTTGGCGCTCATTCATATTGCCGCTTGGCTCAAAGACACTCTCAGTCATGACCGGCTCAAAGCGCAAACGCTCATCGGTAAATAAGACGTCCAAATTCACTTCAGGCGTGCCCATATTTAGACGCAGCACTTTGCCCGCAAGCGGTGCCAGACCAGCTTTGGTAATCTCATCGCTGGCAATGGCGATATTAATCAGCTTTTCGGCACCCGCCAAAAGTAATACAGTCAGCATAAGGCTCTCGCATGTTTGGTTGAGCGCCATAAGCGTGGCGCATATTTCAAGATTGGCTGTTATGACGATCATTAAACGCCTGCCTAATAGCAGACGTTTTTACATTATGAATAAGCTTGTATAGCCAGCTTTTATCACTAGATATTAAGCATAAATAACGTGTTTATGCTTTAAAGCCGCGATGGACCGCGACGATACCAGCAGTCAAGTTATGATAATCGCAATTTTCAAAGCCTGCTTGTTGCATCATCTGCTTAAGTGTCTGCTGATCAGGATGCATACGAATCGATTCTGCCAAGTATTGATAGCTTTCAGCATCATTGGCAATCAGCTTGCCCATAATTGGCAAAGCAGTAAATGAATACAAATCATAAGCTTTTGACAAAGGCTCAAAGACAGGTTTTGAGAATTCTAAAATCAATAAGCGACCGCCTGGCTTTAGCACGCGGTACATAGATTTTAGGGCAGCATCTTTATCTGTGACATTACGCAGACCAAAGCTAATCGTGATTAAATCAAAGCTTTCATCATCGAATGGTGCCAATGTTTCAGCGTTTGCTAAGACAAAATCAACATTATTACAGCCGGCATTAATCAAGCGCTCACGACCGACTTCTAGCATCGCCGCATTGATGTCTGATAACACCACATGACCATTGCGACCGACTTCACGACTGAATACTTTAGCCAAATCGCCCGTACCGCCAGCGATATCAAGCACATGCTGACCGGCACGTACACCTGATAAGCTAATCGCATAACGCTTCCATAAACGATGAATACCAAATGACATTAAGTCATTCATAATGTCGTATTTTTTGGCAACTGAGGTGAATACATCAGCAACGCGCGCTTGCTTTTCAGCTTTATTGACCGTTTTATAACCAAAATGCGTTTGCTCATTACCATCAGTATCAGGCGTATGTGGGTTATTTATATCATCACGCTGGTTAAATAGGGTTTGTTTGGCAGTTTGTGCTTGCGCAGAAGTAGGGTTTGCGCTGTTGTTTAATGTGGCGTTAACGTTAGCGTTGGTGGTATGGTTTGGCATAGTCGTTTGTTGACCTTGTGGGGTTCCGGTTGGTAAGTCTTGCACTTGGGTGAAGTCATTATTATTGTTGTTATCGACTGCGGCATTTTCATTAAGCGTCGTATTAGAAACATGGTTTTGACGCGCTTTTACTTGCGCGGTGATATTTTGATTGTTGGCGATACTGTCTTTGACCAATTTATCTTGCAGGTGACCATGAGAAGTCGCATCAGTTGCAGCACTGTTATTTGAGTTGTCAGTCATACGATTATCCTATTATTCGTTTTTATGATGGCGTATTTTAGCGCTGTTTAAGCCTCATTTGAGCATTGTTGACTCATTATCTAAGTATAGTTATAGTTAGATCAGTAACAGCGCCGTGAGCCACGTGCATTATTTGACCCTATCATACACCAAACGTTGCTGGCTTACCGCCATTATCCGTGTTGTGAACTTCGTCAATAATCTCAAGCTCACGCTCACAAAATGGTTCGATAAAGCTGCTAACACTTTTTAGCGGTTTCATGGCCTTAAAGCCTGCATCAATAAAGTCGTAAAGCGGTTGGAAGTTATAGCGATACGCGGCGCCTTTCGCCATTGCAAAGGCTTTTTTGAGCATAAAGGAGTTCAGATCTTTATCGGTACGATAGCAAACTTCTTTTAGGTTGTTAATTTGCACGCGGCGCTCATCTGCCTCATCAACAGCGCGGTAGGCGGCAAGCATATTCTCTTCATTAACCGCTAAATCTTGAGCAACCAACCACTCGGCCAAATGCAAATCAAGTTCAATCGCCAAGATAGACGCTTGAATGCCCATGCTACCGGCTTCTAAAGAAGACTCTTTGGCGAGGCGCTCAAGTTTTTTGGCTTTAGGAAGGATGCGTCCTAATTGCTCTGCCAATACTTTAAATTCATCACCACCGTACAGCTGGGTTAAGAAATAATCTGCCATTAATTGGTTTTTTGGTTGTTCAAATAGCGCGCTGTGCGTACGCTTAATACGCGCCTGTTGCCATGCTTGCACTTCTTTAAGTTTCGTGTTTAAGGCAGCATCTTCATGGTGTGGTAGCGCCCAAAAACGGTTTAAGTGCTGTTGTAAATTGGCTAAAGCAGTCATGGCAGGTAATCCTATAAAAAGTAAAAATAACAATCAATCAAGTTGATGGTAAAAGGGGTAGAAGGGGTAAGAGGGTACTAAATTTTATACTTATAGGCAGCTATTAAAGCATGCTCGCAAGATTTTGTTCACCTTAAAAGAAAATACCGCAGAATACAAATGCCAAACTGTTACATAGCAGGGTTATTTACTGAATTTACGCAATGCTATGATTAACTGTATAAATAAGACCTGTATAAAAAATTATCTAATAATAAAGCGAGCATGGGCATGAGCAAAAAAAATGATACGACTGAGGACCAAGCGCCACAAACTGTGAGTGACCAATTTAGTAAGCAAGTCATCGAGCAGCGCTTAACACCCAATCCGTTAAATCTCTTTTCTATGGACAAAGATACGCTGCGATTGGCATTGGTCACCGCACAGTTTGCTCTGCGTGCCACGCGGCAGCAAACACCGCCAACTATTAATAAACCAACAGGATTATTGGTATTGGTCAACGGTATGGAGCAAGCAGGCAAGGGCACAGCCGTCACCCAACTACGGCAATGGGTGGACCCGCGTTTACTGAAAGTCGAGGCAACCATTGGTGATTGTCCCTTAGAGCATCAGCCGATTTGGCAGGCGCATACTAAGGCGCTGCCGCGTCATGGCGATGTCATGGTTTATTTTGGCAACTGGTATGCTGATTTGCTCTATAACGTCATGCGTATGGCAACGCTAGATAATGAAGGTAAAGAACATAAAAAAAGTGATGAGAAGAATAATGAGCAGCTGAAAAATAAAGCCTTGCCTATTGGCCAATGGCAAGACTATTTAAAACAAGCGCTGACTAAGTTACAAGCCTTTGAACAAGACCTTGCTGCTAATCAAACCAAGCTGCTCAAATGCTGGTTTCATGTCGATATCGAAACCTTGCAGGCGCGGCTAAATGACGACAAGGCTGATCCAGAATTTTTATATCAAATTGATTGGAAAAACAAAAAGGTCGTCGAAACTTTTAATGAGGTGGCAACGGCGCTATTACGCCAGCAGGGAGATTGGATTATTATCGATGGTGATGACAAATCACAAGCAGCCATGCATTTTTGTCATCAAGTGTTGCAAGCGATGCAAACAGCGTTAGCAAGCAGTCGCATAGAGGAAAGCGAACATCTAGAAAATGTTAAAAAATTCGAGCCAGTAAAAATACCTAAAGCTTTGATAAATATCGATGATACCGAGATAGATAAGCCTGAGTATCATGAAGCGCTTGCCGATAAACAAGCGCGCCTTGCTGAGTTTCTACGTGCGCGTAAGGGTCGGCATGTGGTCTTTGCCTTTGAAGGTATGGATGCGGCTGGCAAGGGTGGCGCTATTAAAAGACTGGTTGCGCCGCTCGACCCACGCGAGTATCAGATTTATAATATTGGCGCGCCGATGCTGTATGAATTGCAGCACCCTTATCTATGGCGATTTTGGACCAAACTGCCCAATGAGCAGATCGATCGTATCAGCCGTATCGCTATCTTTGACCGTACATGGTATGGACGCGTATTGGTCGAGCGTATTGAGGGTTTTGCGACGGATGCAGAATGGCAGCGCGCTTATGATGAAATCAATCGCTTTGAGGCGGATTTGGTAGCGGCTGGCACGATAGTTATCAAATACTGGCTTGCCATCGATAAGAAAGAGCAGCTTAAGCGTTTTGAGGCGCGCGAAGAGATCCCACATAAGCAGTTTAAATTGACCGATGATGATTGGCGCAATCGTGATAACTGGGCAGATTATGTGCAATCGGCAGCTGATATGCTGGCACGTACCGACACAAAGGATGCCCCTTGGTGTGTTATCGCAACCAATGAAAAGCGGCAAGCGCGCCTAGATGTATTAGACCATGCCATTGAGCAGCTATTTTTAGCACTGTCTGATAACTGATTAAAAAGTTTGAGAATTGATTATATTTTGGCTCAGCCAAATTATAAAATATAACAACAATTTTTCACTAAATTGATAGGTTTTATCGCGCTTACATTCACAGTTACAAATCTCGCAATATCATCATGCATTCTGTGTCTATATTTAATATAATAGGCACATTATAAATTCTGCTTTCTACAAAATAGCTCAGCAGTCGGATACTGTATTTGTCATATAAATGCTTTAATCATTACTCATATATTTGTCATAACCAACGCTATCACTATAAAAACCTAAGCCGCAAGCTGCTGTAATCGGACGATTTGGCAATACTACTTGCGGCTTTATGGCATTTTGTGTGATGGTTTTTTTACCTGATATTTTTATCACAAGCAAACTAAGCTAGATATTAATGCTAGGTATGAGTAGAAAATAATGGTAAACAGACGAAATCGTCTGGGTAATGGATCAATAAGGTATTGCAGGCTAGTTGTTTAGACCAATTTTCAAAGCAGTGGTTTAAAAAGTACTTCAATAAACAAGTTCAAAAAACAGTATTTCAAAAACACGTTGCGTACACGCTATCATAATATTGGGTGGTGAAAACAACACCATTCATAGCGCCGCAATGTCATCAATCACATATAATTTCAATCAGCTTACGCAGGACGTATCAACGTATGGGTATTAGCAGCAGTTCTACAGGACCAACCAAAGCAGTCGGTTCTATGAGAATCAATCTATTTTTTGCCATTTTACTGATTGCGATGACCGCTTACTTTTTATGGTGGGGTCTAGATTACACTATGCATCAGCAGACGACGCTATTTATCGTAGCGACGGCTTTTGGTGTGTTTATGGCATTCAATATCGGTGGTAATGACGTCGCGAACTCCTTTGGTACCTCAGTGGGTGCGGGGACGTTGACCATTCCGCAAGCCTTGGGTATCGCAGCGATATTTGAGGTGTCGGGCGCGGTATTGGCAGGCGGTGAGGTGACGGATACCATCCGTAGCGGCATTGTCGACCTAGATGGTCTATCGGTCACGCCCAACCAGTTTATTTATGTCATGCTCTCAGCGCTTATCGCTGCTGCATTTTGGTTGTTATTTGCGACCAAAAAAGGTCTGCCAGTGTCAACCACTCACGCCATTATCGGCGGCGTGGTTGGTAGCTCCATTGTATTAGGTATCTCGTTAGGTGGCACCGAAATGGCGTTATCTACGGTAAATTGGGGCACGATTGGAACGATTGCTATCTCTTGGGTCATATCACCATTACTCGGCGGCGTCTTCTCCTACCTGTTATATGGCCAAATTAAGAAAAATATCATTGAGTATAATGATAGAACAGAAGCACACATTGCGACGCTAAAAGGCGATAAAAAGACCTTAAAGCAAAATCACAAAGAGTATCTGGATGGTCTGACCGAATCAGAACAACTGGCTTATACCTCAGCGATGTTACGTGATCAGGAAATCTATAAAGATGATGATTGCGACGTTGAAGATTTAGAAACCGATTATTACAAACAGCTTTATGAAATTGAAAACGAGCGCAGCAACCTCGATACGCTAAAAGCATTGAAGCAATGGGTACCTATTATTGCGGCTGCTGGCGGCGCGGTCATGGCCTCTTTGGTTATATTTAAAGGCTTAAAGAATGTCAATAATGGCATGACGACGCTGCAAGGCTTTTTAATCATGGGCATGATTGCAGCGCTGGTTTGGCTTGCGACCTATATCTATACCAAGAGTATCCGCGGTAAGCATAAGGAAGATTTGACCAAAGCGACATTTATTATGTTTAGCTGGATGCAAGTCTTTACCGCATCAGCCTTTGCCTTTAGTCACGGCTCAAACGATATCGCCAACGCCGTCGGTCCTTTTGCCGCGATTATGGACGTTATCCGTACCAATAGCATTGCTACTGAAGCGGCAGTACCACCTGCAGTTATGCTAACCTTTGGTGTGGCGCTAATCGTTGGTCTTTGGTTTATCGGTAAAGAAGTCATTCAAACCGTCGGTACCAATCTGGCAAAAATGCATCCCGCTTCTGGCTTCTCAGCGGAATTGGCTGCTGCTGCTGTGGTAATGGGCGCGTCGACCATGGGGCTACCGGTATCGAGTACGCATACCTTAGTTGGTGCGGTACTTGGCATCGGTATCGTCAATAGAGACACCAACTGGGCACTGATGAAGCCTATTGGTTTGGCATGGATAATTACCCTTCCTGCCGCCGCTTCAATGTCAGCTATCAGCTATATTTTCTTAAGTAATATTTTTTAAGACAAAGTTTTTTAAATGACACTTTTAAAGCCATATTTTTAAAGGCATGTTTTTAGAGTATTGTTCTTAAAGTAGCGTTATTAAGGTAGCTTTTTAAATTAAAGCCGTATGAGTTTTTAACAAGCTTTTAACGGTGAGACTTTACTACTTTATTTAACAGCATAAAAAACGCTTATCAGCATCATGCCGATAAGCGTTTTTTTATATTAAAATGAGAGTTAATTTAATAAAACTAAGTTCTATTCGGTGCCAAACTGTTTACGTTTTTTGGCAAAGAAGCGCTCTAAGCGATCCATGGCATCTTCTAAATCGTGCAGATTGGGCAAAAATACCAAGCGGAAATGGTCGGGTGCATCCCAGTTAAAGCCGGTACCTTGTACCAGTAAGACGTTTTCTTCCACCAATAAATCCATCATAAACGCCATATCATCTTCGATAGGGTAGACGGCAGGATCCATCTTTGGAAAGCAATAAAACGCCCCTTGCGGCATGGTGCAAGAAATCCCTTTAATGGCGTTTAAGCGTGAGACCGCCATTTCACGCTGCTTATAGAGACGGCCTTTTTTAGAGGTCAAATCCTTCATGCTTTGGTAACCGCCCATCGCGGTTTGAATGGCATATTGCCCTTGGACGTTTGAACATAGGCGCATAGACGCCAGCATATCCAAACCTTCAATAAAGTCAGCAGCGTGGTGTTTTTTACCAGAAACCATCATCCAACCAGCGCGGAAACCTGCGATACGATGCGACTTTGATAGACCGTTGTAAGACAGCACAAGCACATCATCGGTCAAGGTGCTCATCGGTGTATGTTCCATATCATCATAGAGAATACGGTCATAAATCTCATCGGCCATGATGATTAAATCGTGCTCTTTTGCGACCTCGATAATCTGCAGCAGCAATTCATCGCTATACAGTGCACCCGTTGGGTTATTGGGATTAATAACCACGATGCCTTTGGTTTTAGAAGTGATTTTAGATTTGATGTCCTCGATATCAGGATGCCAATTGTCGTCTTCATTACAGCGATAATGCACGGCTGTACCGCCTGCTAAGTTGGCGGCTGCCGTCCAAAGCGGGTAATCAGGCATTGGCACCAGGACTTCATCGCCATCATTCATGAGCGCTTGCATGGTCATAACAATCAGCTCAGAGACGCCATTACCCAAATACACATCACGCACATCGACAGCAGATAGCAGGCCTTTTGATTGATAATATTGCAAGACCGCTTTACGGGCCGCAAAAATCCCTTGTGAGTCTGAATATCCCGTCGCTTCTGGCAGATTCATCGCCACGTCACGCAAAATCTCATGCGGTGCTTCAAGCCCGAACGGGGCAGGGTTACCAATATTAAGCTTTAAAATACGCTTACCTTCGGCTTCCATTTTATTAGCCGTTTGCAGCAGAGGACCGCGAATATCGTAACAAACGTTTTGTAATTTATCGGATTTTTTTATTGTGTTCATAGAGTGACCACTCATAGGGTTGTTTTGTGAATGTGGTGCTGCTTGATTTGTCATTGGTTGAGCGTTGCTAACTTGCTTGCTAGAGGCTGCATTTTTATTATGAGCATTTATGCTTTGAGTTAAATCTGCGTTGCTAGTAATGTTGCTATCGATGTCTATATCGCTATTAGCTGCACTTTGCAGCTCACCACGCAATAGATAGCCTTCGCTACAGCCTAAGATACGCGCTAAGGTCGGCAGCTTCGATGATACGATGCCATTGGTGCCGCGCTCCCAGTTAGAAATAGCACCGCGACTGACCTTTGCGCCTGCTGCGGTCATCGCTTGCGCCAATTGCTCGGCAGTCATGCCTTTATCGCGGCGCAGTTGTACCAATCGTTCGGCTTGCGTGCCTTTGTTCGCCTGCAACTCTTTGCTATCAGCCATCGTTATTTACACCTTTTATTAACCAATCAATGCGTTTGTAATGGAATATGACAATAGAATACTTAGCCATAAACCAGTACTAATGCAAGATATTATTGCAAAGTAACTGCTAATGCAAGTATCAAGGTGAATATCCATAAAATTAATTTTAAAGTTATAAGGCAATGCAAGAATAACTTGCATTTAAGGTTGGATGATTAGCTTTTAGACTTTTTTAAACAAATTTGGTGCTAAATGGTGAGTGAAATAAGAAGTTATTAAACCAGTAATAATGAATTGAGAGTAAGTAAATAAGTAATCTGCTCATGCAATAAAATTACAACTTTACTCATTTAGGCGGCAAGATAATTTGTTATATTTTACTTCTCTATCTAAATAATTTTCCCAAGACCTTAAGCTCTCAGCTGGCAAGTTGCGCACCTTTATAATAACTACCTTGAATAGTCAGCTGGCAAGCAGCAGATAAAGGCTATCATTTTCATAAAAACGAACGATAACGTTTTGCGAGAAAATGACAAACAACAAACGAGATAGCCACTCATTTCATCCAAATATTCCATAAGGATAAACGATGCAAGACAATCAATTAAGCAAAGAAGAAATCAGCCAGTTGACCGAAGCGGACTGGAAAGAGCGCCTGAGTGCCGATGAGTATCATGTGATGCGTGAGAAGGGTACAGAGCGTCCATTTACTGGCGTTTATAACGACGTCAATGATAAAGGTATCTACCGCTGTAAAGGCTGCGGTGCAAGCTTGTTTGAGTCGGACAGTAAGTTTGATGCCGGTTGCGGCTGGCCAAGCTTCGATCAAGGTATCGATAATGGCGCCATTGATGAACACGTCGACGACTCGCTAGGCATGCGCCGTACGGAAGTCACGTGCAGCAATTGCGGCGCGCATTTGGGTCACGTATTCCCTGATGGACCTCGTGAGACCACTGGCATGCGCTATTGCATCAACTCGTTATCTATCGATTTGGATAAAACTGAAGAATAAATGTCAATATAGCTCGTAGTTTGGCTAAAATTAGTATTTTAGCCAAAGTTAGACTGATAAGAAGGAAGTACGTGGTGCTTCCTTTTTTCTTATAAGCCTGCAAATTTCTTATCAACCTGAAGACAATAAAACAATCAATTTAAGGATGAATGATGAGCACTATTTACGATTTTACCGCTGAACGTATGGACGGCACCTCGCAAGCCTTTACTGATTATAAAGGTAAGGTGCTATTAATCGTCAATACCGCCAGTAAATGTGGCTTTACCCCGCAATTTGAAGGGTTAGAGGCGTTGTATCAACAATATAAAAACCAAGGCTTGGTCGTGATTGGTTTCCCTTGTAACCAGTTCGGCGCTCAAGACCCCGGCACTAACGATGAGATTGGTGCGTTTTGCCAAAAGAACTATGGTGTCAGCTTTCCGATGATGGCTAAGGTTGATGTCAATGGCGATGAGGCCCATCCGATTTTTGCATGGCTAAAAAATCAAAAGGGCGGGCTGCTGACAGACGGTATCAAATGGAACTTTACTAAGTTCTTAATTGGTATAGATGGGCAAGTCATTGACCGTTATGCGCCAACCACCAAGCCTGAAGCGCTTAAGTCCGATATTGAGCAAGCGCTAGCAGGGAAATAGCCGATAAGCTGAAAAAATCATTGGTTTTGTATAAAATATAAAACCAATGAAAACAGAGGCTTGCCCGTAAAATTGATAAATTCAGCAAAAATAGTTAAGAAAAGGGCAAATACTGTTTGACAGCCATGTGTAAATCTATATAATACACACCCACAGCAAGGGGCTTTATTGATAAAGCAAGTTGCTGTCGGAAACGCTCATTAAGACGTTTCAAAATTAACCATAGCGTGACAACTATAGTTAATAAAAGCTTTAGAAAATCTTATTTAAATGATTTTCTTTTGCGAAGCTAAAAAGCACTGCTTTTTGATATGCTTCTCAGGGTGATTAGCTCAGTTGGTAGAGCGTCTGCCTTACACGCAGAATGTCGGCGGTTCGAATCCGTCATCACCCACCACTCTTTTAGCGAGTGCGTCCTATTGATAAGGACAAGATGCTAAAAACGACCTAAGCAGCGGTAGTTCAGTTGGTTAGAATACCGGCCTGTCACGCCGGGGGTCGCGGGTTCGAGTCCCGTCCGCTGCGCCATATTTAAAACTTAGTTTTAATACAAAAGTTTCAACCTCAAGTATTAGTTTGCTTGAGGTTTTTTTGTGTCTGATGATTTTTTATGTACTTTTCATTAAAAGCCCACTCATTATTTTGTTAATCCTGTTTATTATTGATGATTAATCGAATAAGAAATATCGCCTGTTTTCCATGTTAAGTTTTATACTGGCTTTAAGGTAGCAGACAGCACAGCTCACTCTGCTTTTGTGGCTGTGCCAATATGCAAATTTTAGATAAATAATATAATAGGGATAAAATAAAATATGGACTATAACCACCTACCTAGAGAGCCATTAGGCTTCTTCCCAACCCCGCTAATTGAGCTGAAACGACTAAGTAACGCCTTGGGCGGTCCTAAAATTTATATGAAAAGAGATGACAATACGGGACTGGCATTGGGTGGCAACAAAACCCGCAAGCTTGAATTTATCCTCGGTGATGCGCTTGCGAAAGGTGCTGATACGATTATCACCGCAGGCGCGATACAGTCAAACCATTGTCGTCAGACGGCAGCGGCGGCGGCAAGCTTAGGGCTGGAATGCCATTTAGTCTTGGGCGGCGAAGAGCCAGCGCTGGCAAGTGGCAATCTGTTGCTAGATAAGCTATTCGGTTGTCATATCCATTGGGCAGGCAATCATCGCAAAGGCGAAGATATTCCTCGCATCGTTGAGCAATTAACCAACCAAGGCAAAAACGTCTACGTGGTGCCGTACGGTGGCTCAAGTGAGCGAGGTGCGTTAGCCTTTGTAGAGGCGTTTAAAGAGCTAGAGTCGCAGCGTCAAAGCATGGGCATCTCCTTGACGCATATCGTGTTTGCGTCGAGCTCTGGCGGCACGCAGGCAGGTTTGATGCTTGGCAACAAAATCTTTAACTCACCTTATCGAATCGTGGGCATCAATATTGATAAAGGCGAAACCGATAAAGTCTCTTTCGATCAATATACACTGGCGCTTGCTAATAGCACGGCAAAATTAATCGGTGCGGACTGTGAATTTACCGCGTCAGATTTGATTCTTAACTCAGATTATGTTGGTGAAGGTTATGGCGTGGTGGGTGCATTAGAAAATGAAGCGATTGCCATGACTGCCCAAACGGAGGGAATATTGGTAGATCCTGTTTATACCGGTCGCGCGATGGGCGGGCTCATAGATATGATTCGTACGGGGAAAATCAAAGAAACCCATAGTGTTTTATTTTGGCATACTGGCGGTGCGCCAGCTTTATTTGCTTATGCAACCGAGTTGGATTTGGCGAAAAAGACCAGTAATGCAGAAGTTTGATTTTTGACATGAGAAATTTGATTCGTTATTAATTGATGAGTTGAGTTAATTGATTAATTAAATGGCTATGGGCGTTGATTAAGCCGGCTAACACTAGCAATCAGCGCCACCATAATAATACCCATAATGATAAGAATCCCCGACATCATGTGTGCCGCCTCATAATTTAGCGCTTCTACTTGCTCGTAGATAGCGATAGAGACAACCTTTGTCTCACCTGAGATGCTGCCGCCTATCATAAGCACGACGCCAAACTCGCCAATCGTATGAGCAAAGCTGATTAAACTGCCCAAAATAATTCCAATACGCGCCTGTGGTAGGGCGACCCTTATAAAACGTCTAAGACGGCTGGGTTCTAATAAATGCGCGACTTCCATGACGCTTGCTGGAATACGTAAAAACTGGGCGTAAACTGGCTGAATATAAAAGGGTAAGGAGTAGATAATGGAGCCGATAACCAGTCCTTCAAAGGTAAAAACCAAGGGGCTGATGTTGTGCTCGATAAGCCATTTACCAATACCAACGCTGGGGCTTAGCAGTAATAATAAATAAAAACCAATCACGGTAGGCGGTAAGACCAGTGGCATGGCAATGATGCCCATCAGTAAAACTTTAAGACGAGATACCGTTTGCCCACGGCTGGGTTTGGCAAGCCAATAGGCCACAGGAGTAGCGAACAGCAGTAAGCATAAGGTGGTGATAGCAGCAAGCTTGATACTTACCCAAACGGGGCTTAGCATGTCTACTATCAGAGATTGAGCAATCATAGCGTCACTTATCAACTGGCTTAGTCCATGCTAACCGTTTCATTTATCCTAACCGTCTACTTAATCACTTTATTTGCAAGTGTATCGATAAACGCATGTATTTAATTTATTAATCAATTCGTCAATCCACAAAGCCTTATCGGTCAACCACAAGATAGCCGGCTTTAGAAAAATACTGCTGTCCAGCAGGCGCGCGCAGATAGTTGGAAAAATCTGTCGCGGCAGTAGCATCACTAAGCACTATTCCATCTTGCAAAATAGCTGCGTAAGACTCTGGCGCTAACGTATAAAACTGCTCAGGCGTGGCTTTAATCGCCGTTAGCTGTGATTGGGCGACAAAGCCATAATCGACATTGCCAGTATGGGCATATTGAAATGCTTGCCCGATATTTTCAGCTTGTATAATACGATTTTGCTCAGTGAGCGTGTTAAAGATCTTTTGCGCTTGTAGATACGCTTGTGCTGACTGGCCATAAGGGGCAAGTTCTGGATTGGCAATGGTGATTTTGCTATCAGAACCCATCGTCAATAATTCGTTTAAGGTAGCAGTATTTAGCCCTTGTAAAGATTTAGTCGTGCTATACAGCGCCAGTTGACCTTGGGTATAGGTAAACGGCTGATAAGTTGTTTTGTCAGCAGACTTTAAATTATCTAATTTCTCTTTGGCAAGTTTGGCAGGGAATTCTTGATTGGCAGATAAAAATATATCGTACGGTGCGCCAGAAATAATTTGCGCATATAGCTTACCTGAAGAGGCGTAAGTCACCTCAATCTCTTGCGCAGGCAAGTTTTTATCCGTTTTATAGCCGGCGATAATCTCAGGCAATACATCAGATAAGTTGGCAGCAGCAGCGATACGCAGCGTTTGATTGTGCTCAGTGGTGTTGTCGGCATCTGATTGGATAGGCTGAGTGGTTTGCTCTTTGCTACAAGCAGTTAGCATTAATGCTAAGCAAGCTGAGGTTATGGTTATTATTTTAGTCATTATTATGGAACCTTCCTGTTATTGCTCGCCATTATTGCTCACTGTTATTGCTAAAGGTTAGCTATCGCCTTGAGCAGTTATTTGAAGCGCATTTTTAACCGTTATTGCTAAGCCACTTAGAGGAATCATCTTGGTAATATTCTTGCTTCCAAACTGGAATATCGGCTTTGATGGTATCCAATATCCAGCGGCAAGCATCAAAAGCAGGGTAGCGATGCGCTGAGACGACGCCAACCCAAACGGCGACATCACCAATCTCTAGCGCACCGATACGATGGATGGCAATCGCATGGGTAATCTCAAAGCGCTTTTTGGCCTCTTTAATAATGGCGCGACCTTGATTGATGGCGAGGTCTTCGTAGCCATAATAGGTCAAACGATTGACGCTACTGGCATTATTATGATTGCGAACGCGGCCCTCAAAGCATACAAACGCGCCGCAGCTGTCATCATCAAGTGTGCTTTTAAGCCGACTTTCATCAATATCGGTATCTAACAGCGCAAAACCATCACGTTCAGCGATGAGATACGCTTCATCGATGCTACGCTTGATGCTCATCGACTGCCCATGTACATTGTCTGTCATTTTTTCTGCCTATTATTTAACAATATTGTATAAGGAGATTTTTAACTTTGAAGCATCGCGTAAAGTCACGGCGCTCATAAAAAGTAGATTGATAAAGAAGGATAAGTGAGTAGGTTAATAAAAAGCTATTTTAAATTAACCACCAGCCACTGGGGTGATAAAAACCACGCTATCGCCGTCATAAATCTCATCGGTCCACTTAGCAAAGTAATCATTTACCGCCACGCGTAGCTCCGACTGCGGGCGACTAAAGCGATGCTTTTGGCGCAGCTGCTCATACAATTCGGTCAATGATGTTGACTGTGGCACCTTGATTTTTTCTTCATGGCAATTGGCTTCATCGGCTAAGCTAGCAAAATATAAGACGTTAATATTCATCAAGGCATCTATCTCTGAATTTGTATTGCTTTCTACTAAAGTGCTCATAGAAATCTCCATTATTTATTCGTTACTAAGCTTTTTGTAGATGGTATTCATAAAGCCAATTTAAGCATGTTGATAATCGGACTTACCGCCGGTTTTTTTCATGAGATGAATATTATCAATCACAATGTCATGCGAGATGGCTTTGGTCATATCATAAATGGTCAAGCAGGCGACGCTAACGGCGGTTAATGCTTCCATTTCTACCCCAGTTTTATGAGTAACTTTAACCGTGGCGGTCACGGCAATGCTATGATTTGCATCATCGTATGCAAAGCTTAAGCTGATTTTATCTAAGGGCAGAGGATGGCAAAGTGGAATCAGGTCATGGGTGCGTTTGGCTGCCATAATGCCAGCGATATGAGCAGTTTGGGTGATGCTGCCTTTTTTGGTCATACCGTCCGCGGCTTTGATTTGCGTATAAATGTCTGCAGGAAAAACCACTTGTCCGCTTGCATGTGCTTCTCTGGTGCTAGCCGTTTTACCACTCACATCAACCATGGTGATATCACCGTCGCTGTCTAAATGGGATAAGCCAGATTGCTTGCTTGCTTGCTTGCTTGGCTGCTTGGTTGCTTGATTACTGTTTTTTTGACTATCGCTATTCATTCTTTATTTCTCTTAAATGGCAGGTTTTTCTTAAAGTTGCTTTCTTTAACTAAACCTTTAACTAAACCTTTAAATAAACCTTTTTATAAGTTGTTTAAGGCTAAACAAGCACGGGAAAAATCTTTAGGCGTATTGAAATTGGTTAAATTCTGCCACTTTTTCACGAAAGCTACAGGCTGCACAATCGGCTTAATAAACTTCATTACTTGCCGCTGCTCATCGTCAATATAACGCTTTAAATCAGGCTCCATATCCAAGCGGTATAGACCTAACAATGGATATAAATGACTGTCATCGGTCAGGCAAATAACAGATTTGTCTGCAGCTTGCGTCATATAAGGTTGCAGTTTTTGCCATAAATCTGTGACAGGAATCAAGCTATCGCAGCTAATGACCAGCAGCCAAGATTGCTGCCAGCTTGCGTCTTTTGTTAATTGGTTTGAACTTGCCAAACTCTTTAATGATTGCAGTGCTGATTCAATCGCTACCAACGCGCCGCCGGTTTCAATCGATTTGTCATCTTTATTAAAAAGATTTTTGCCAGATATATTTTTGCTAGAAAAAGTGTTAGCAGATAGATAATCCCTAATATGAAAAATTGATGACTTCGAACTCTTAATCAAATTTGGATTGATGCTAAAGCCACGTCCATTATCGGCAATCATAATAGGTAGATTGCTCATCATCGCGGCACTTAATTCAAGCGCCTGTCTGACATGATAATCAAGCAAACGCTCACCTGTTGGTAAGATAAGCTCAGCTTTTGGCGACCCCATACGTTTGGATGCGCCGCCTGCCAAAATAACGATACCTGCTAAATGATTGTATTCATCTGCTTGGGTTAAGCTATCTGCAACATCGACCACGTATCAATCGTGACCTGGATTGGTACGCATAAAGTGCGGCACAAAATTACAAGGACGCGTACGGCTATCGAGCTGCTCTTGTAAGATACCTTCCCAAGCAGTGCGGCAAGCACCTGATGAACCGGGTAAGCAAAAAATACCCGTACCATTTGCCATGCCAGCTACGGCGCGAGATTGGATAGTCGACATACCGATATCATCTTTTGAGATTAAGCGGAACATTTCACCAAAACCATCGACCGATTTATCAAATAAGACGCCAACCGCCTCTGGCATACTGTCGCGAATATAAAAGCCGGTACCACCAGTGGTGATAATAGCGTGCACATTTGGGTCGGCAATCCAGTTACTGATGACGGCTCTAATTTTATAAATATCATCAATAATCAGCTGACGATCGGCAAGTTGGTGTCCTGCTGCGGTCAGTTGGTCAACCAAATATTGCCCTGAGGTATCTTCTGCAATAGTGCGACTGTCAGAAACCGTTAAAATAGCGATATTAAGCGGGGTAAAGGGGGCTTGCAGCTTACTCATGGATGTTCCTTAATAAATACGCTTGTTGTGAAAATAAAAGTTTTTATTATTAATAAATCAACCGCCAATCATCGACAAGTTATTCATCATGCCACTGTTTGATTCATGAAGATGATGATGCTCAGGTTTAATCGGCATAAAGCTATGCAGGGTATTAACCAGCCCTGCCACGTCATCTTTTTCGAGATACTGACGAATATCGTAGTTACCTTGGTCGAATAGACACAGATGTACCTTGCCTTGACTACTTACCCGCAAACGATTGCAGCTATCACAAAAATGGGCAGCATAAGGAGCAATTAGTCCGATACGCCCTTGATAATCTGGATGGCTATATTCTATCGCTGGACCGTCGTTGCTACCACGTATATGGGTTTGCCAGCCGTGTTTGCTTAAATAATTGGTAATGATATCGGACTGTGCATGCTGGGCAAAAAACAAATCGCTGTTGTCACTGGTCTGCATAAATTCAATAAAGCGATAAGTAACAGCTCTATCTTTGACATAGTCGATGGCATTCATCAGATTTTCAAAGGCAGTTTCTGCCATTAAAATACTGTTTATTTTTAGCTTAATATCTGTGGTTGCCAGTAAGGTATCCATATCAGCCAGCAATTGTGGCAACATATCAAAGCCAGTCATCTTATGGAAGGTCGCGGCATCAAAGCTGTCCATACTGATATTCAGCTGATTCAGTCCAGCCGCTTGCCAGCTAGCTAAGTGCTTACCAAGCTTATAACCATTACTGGTCATGGCAACCGTTTTAATGCCTTCGGTGTTTTTGATGGTTTTAATAATGTCGACCACGTCACGGCGTATAGAGGGTTCACCGCCAGTAATTCTGACTTTTTTAGTACCGACTTGGGCAAAGCCGCGGACTAAGGTAGCAATTTCAGTAACACTGAGCTCATTTTGTGGTGGTTTACCTTGATAGCCATCTGGCAGGCAGTATTCACAGCGGAAATTACAGAAATCAGTAATCGATAGACGCAAATAGGTGAGACGTCGTGCGAAACCATCGGTTAATGGTTGAGAGAGCGTGGCCGGAGAATACGTCGACGTGATAGCAGTTTTCGATGAGTCACCATCAAAAATAGCGGGTGCAGCGGCAGGCGAATACAATTGCGCATTACCTACGGTAGGGGCAAGATGGTTCATAGATGATTACCATTAATATTAAGTATAGTGTGTACTTTTAGGCGTTGCCTCAGGTTGTGAGTGGGAAAATCCATTTAAATACGATTATGACAGCTTGCTAGCAAATAACCATTCACCATAAGTGAGCTGAAAACTACCACCAAAGTAGTAGATGCTCATTGGTTATGATTTTTAAAATCAAGATACGCCCTAAGCAGTTTCTCATGATTCATGGCTAATCAACAGTATAAAGAGTTATTAACTGTGTAACTCTTTATACCGTTGATTAGCCATGCAACTTTTTAACTATACCGTTATTAATGATTCAATTATTTAGCTGTTGTTTAGCTATTATTCAGCTATGCAACCAAGGGAAGGGCTGCACTTTTACGGTTTCACCGGCAGCTATATTGCCAGAATCTTGCGCCAAGACAATAAAACAATTGGCGTGGCTAAGCTGTTTGATACGGTGCGATTGTTGCTTGCTAAAGCTCTCAACATGAAATTCGCCAACGTCATTCTGCGATACAATTCCTCTTTGGAAATCCATCCGTCCGGCTGATTTTTTAATATCATTTTTAAGCGTTGCGGTTAGGCTGAGCGGCATGGGGCGCTCTTGTGGCGCAGCGCCTGCCATCTGCCATAAGGCTGGAATGACAAATTGTAAGCTACCAACGACGGTTGATAGCGGATTGCCGGGTAAGCCAAAATATAATACCGGCTTGGCAAGATTTTGTGTCAGCTCGCCAAAGACAAACGGTTTACCGGGTTTCATGGCGACTTTATAATGATTAATTTGCCCTAGCTGCTCAATGACGGTGGTTAAAAAGTCATAATCGCCGACCGATACGCCAGCCGTAGAGATAAGGACGTCGCACTCTTGCATCGCTTGGGTTACAGCAGTGGTGGTTTTATCTAAATCATCAGCAATGATGCCATAATCACGAATAGTGACGGGCAAATCAGCGAGTAAGCTCTTCAAAGTAGGGGTGTTGGAGTTATAGATTTGCGCCAAACTGGTCAGCTCATTGCCAATTGCAACCAGTTCATCACCCGTTGCCAGTACCCCAACGATTAAAGGCTGATATACCTTCACTTTATCAAAACCTAAATTAGCCAGTAGGCTGATATCAGCAGGATTTAAGCGCTTACCTGTTAATAAAACCGCTTCGCCAGTTTCAATCTCTTCGCCTTGCTTGCGGATATTGTCATCAGGTTTAGCGTCTTGACTGAGGGTAATGGCATAAGGCTGTGATTTATCAATGCTGTCTTTTATGGCGGCAAAGTTGGTGTTTTCTTGCATAATGACCGTATCACAGCTATCAGGAACGACCGCACCAGTAAAAATGCGCACCCCTTGTCCTGCTGTGATGTCACCATTATAAGGGCTGCCCGCTTGTGATTCACCGACGATATCAATCGTGCCGTCTGCTGAGAGTATGCTGTCTTTAGCAATCGCATAACCATCCATCGCCGATAGATTTTGCCTTGGTATCGCAAAGGGCGAGACAATATCTTCTGCCAATATATGATTACGGCTGTCTAATAAATCGTAACTTGCGACGTCTCTTTTATGTAGCGGATAGTCGTTGGTATTATAAGTTTCTATGCGCTGCTGTATTTCAGAGATTAGCTCTGCAACCGTAATCATAAATATCTACTCATTTTATTAATATTGAACTGTGTTATTGATATTGAACGACACATAGCATAAGAGGTGGCTTATATCTTAAGAACCTTTATACCATAACAGCTATTTTATAACATAAGAATTAAGTGACCGACAGCGCATTGCTTAGCCGCGGAAGATATTCTCTTGCTCAAGCGTCATCTCGATACCTTCGATATCCGCCTCATTCGCTAAGGTAAACAAATAATCGCATAATGCTTGGTGAAAAGCTTGCTGGCTCAGCTTATTGTGGATAGCAGGGCTGACTTGCTCATAAGTCATCTGAATGCCAGATTCTTTATTTAGCACCTCAACGATATGAAAACCGTAACGGCTCTCGATAGGGCTTGGGGCAAGTCCTTTATCTAGCTTAAATAACGTGCTTTCAAATTCTGGTACGGTTTGTCCTTTGCTAATAATACCCAATTCGCCGCCTTGCTCTTTTGAAGGGCAAGCCGAATGCTGGCGTGCTAATTGGATAAACTCGGCATCAGGATTGGCGTTATTTTTGATTTGTTCGATAAACTCGTACGCGGTCTTTTTAAGCTTTAAGCGCTCATCGCCATCTTCAGGCGGGCAGGCTAATAAAATATGGCGTACGGTCATGATAGGATCGGTCTTAAAATCAGTAATATTCTGGCTATAATAGCGCTCACAGGTTGCCATATCTGGCATCGTTGCTTGAACGTTTTTGTCTATTAAAGTAGAAATCGCTTGCTCTTCATCGTTTTCCCATGCCGTCTCACCAAGACTTGGCTCATCTAACACAGCCAGTCTGAGTAATTCGCGCACCACTAACGCTTGCGTCGCTAAAAATACCGCATCTTCTTTGTTCTCCGCTGGATGATATTGCAGCTCTTGGGCGATATTGGTTCTATCTATCATCACACCATTGACCGTCACTGAAGGCAGCTCATCACGGCTAGAGGCAATCAGGTTCTTATGATTGCTGCGTTCTTCCGCCATCGCTTTTTCGATAAATTCTTGGTCAGAATGTGGTTTTTGCAAGTCGGATAGGGTTGGCATGACCCGCAGAATATCATCCCCATTACCAGTTGCTATATGATTGGCAGCAGTAGAGGCATGAGCGTTTTGGTTGCTGGTATGATCGGCTGGATTGTAGGTACTAACAGTCATGGCTTTTGCTCCATTAAGGGTTCTGATAAAAGGAATCGGATGATAAATATCGTTAAATACGATTAAAGTTTTACGTCAAAAATTAAATAAAAAAATAGAGCCGCCTTTAAATTGTTTACGCACTGATGAAGCGTTTAAAGGCGGCTCTATGGCTGTTGCTAATTGACTTTATATTATCTCTAACCAAGTATTGAGCGCATTTTCTATCTTACTCAATGCTTAAATACTTAGTTAGACTGATAATATTAAGCCAACTCTAGGCTCATCTTCGGACCAAAGGGTTCGTAATGAACGCTATCAACGCCATGGTCGAGGGTCATTAAACCGTCGATGATGCTTTCCATAAACATCATAGAACCACAAACATAAATATCGGCAGGCTTCGGTAAAGTAGCAAGCCATGCTTCGTCTAGAATTTGCCCTGACTCAAAGTAGAAGATATGCTTTTCTACATTCTCAGCGGCGGCAAGCAACTCATTAACCTTGCTGTCAAAGGCATGATGTTCCTTATTCTGACAAGCATAAACCCAAATAATAGGGCGTAGTGGATTGGCCGCTACTTGCGCCTCTAACATCGATAAAATTGGCGTGACGCCAACACCGGCGCTGACGAGTACCAATGGGATTTCGTTTTGTTGTACTAGCTCTTGGTTAAGCTCAAAATCACCGGCAGGGGCAGATAGTAAAATCGTATCGCCAACGTCTAAGTGGTCATGTAAGTAGTTCGACACTAAGCCATTATGCTCATTACGGTTGTCGCGTCTGACGGCAAACTGAATGCCTTTATCGCTATTCGCTGAATATAAAGAATAATGACGTAGAGCTATATGCTTACTGTCTTTTGGGTCAGTTTTAACCGTGATGTATTGACCAGCAGACAATTTGAGTTTGCTTAAATCAATATCAGCATTTACAGGAACGACGGTAAAGGCGGCAATGTCAGTCGCGGCTTCTGCTTTTTCGGTGATTTTAAACGGCGCAAAACCTGACCACATTTCTTGCTCGTACATGCCATGTTCGATTTGGATAAATACTGAAGCGATTTCATCATAAGCTTCTGTCCAAGCATTGATGATGTCATCGTTCGCAGCGTCACCCAGTACTTCTTTAATCGCGCCCAATAAATGATGACCAACAATCGGGTAGTGCCCTGGCAAAATTTGCAAAGCGCGATGCTTATGGCTGATTTGGGTAACTTGCGGCAATAATGTCGCCAATTTTTCCAAATGCTTGGCTGCGGCCAAAACAGTCATGGCAAGTGCGGTTTGCTGACGGCCTAATTTTTGGTTGGTCTCGTTAAAAATATCCAGTAGTTCAGGATGTTCGTTAAACATGTTTTTATAAAATACGGTAGTAATCGCGGTTCCATGTTCTTCGAGTACAGGAACGGTTGCTTTCACGATTTCTAGGGTTTTTGGTGACGCCATGGTGGATCCTTTAGTGATATTTCACATTGATAAGTTTTGGGATTGAAGCTCAAATTATGAATCTGACAGCTGTCATTAAGAAAACCGTCATTAAACTGTTAAAAAAGCGCTGGGATTAAGCCTTTAACCGTCTAATAATTGAGTGGTTTCTATAAGATTCATTAAAAATGAATCTTATAGTATCGTAACTTCATCCAAACATCAATGCTGTATCGCTATTGTGGCTATTTCTATTGGCAACGTTTCTATTGTGAACGTTTCTCTCTGACAATCTGATAACGGCGACCGAAATACCAGATTGGCGCGCTGATAATATGGATAAGCCGTGTAAATGGGAATATCGCAATCAGGGTGATGCCGAGCGCCATATGCAGCTGATAAATAAGGTCAGTTTGCTCAATACGTGCTGCTGCCTGCCAAGGTCTTAAGACGGTGATATCCTGTGCCCAGCCTGCCAAATTCATCATGGTGTAGCCATCTAAATGCTTTACTGAGGTAAAGATGGAAATAAGACCTAAGTTAAGCTGAATAAATAACAGCACCAGTACCAATTTGTCCGAGAACGATGAGGTGTTTGAGATACGGTCATCGGTAAAGCGTCGCCACATCAACATGACTAAGCCAAACCAACAAAACACCCCCGCGATACCACCGACGACCACTGCTAAAATCTGCTTATGACCCGCGCTGATAAAACGGTCATAAAGAAAATGTGGCGTCAACATCCCAAATAAATGCCCGAGCAATACCACGATAATACCGACGTGGAAGAGGTTGCTGGCAAGGCGCATGTTTTTGGTTCTGAGCATCTGGGTCGAACCTGCCTTCCATGAATACTGAGATAAATCAAAACGTACCCAAGTACCAATGATAGCGATGGTCAAGGCTACGTACGGATAAACACCAAAAAGGAAAATTTGCAGCCAATTGAGGTTGGCTAAAGACTGTACACTAGGATCTGCGATATTCATGTCCTTTCTCCTTATTAGGGTTTAACCGGTTGGTTGGTTTTAAAGTCTACCCAGTGCACAGGAGCATCGACCGCATTTGCAGCAGAGGCATTTTTTATCCCCGCTTTTGCCGCAAGGTTTTGGGTACTCGTCTGTGACGGGCAGCGCTCTTCTTGTTGCGCATCCAAAAACGTCACCACTTCTTCTTCCCATTCTTTATCTAAGGCTTCAAAGCTGTCATCGCGCTTTTCTTTGCTGATTTTTTCTTGATACTCTTCAACAATCTCAAGCGGCTTACCTGCGATTTGCAATAGCGCATTAAAGCAGCCTTTATACAGGCTACCGCGATCCTCTAATCGGGCAGCAAGCAAAGCGATGATATGGCTGACATCAGCGATATCCATACGAATTTGAATATCGTCTTCGATAATGGTTGCTTGATAGGCTAAAAATTCAAGATATAAAGGCAGATAGTCAGGCAGCTCTTTGATGCTAATCTCAAAGCCAGCTTCTTGATACTGACCCATCAAATCGACCATCGCTTGACCACGGTCGCGCGATTCGCCATGTACATGCTCAAACAACCACAATGATAAAGAACGACCGCGCTCAAACAGACCGTCATAACGCGCCTGCGCCTCAAGAGAGCCGGTATCGATTAAATCCTCGATCAAGTCGATGATTTGCGTGCGTACTTCTGGGCTAATCAGCGTTGATTTGGCGACAATTTCGGTGCAATCGGCAAGCGTATCGCCTAAAAACAGCTCATTGCTTGGATAGTCGATAAGTAAGCTTAAGACCTTGAGTAGCTTCAAATCAGAGTTACCGATAGTTGGTGACTCCATCGATGAAGTAATAGGTTCATGCACCGAAGTATTATTATTAAATTGAGTAGTTTGCATCTTATGACTCCCACTTTTGGACAGTATCGATGAAATCGCGGCGATTGGCTTTACGTTGACCAAACATACTGTTGTCAGAATGTCCTGAACAGCCCTCGCCAAAGGTAAAGCCGCAACCATTACGCTCAGCAAAGGCATCACTTAAGGCTTCTTCACGATGGGCGGTTGGAATCACAAAGCGGTCTTCGTAATTGGCAATAGCTAAGTAGCGATACATCTCCTCAACTTGCAGCTTGGTCAAACCAACATCATCTAAAATGCTTTGTACTTCTTGTTTTTCGACCAGTTGCATACGCTTATAGCTACGCATAGCCAGTAGACGCTTTAATGCCAAACGTACAGGCTCTTCATCACCTGCGGTAAGCATATTGGCAAGATAGCGCAGTGGAATACGTAAGCTGTCGACATCTGGAATCAAACCATCCATACCGACTTTACCCGCTTCAGCAGCGTTTTGAATCGGTGATAACGGCGGCACATACCACACCATAGGCAGCGTGCGGTACTCAGGGTGTAGCGGTAGCGCAAGTTTCCAATCCATCGCCAGCTTATAAACTGGTGAGCGCTGTGCTGAATCAATAACCGATTGCGGGACGCCGTCTTTTAACGCTTGAGCGATAACGGCAGGGTCATTAGGATCTAAGAATACGTCCAACTGCGCTTGATAAAGGTCTTGCTCGTTAGGCGTGCTTGCCGCTTCAGCGATTTTGTCTGCGTCATAAAGCAAGACGCCTAGATAGCGGATACGACCAACACAGGTTTCTGAACAAACTGTTGGCAAGCCTGCTTCAATACGCGGATAACAGAAGATACATTTTTCAGATTTGCCCGATTTCCAGTTGTAATAAATCTTTTTATAAGGGCAGCCTGAGATACACATGCGCCAGCCGCGACATTTTTCTTGGTCAATCAAGACAATGCCATCTTCTTCACGCTTATAAATCGCGCCACTTGGGCATGACGCCACGCACGTAGGATTCAAGCAATGCTCGCACAGACGCGGCAAATACATCATAAAGGTGTTTTCGTATTCGCCATAAATCTCCGCTTGAATGTTGTCGAAGTTCTTATCTTTGCGACGTTTTTCAAACTCGGAACCTAAGATTTCTTCCCAGTTAGGACCCCATTCAATCTTTTGCATACGTTTGCCGGTGATGGCTGAGCGCGGGCGAGCAATAGGCTGATGGTTGCTGATAGGGGCGGTATGTAGATGCTGATAATCGAAATCAAACGGCTCGTAATAATCATCAATCTCTGGCAAGTCAGGGTTGGCAAAGATATTGGCCAATACTCTGAATTTACCACCGATGCGCGGATTGATGGTGCCGTTGGCATTACGTATCCAGCCGCCTTTCCATTTGGTTTGGTTTTCCCACTCTTTGGGGTAGCCGATACCGGGTTTTGACTCAACGTTGTTAAACCACGCATATTCCATACCTTCACGGCTGGTCCAGACGTTTTTACAGGTGACTGAGCAGGTGTGACAACCGATACATTTATCAAGGTTAAGCACCATGCCGACTTGCGAACGAATTTTCATGGATCTGTGCTCCAAATATTAGTAGAAAAAGCAGCCTTTATTCTTCAATCATGTCGTTTCAAAAGATGTCGTCTTAAAAAATGTCTTTTAAAACGACAGATTTTCAATAGAAGAAAACGCTTTAATCCTCAATGGTGGTTGGTAATGGGCGCGGTAATTCGTTATCGGGTTTGTCCTCGAGCCAATCGATTTTTGACATTTTACGAATCACGACAAACTCATCACGGTTACAACCAACGGTGCCATAATAGTTAAAGCCATAAGACTGCTGGGCATAGCTACCAATCATGTGGGTCGGCTTCAAAATCGTCCGAGTGACTGAGTTATGGATACCGCCGCGCGTGCCTGTTTGCTCAGAACCGGGAATATTGACCAGTTTTTCTTGGGCGTGATACATCATGGTCATGCCTTCTTTGACCCGCTGGCTAACGATGGCACGAGCGGTGATAGCACCATTGGCATTGAACAGCTCAATCCAATCGTTATCGACGATACCGGCTTTTTGGGCATCGACTTCTGACATCCAAACACAAGGGCCGCCACGGCTTAGGGTTAGCATGAGCAAGTTTTCAGAGTAGGTACTGTGGATACCCCACTTTTGATGCGGTGTTAAGAAGTTCAGTACAATCTCTTTATTACCATTTGGTTTAGCGTCTTTGAGCAGCTCAGTGGTCTTGGTATCAATCGGTGGACGATACTGCTGCATTTGCTCGCCAAACGCTTGCATCCAAGGATGGTCTTGATAAAACTGCTGACGACCAGTAATCGTGCGCCAAGGAATCAGCTCATGAACGTTGGTATAACCGGCGTTATAACTGACTTCATCTGACTCAATACCTGACCATGTTGGGCTTGAGATGATTTTGCGTGGTTGGGCGACGATATCTTTAAAGCGGATTTTTTCATGTTCGCTAGATTTGGCAAGGTGGGTATGGTCGCGACCGGTGAACTCAGAGAGTGCAGCCCAGCCTTTTACCGCCACATGACCATTGGTTTCAGGCGCGAGCATCAAAATCATCTCAGAAGCGTTAATCGCCGTATTAAGACGCGGTCTGCCTTCAGAGATACCCGTTTCAGTGACGCGGTGATTTAAATCGCCAAGCTGTTTGACTTCAGTTTTCATATCCCAATTCAGACCTTTGGAGCCATTGCCTAATTTTTCTAGGGCAGGGCCAAGCGAGGTAAATTTGGCATAAGTATTCGGATAGTCACGCTCAATCACTTTAATCATCGGGCAGTTTTTACCTGGTACAGGTTTTTCACCAGCGGTTTTCCAATCAGTGCCACCAAATGGCTGTGCCAACTCACCTGGCGTGTCGTGTTGCATCGGCAAAGTGACAACGTCGGTTTCAACGCCTAAGTGACCTTTTGAGACTTCAGAGAAGCTCTTGGCAATGCCTTTATAAATTTCCCAATCAGTTTTAGATTCCCATGCAGGGTCAGTCGCTGCGGTTAATGGGTGAATGAATGGATGCATGTCGGAGGTATTCATGTCATCTTTTTCGTACCACGTTGCTGTTGGTAGTACGATGTCAGAATACAAACAGGTAGATGACATACGGAAGTCTAGGGTGACAACCAAATCTAATTTGCCAGTAGGGCCTTTCTCTACCCAATCGACTTCTTTTGGTTGCAGGTGACCCTCTGCATTTTCCTTATTGAGCAAGCCGTTTTTGGTGCCCAAGAAATAATGCAGCATATATTCATGGCCTTTACCTGATGAGCCCAATAAGTTTGAGCGCCAGATAAACATATTGCGCGGGAAGTTGTCAGGATTATCAGGGGATTCACAAGCAAAGCGTAAGCTGCCGTCTTGTAGAGAATCGACCACATATTCTTCCACATCTTTGCCACTTTCTTTGGCTTTGGCGGCGATGGTCAATGGGTTACGATTGAGTTGCGGCGCTGAAGGTAACCAGCCTGCGCGTTCTGCTTGAATGTTGTAATCAAGCATATGCTCAGGGAAAAACTTTTTATCGACGAGAGGCGAGAGGATTTCATGGGCAGAGATGGTCTCATGACGCCACTGTGAGCTGTGATTGTAAAAGAAGCTCGTGCCATTCATATGACGCGGCGGACGATGCCAATCAAGCGCAAATGCCAATGGCAACCAGCCGGTTTGAGGGCGTAGTTTTTCTTGCCCAACATAATGCGCCCAGCCGCCACCAGATTTACCGATACAGCCACACAGCATGAGCATGTTAATCACGCCGCGATAGTTCATATCGAGGTGATACCAGTGATTCATACCTGCGCCGATGATAATCATCGATTTACCATGAGTTTTATGGGCGTTTTCAGCGAATTCACGCGCGACTTGGATGACGCGCTCACGGCTCAGACCGGTGATGACTTCTTGCCAAGCAGGCGTGCCCGGTACGGTGGCATCGTTATAATCGTCGGTGACGTGCTCGCCGCCAACGCCATTATCAACCCCAAGGTTGGCAACGGTTAAATCAAAGACAGTGGCTACGATAGCGGTGCTGCCATCGGCCAAAGTAATGGTTTTACAGGGGACGGTTTTTTGCTGTATTGCTTCGCCCGGTACCGAGGTGAAATGCGGATGATCTACATGACCAAAGTAATCAAAGCCGACTTTGCAGGTTTCATTGCTGTCTTTTAAAGTCAATGTTAGATCAATCTCTGCGCCTGTGGTGCCATTTTTTTGCTCAAGATTCCATTTACCTTTTTCGCCCCAACGATAACCGATAGAGCCAAGCGGAGAAACCAGCTCGCCATCACTATTTAGACCGATGGTTTTCCATTCAGGGTTGTTTTCTTGACCTAAATTATCGATTAAGTCAGAAGCGCGTAGATAGCGACCAGCATGGCGTGCGCCTTCTTCACCTTCTAGCATGACTAAGACAGGTAGGTCGGTATAGCGCTTGGCGTAATCTAAGAAATAGTCACTAGGCTGCTTAAGATAAAACTCTTTGATAATTACATGACAAAATGCTTGCGCGACTGCCGCATCAGTACCCTGTTTTGGATTTAACCATAAGTCAGTAAGTTTAGAAACTTCTGCATAGTCAGGGGTGATAGAAACGGTTTTGGTACCTTTATAACGTACTTCGGTAAAGAAATGCGCGTCTGGTGTACGCGTTTGCGGAACGTTTGAGCCCCACGCAATAATATAGTCAGAGTTATACCAATCGGCTGATTCTGGCACGTCAGTTTGCTCGCCCCAAACCATCGGCGACGCTGGCGGCAGATCACAATACCAGTCATAAAACGATAAGCAAACACCACCAATTAATGATAAATAACGACTACCAGCAGCATAACTGACCATCGACATCGCAGGAATTGGAGAGAAACCGACGATACGGTCAGGACCAAAGGTTTTGGCGGTATACACATTACTGGCAGCGATGATTTCATTGACCTCGCTCCACGTCGAGCGGATAAAGCCGCCCAAACCGCGCTTAGATTTATACTGTTCTGCTTTGATAGGGTCTTGGACAATACTGCCCCACGCATCGACTGGATCAGGATATTGCGCTTTGGCTTCACGCCACAGTTTAAGTAGTGGTTTACGCACTTTAGGGTATTTCACACGGTTCGCTGAGTACATATACCAGCTATAGCTTGCGCCACGAGGACAGCCGCGCGGTTCGTGGTTTGGTAAGTCAGGACGGGTTTCTGGATAGTCGGTTTGCTGCGTCTCCCACGTCACCAAGCCGTTTTTGACGTAGATTTTCCACGAGCAAGAACCGGTACAGTTGACGCCATGCGTTGAGCGCACAACTTTGTCATACTGCCAACGGCTACGATACACATTTTCCCAGTCACGAGACTCATCGCGTGTCTCGCCATGCCCATCGGAGAATTCGCCCTGTTTACGTTTAAAAAAACGGAATTGGTCGAGTAAATGGCTCATTTCGCTATCCTCTGTTTTATTGCCTAAGGTGTATCTAGAGCTGAGTGCAGAATGCTTCTATCTTGATAGTGCTTGATATCGGTATGCAGCTAAGCCGTAAATATTATTTCGATAGCGTCATTTTAAGTAAGCCGTCACCCTCTTACTATCAGCTAACATGAGCAGGGCACTACCACCTTAGTAGTAGCGGCAAGTTATCAAATTTGCTTAAAAAAACTGTTAAGCGTCTAATTATTGAGCGTCTAACTGTTAAACGTCTAATCATTAAACGTCTAATCGTTAAACGTCTAATCGTTAAACGTCCATGAGCCCTGCTTATTTAGCAGCTGGAAATTACTTAGCAAAAATTTAAAACAAAAAAAGTGCTACTCACATTAGCAAGTAGCACTTCATAGGGTTGGTTATTGCTCATTCAAAAGACGGTTGTTAAAGGGTTGTTATAAAATATCTGCTTTAACAAGGAATCTCAGCATTAGCACGGCTGTAATACCACCAAGTCAATACGATACAGAGAATGTAAAAGACAATTAAGGCGATAAAGGTGCCATCAATACCCAGTCCTGAACCGAACATTTTTGGCACAAAGAACGCGCCATAAGCGGCGATTGCTGAGGTGAATCCAACCACCGCCGCTGACTCTTTACGTATCTCGATAAACAACTCTTCTGTCCCTGCTTTTTCAGGCTCAAGGCGTTCGTGAAAGGTTCTAAAAATAACTGGAATCATGGTAAAGGTCGAGCCGTTACCGATACCCGTGGTAATAAACAACACCATAAAAGAGACAAAGTAGCCGACAAAGCTGCCCTCATGGGTCTCGCTAGGTAGGAAGTACATCACCGCCAATACTGCCAATACCATCACGATATAGTTCCAAAAAGTGACTTTTGCGCCGCTGGTTTTATCAGATATCCAGCCACCTAGTGGACGAAATAGTGCGCCGACCAGAGGACCTAAAAAGGCAAATTTAAGCGCATCAATGGCAGGAAAGGAGTTCTTAATCAGCATCGGGAATGCGGCGGAAAAACCAATAAAGGAGCCAAAGGTTGCCATATAAAGAATACACATGATCCAGTTATGTTTGCGTTTAAAGATAACGGATTGGTCTTTAAACGAGGCTTTGGCGGTGGCAATGTCGTTCATGCCAAACCATGCCAATGCTGAGAACAGCAGGATAAAGGGTACCCAAATAAAGCCCGCGTTTTGTAGATAAAACAGTTTGCCGCTGGCAGAGACTTGTGGGTCGCCGCCTAAGCTACCGAACGCCGCTACCAATATAATCATCGGGACGACGAACTGCATCACTGACACGCCCAAATTACCCAAGCCAGCGTTTAACCCAAGCGCTGTACCTTGTTCCGCTTTTGGATAAAAGAACGAGATATTGGACATGGACGAGGCAAAGTTACCACCGCCAAAGCCGCAAAGCAGCGCAATAATGGAAAATATCATAAACGGCGTATCAGGATTTTGAACCGCAAAGCCCATCCATAATGCCGGAATTAATAGAGACAAGGTTGATATCGCTGTCCAACGCCGACCACCAAAAATTGGCACCATAAAAGAATAAAAAATCCGTAGCGTCGCCCCTGATAGACCGGGTAGCGCCGCTAACCAAAACAGCTGCCCACCATCAAAATCAAAACCAATCTCAGGTAAGCGCACGATGACCGCACTCCATACCATCCATACTGCAAACGCCAGTAGCAAGGATGGAATGGATATCCATAAATTTCGAGTGGCGACTTTTTTGCCGCCCCCTTTCCAGAACTCATCTATCTCAGGTCGCCAGTCAGTGATGAGCTTACCACCTTTGAAGTTGTAATCATTGCCCATACTATTCCTCACTTAATATCATTTATGCTTAGTTATAATGGATAGTTTTATAACCTTCAGCCGTTATAAAAATTACCGTATGCAGTCGCTTTGATTGTTGTTAATGACTGCTTATATTTGGGTTGGATTGATGCGGTAGATTGATGTCTGTGACCAATGCGCCCTTGATAACAGCAAATCATCACAATCAATGGTTTTATAGAAACGATAACTCACGGTACTGCGTTATCCCGATGATGAGTATTCATACATAGTGGTATACTGATGGCTAAAAGAGGTATGTTGCGGGCAGAATGATTACTAAAAGTTTGCTCTGAATGGAATGATATGGTTTTTATTTTTTGAAAAGTGTGGAGTTTTTAACCAGAACTGGTTTGAGATTGGTTATGCGCACTTGGCTGTTTTTAAGGCTGTTTTTAAGGCTGTTTTTAAGGCTTTTTTTAAGATGCTTTTAATACTTTTAGTAAGTTGTTAACGCTGATACTGAACGCCTCTTTTTTACTAATTTTGCTGGATAAATGCTATTCATGAAGTCTATTCAACGCCGCCAGTCTTTAACCCTTCATGCTTGGGGCGCTATTATTATCATCGCCATCTTATCCTTGATGTCAGCGTTGGGGAGTGGGGCGCTGGCTTGGGTAGCACGGTCTGATGCGGAAGCGATTAATACCGCAGGCTCGATACGCATGGCCACTTATCGCATTAGCTTTCAGATTGCGACTGGTTTTTCCGATGACCATCCTTTTAGCTCGAGTTTAAATATTAACCAAAGCGGCGTTAGCGACCAAGAAAATGAGACGTCTGTTAAACGAGATAAATTAGATTTTTCTAATAAAAACACCGCTGAAAAGACAGCTATCTTGATTAAGGATATGGAAAATCGGCTGGCAGAATTGCAGGTCTATCAGCTAACGAGTGCCAATAGACATACGCTTATCAATGAGCAGCTTAATAAGATAAAAGACCAATGGTATCAAGACTTAAAACCGACTTTATTGGCGCAGGATAAACAGGCGTTTTATGGCGTTTCTGCCAGTTATATCGAAGATGTGAACCGCTTTGTTGGTGAGCTGCAGTACCGAAACGAGCAGCGCCAGACATGGCAGCAAAACCTGCAAATCCTCTCGTTGATACTGACCATCATTATTGTACTGATTGGCATGCGCAGATTGCATCAATTGGTGCTCACGCCTATTTATCAATTGATAAAAGCCAATAACCAATTTAAAGACGGTCAGTTTAATACCAGAGTATCCATTGCAGGCTATAGAGAGTTTGAAGTGCTTGGCAATTCTTTTAATGATATGGCAAGTACGATTGAGACCTACCAGCGCTCGCTTGAGAGTGAGGTGCAGGTAAAAACCCAGCATTTGGTCAAAGCCAATCAAGTGCTGTCGCTGTTTTATGACTTCTCAAAATCGCTGACCACCAGCCAAGTGAGCTTATATCAGCTCGATGCCTTGATTGCAGATTTTAGTAAAACCTTGCCGCATTTAGAGTTTACCTTGTGCATACAGAATAAATATATCACCAGTAAAAATGCCATCGTTCTGCATGGCGAAAAAATGAAAGAGCTGTGCAAAAAGCTCAATTGTGATAACTGCGCAACGAAAAATGGCGAACATACCAAGTCTTATCCCATTGTTCATCAACAAGAAGAATTTGGCGAATTGCGCGTGCGACCTAAGTCGGCGCTAATGATGAATTACTCTTTTATCGCTGATGATGGCCTTAATGATGATGACAGTAATAAGACTGGTCATGGTATTGCGCCAGAACAGCGTATAAACATGACAGAGGCGGGGAGTGTTTTCCCATTTAGCAGTCCTGAATTGGATGCGCAAAATAACGAGCTCATCGTGGCGCTGACCAACTTAATCAGTACCGCCTTATCGCTGCGTAAGCAAAAACAGCAAGAGCATCAGCTGATTTTATTTGAAGAGCGCTCGACGATTGCGAGAGAGCTGCATGACTCCTTGGCGCAGTCGTTGTCTTATCTAAAAATCCAAGTCAGCGTACTTGAAAGACACCTTAAAAACGCTGGCAGCGAGCCCGTCAAAGCACCGGTAGCGCAAAATATCGAGCAGATAAAAATGGGGCTAGGCTCCGCTTATCAGCAGTTAAGAGATTTATTGGTGACCTTTCGCTTGACCATCGATAATGATAATTTCGACGAAGCCTTGCACGATGCTGCCAGTGAGTTTGCCTTAAAAGGCGGTTTTAATATAACGGTACACAACCATATTATGACGCTTAATTTGAGCGCCACTGAGCAGATAGATTTGATTCAGATTGCTAGAGAAGCGCTGTCAAATATTAGCCGCCATGCAAAAGCACAAAACGTCGCAATTCATTTGGAATACGAGGACGGTGATAAATATATCGTCATGAGTATCATCGATGATGGCGTTGGCATATCTGGCGGTGTCGATCAAACCCAGCATCACGGCTTGATGATTATGAAAGAGCGCGCCCATAATATCGGCGGCGAACTTATCGTGACTGATAACGAGCCACGCGGCACTATCGTTACGGTCAGATTTGAGCCCAATTTCTTTGATGAAGAAAGTAATAAAGATGCTTATTTATAGCCTAGTAAAATCGTGGTTTTAAGCGATTGAATGGTCTTTTATGAAGTTGTTGATTGGCATTTTTTTGGCGGATTTTTCTAACCAGTTTCATTTTTAAATATGATTTCCGCTAAGCAGTTTTTAAGCACTGTAATACTGAATTATTAAATTTAAATCATTAAATTCTTGTACCATTTTTTTATTTGTGAGTATGTTATGAGCACCAAAGTTTATACCAGCACCTCGCCCGCTCGCCTATTATTGGTCGATGACCATCCGATGCTACGCCGCGGCATATCCGAGTTATTAAGTCTTGAAGACGATGTCAAAGTCGTTGGCGAAACCAGTAATGGTCAAGAGGCATTAGCCTTTTTAGAAAATAATGACGTCGATTTGGTGATACTTGACCACAAAATGCCGGTGCTCACCGGTATCGAAACCTTGAGAGAAATCAAAGCCAGAAATATCAATACCAAGACCGTCCTGTTCACCGTTTCTGATAGCGGTGAAGACGTACAAGAGGCGTTAAAATTGGGCGTCGATGGTTATCTGCTAAAAGATATGGAGCCTGAGCTGATTATTATTGATATCAGAAAAATACTCCGCGGTGAGTTGGTCATCAGTCCCAATCTAGCCTCGATACTTGCCCAAACGTTGCGCACTCCAAGCATTCAAGATATCGCCAGTAATCTGACCAGTAGAGAGCTACAAGTTATTCAGATGATTGCTGAAGGGATGAGTAATAAGATGATTGCCAATAATTTGGATATTGCCGAATCAACGGTAAAGGTACACGTCAAGCATATCCTCAATAAAACTGGTCTGCGGACACGGGTAGAAGCGGCGGTATGGACGGTTAACCATTTATCTAAGTAATCATTTATTTAAAACTAAAAACCCACCTAACAATATGCTAGGTGGGTTTTTAGTTTTGGATATTACAATCTGAGAGTATGATTGTTATGTCTTAGGTTTTGATATAAATACTAACGGCTAATATCAGCTTTTAGTACTTACTCCTAGTATTTACTTTCTGCCGCAATTTGACGATCAACGGATGACATTTTATATTCATCACCAAAGGCGTCTTCTGGTTCTGCCAACCAAAAATAACAGACAACCCATGCAATCAGCGCACCGACTGCAATGATATAAAAGAATTGATTGGGCTCTACAAAAGTATAAATAAATAAGTAGAATACCGCGCCAACGTTACCATAAGCGCCTGCCATGCCTGATATTTGACCGGTCAAACGACGCTTAATCGAAGGAATAATTCCAAAGGTCGCGCCTTCTGCCCCTTGTACAAACACCGAGCATAGAATGGTAAAGACCACGGCGATAAATAGCGGCCATTCGGCATTAAGCATACCCATCAGCGCAAAACCAATACCAATACCGAACATATAAATCAGCATCACCAAACGACGATTACCGACTTTATCAGAGATATAACCGCCAAGTGGCCGCGCCCATAAGTTAACAAAGGCAAAGGTAGAGGCAATCAAACCAGCCGCCGTCGGGTCAAGTTTCCACGTCGCAGCAAAGAACATCGGTAGCATAGAAACCACCGCTAGCTCTGCGCCAAAGTTAGCAAAATAGCTGACATTCAGCGCGGCCACCGATTTAAACGGGTATTTATCGTCTTCTGGAATACCGGCTTTAAGCATAGGCACATTGACACTGATGGCTTTATAAATCTGATAAATGACCATCAATACAATCACGCTATAAGCAATAATAGCGCCCGTCGCACTTAAAAATCCCATCGCTTGGGTGCGATACACCAGCAATCCCAATACGCCGTATAAAGGAACGATAAATAAGCAATATAACCACAAGTCTTTCCAAGTCGACACTTCTAACGCGCCAGCTTTACGGGATTTTTTATGCGTACCAACTTCTGGTCCATCGGTGATTAAAAACCAATAAGCCACGCCGTATAGCGCCATTAATAGACCAGATAATGCGATTGCCCAGCGCCAGCCATCATCGCCGCCAAAGAATTGTAAGGCAACGGTTGGAATGGTAATCGCCGCTGCCGCTGAACCAAAATTTCCCCAGCCAGCATAAAAGCCTTCGGCAAAGCCAATATCTTTGGGTTTAAACCATAACGCCGTCATATGGATACCGACGACGAAGCCTGCACCGACGATAGACATAAATAAGCGCGAGACGAATAGTTGCATGGCAGAGTCGCCAAACGCGAAAAACCACGTCGGTATCGCCATCACTACCATGAGTATAGAAAACACGCGCCGCGGACCAAAGCGGTCCAATGCCATGCCAACGATGACGCGCCCCGGAATCGTCAACGCGACGTTGGCAATTAAAAATAATTTGATGTGATCAGGGGTTAAATAGCTTTCCGTCTGTAGCATCGAGGTTGCCAGCGGCGCCATATTAAACCAGACATAAAAGGTCAGAAAAAAAGCAATCCACGTATAGTGAAGCGCCCTTATCTCACGGCGTTCAACCTCGAGTAATTCTTTTGCATGCATGATAATGTCCCCATTATAAATTCTGATGCCGGTAATGGGCACAAGATAGCAATAAAGGGGGCGTCATAACTATTGAGCGAAAGCAGTATAGGGTCTACTTTCTATACTACTTAATGGGGAGTAGGTAGGCATTTTTGGGCATTATATTTTTATTAATAATCAAACTCATACAAGGCTGGTAAAGCCTTTTAAAAAGTGCTATTTTATATTAATGATAATTATTCTCAATTGAATATTAACCTTTAAGGCAGATTGAGATAAAAATCTACAGCAAGCAAACTAGCCAAGGAGTTATCATGAGTGCCACTACTAATACTACTAATACTAAAAACACCACTAGCACCACCAATCCCAATCCCGTCATTCCAAGCCATTGGAAAATAAAACGTTCAACCCATTTCTTTACCAAAGATAAAGTGCCTAACGCCTTGTTAACCCATCACAATACGGCGGAAGGCGTCTACGGACAAATTTGTGTCATGCAAGGTACGGTGACCTTTTATGGCTTTGCTGATGAAGCGGCCACTGAACCAGAAAAGACAGTGGTTATTAACGCTGGACAGTTTGCGGTCAGCCCGCCTCAATATTGGCACCGCGTAGAATTAAGTGACGATGCCCAGTTTAATATCAACTTTTGGACAGAAGGTGATAGCGGTAATAAATCACTGTTTAATAGCTCTAAAATCCATAGTAAACCTATCGAGAAGTTATTTGATAAACCAGAGGAATCTTAATAATCTAGGGTAGCTATACAGTGATTGTGCTATGACAAGCGCTTTTGTCATGGCACAATCATGCTAAATGTTGCTAAGATGATTATTTACCTATTCATCTATTTATTTACCTATCTATCTATGGGAACTAAGCATGTCAGCTTCTAGCAATCAGCCTGTCAATAAAAACACGAGCAGCGATACCCATACTGAATCGCAAAATTACCGAGTAATGATTGAATCGCTTGCGGCTACCAAGACATGGTTATTTGTTCCTGCAACGCGAATAGACCGGGTAGCAAAAGCCTTTGCTAGCGGGGCTGATGCGGTGATTGTTGACTTAGAAGATGCGGTTGCGCAAGTAGATAAAGCCCAAGCTCGCGTAGCACTAAAAGCATATTATGATGCTGAGCATGACGCTAAAAGCTATCGCCCGATTTGGCTACGTATTAATCAAGCGAGCAGTGCAGAATTTGTTAAAGACTTGGCGCTATGTCAGCAGCTGCCTAAGTTGGCAGGTGTATTACTGGCAAAAGCGGAGCAGCCAGCAGATATCGAAAGGGTGTATCAAGAAGCGGGGCTGCCCGTGATTGCCTTGATAGAAAATGCCATGGGCTTGTACCGTATTGAAGCTATGGCAAAAGCTTCAGGGCTGCTTGCATTTAGCTATGGTTTTTTAGATTTATGCAATGATTTACAGGTGCAAGTGGGTACAGCATCAGCGGATATTATTGCCAATCAAATTCGTTATCAGCTTATCCTGACCTCAAAAGTCCATCAACTGCTTGCGCCGATTGACAGTGTGTATGCAGATTTTAATGATAATAAAGGGCTGCATCATCGTGTGCAGCTATGGTCGCAGATGGGCATGTCCGGCATGCTTTGTATTCATCCTAAGCAAGTTGACGTCGTCAAGCAGTCACTGCAACCAACGGTTAGTGAGCTTGAATTTGCGCAGCGCGTGGTCACAGAATATGAGCGCAGTGGGCAGGCAGTCTTTAAAGTTGATGGTAATATGGTTGATGCGCCGGTGATTGAGCGTAGTTATCAGGTGTTATCAAGCGCTAAATAATTAGCACGATATTGGTTTTTGAGTAATTTAACCACGTACCAGATAGTTCAATGCTATCTGGTTTTTTTATGCTTGTTCATTATGTACAATCCCTTAACCGGCTTTGATATTCGCCCCAGTATTTTGAAGATTTATAGCGAGGTTAATGGGTTTTTTATAAAGAGTGAACAGCGCAGTTTATTATACTTATAAGAATAAATAGAAATAACTCTTAACATTCATATTAAATGAATGTTATTATGTTTCCAGTTTGATGCTAGATGTAAATACTCATCAAATACTTTTAGCCATCGAAGCGATAAAGTCTATCAATGGGTCAGTGAGGTAATCTTAAATTTAAGCTATTAACCTTTATTCTTACCTAAATATCAAAACTAAGACTAGGGCAGTAGGCTTAAGATTTGCAGAACTATTAATCACAGCTATCAATAGACTTATCGCAACGGGCAACATTATTTCTTTCATTTTTGGAATCATGACGCTTATAAAAGTTCATTTTAAATGAATGTTTAAGTGTTCAGATTATTTATCTAGCCAGTAGGAGCAAGATATGGGCGAGTACAAGAAGTATTGGTGGGGCTTAATCGCCGTCCTCGTGGTTACCTTTACCTTTTTAGGTTGGGGCGGCGTGGAAGTGTATCGTACCGCACCTCCTATCCCTGATCAGTATATTGACAGTAATGGGAAGGTTTTAATCACTGAAGAAGATATTTTGGATGGTCAATCTGCTTGGCAGCGTACCGGTGGCCAGCAGCTTGGCTCAGTGCTCGGGCACGGTGCATATCAAGCGCCTGACTGGACCGCAGATTGGTTACATAGAGAGCTTGTCGCTTGGTTAGATATCAGGGCACAAGAGTTATATGGGCATGATTTTGCCGCCACCACAGACGATCAAAAAGCGGTGCTCAATGCGCAGTTGAAAAAAGAATACCGTGGCAGCAATACCAATGATAAAAATCAAGTGGTGTTGTCAGATACGCGTATCGCCGCCATCAATGAAGTCGCGCCTTATTATATTGGCTTGTATGGTAATGAGCCGTCCTTGCAAAAGTCGCGTGAAAACTTTGCCATGAAAAACAATACCTTGGCAGATATTGAAGACAGACAAAAACTGACCAACTTTTTCTTTTGGACCACGTGGATGGCGTCTACCGAACGTCCGGGTACCAATGCGACTTATACTAATAACTGGCCGCATGAGCCGCTGATTGATAACGTCCCAACCTCAGAAAATATCATGTGGTCTATCGCCAGTGTGGTGTTCTTAATTGCTGGGGTTGGTTTCCTTATTTGGGGTTGGTCATTTTTACGTAAAGAAGAGGACGTTAAGGAAATCACACCAAACGCTGACCCATTAACCAAAATAGCGTTAACGCCGTCGCAAAAAGCCTTGGCGAAATACGGTGTTTTAGTCATGGGGTTGTTTGTTTTTCAGGTATTTATCGGCGGTTTCGTCGCGCATTATACCGTTGAAGGACAAGAGTTTTACGGTATTGCCGTCGCCGATTACTTCCCGTATTCGCTGGTGCGTACGTGGCATATTCAGGCCGCTTTGTTTTGGATTGCCACCGCTTTCTTGATGGCAGGCTTGTACTTAACACCGCTTATCAATGGCGGTAAAGATCCTAAGTATCAAAAATTGGGCGTTGATATACTTTGGGTGGCGTTAATTATCGTCGTCGTTGGCTCATTTATTAGCCAATACTTTGCCATTGCTGGCATTATGCCTGCGAAATACAACTTCTGGTTTGGTCATCAAGGCTATGAATTTATTGACCTTGGTCGCTTCTGGCAGATTTTAAAATGGGTCGGCATATTGTTCTGGTTGGTATTAATGACCCGCGGTTGCTTACCAGCATTTAAAAAACCGGGCGATAAAAACTTACTCGCGATATTCTTTGCATCAGTTGTTTGCGTCGGTTTATTCTATGGTGCTGGCTTGTTCTACGGCGAGCGTACACATTTAACCATCATGGAATACTGGCGCTGGTGGGTGGTACATTTATGGGTAGAAGGCTTCTTTGAAGTATTTGCCACCGTATCATTGGCTTTCATTTTCTATAACTTAGGCTTGGTTAATAAAAAAATCGCCACAGGTTCTGCCATCGCTTCTGCGGCGCTATTTATGCTCGGCGGTGTACCCGGTACCTTCCACCATTTATACTTCTCAGGCACAACCACGCCAGTCATGGCAATCGGCGCCTCATTTAGTGCCTTAGAAGTGGTACCTTTAGTGGTACTAGGTTATGAAGGGTATGAGCATTGGTCTATGCAGCGTCAAGCGCCATGGATGGATAAGCTCAAATGGCCTATCATGTGTTTCGTTGCCGTCGCGTTTTGGAATATGTTGGGTGCAGGCGTGTTTGGCTTTATGATTAACCCACCTGTGTCACTGTTTTATTTACAAGGGTTAAATACCACAGCCGTTCACTCACATGCCGCTCTATTTGGGGTCTATGGATTCTTAGCAATCGGCTTTGTCTTACTGGTCATGCGTTATATTCGTCCAGACTATGTGTTTAGTGAAAACCTTATCAAAACCGGTTTTTGGGCGCTAAATGCAGGCTTGGTATTGATGATTGTCACCAGTTTATTACCGATTGGTATTTTCCAAGCGCACGCATCAATGACCGAAGGTCTCTGGTACGCTCGTAGTGAAGGCTTCTTACAACAAGATTTCTTGCAGACACTGCGTTGGATTCGTACCTTTGGTGACGTGGTCTTGATCACTGGTGCCGTTTGTGTGGCATTGCAGGTGGTTAAGTTTGCCTTTGCAAAACCATCACATTCAAACTACCAACCTGAAAACCCAGTGAACGATTAATAAGTTAATGATTAATAAGCTAGCGTAACCATAAAAAGCCCTGAAAATTCAGGGCTTTTTATTGACTGGTTAAAAGTCTTTTCTGATGATATCGCCTTAGAAGTCGAATCTATGGGTCCGTTGGGCGGTAGTGTTTATTCCAATAGTGCGATTTATTATCTGCTGTTAAATAAGAATAAGAATATTATCACTGAACATGAGATATTGCTATATGCGCCCTTTAGCGAGCATATCGTTGATTATGAAGTAAAAGGTAAACAAATTCATTATAGTGCCGTGCCTAACTTTCGCTCATATCCTGAGGCATATGAGGATGGCGAGCTACTAGAGCCTGCGCTTGAGTTTACGCTAAATTGGGAGAAGGGTAGTCCTGTTAGTAGTGTTTATCGGGATAATTGCCGACTATCTCGTATCAAAGATAAGAGCTTATTAGACCTTAATCTTGGTGGAACCAGTCAGAAAGATATCGATATACATGACTATACTCAGGTGATAACTGAATCCATTCAGATAAATGGCTTAAGTATTCAAGCGACCTTATCAGGGTGTGACTTAAGTAGCGTTTCATACTATGTTAAGCCACAAGAAGGAAAGTCTTTACCTGTGTTTTCAGAGGTGCTAAAGACTCTAATACCTGTGGCGCATCATACTAAGCAGCTAAAGACACTGCAATCGTTAGAAAAACGCTCGTCGCTAAAATTTGCTGAGGAAATATCTCTATATGGTGGCTGGCAAGCTATCGTGCACGTTGATAGAGAGGATAAAACACCACACATACTCATTGTAATTGAACAAACTGAATAGATTAATATCTTAGAAGGACAGTATATAAAAGAATTTATTGATTGATATCTTGTGATTGTTGAATAACAAAGATAAAACCCAGCTAAGAAATCTCTTAGCTGGGTTTATTTGTAGACAGTGATTACGCTTTCAAGCCGTAATTAGAGGTCTTTTAGACATTCTTACCATGTTGTTTTTGCTGAATATCTTTTGCCAAGTTATAGCATTCATTGATATGGTCGGTAGCGATTTTTTTGAAAATCATATAACCCATGGTTGCCGCAACCATTTGTCCGCCAAGTGGAATAAATTTGGTCACTTGCTTGGCTGCGATACGACCACCAAAGCCTTGGACGGTTTTTTTGACGATACCACGTGTCGCCATTAAGCCTGCAAAGTCAACGGTACGGTCTTTTAGCGCCGCCCAATGAATGGCACGTGACTCTAAATCAATGGCAGACTGACGACCTTCAATCAGACCAAAACGTTCGCTAATCTCAGGTAACAGCATGGTTAGCATGCTAGCATCAACTGCCACGTCAAAAAATGGTACTGGAACGATGGCAACACCCGCTGACAGCTTGGCGCGTTTTTTGACCAATTTTTCGCAGTCTTTTTTAACTTTTTCAAGATCTAAATTTGGATCGATGGTATTAGGCAGTTTTTCAGCAAGTGGAGTGGTTTTCATAAAGCGTCCTCAAGGTAGTGAAAAGAAAAATGTTTAAAAATTAGTGAATGATATAAATAAGCAAAAATTGCAAAAATGATAAGTATCTTATGATTTTCTAATAAGTCATCTTAGATGTTTACCATTTTATGGATTTATACTCCCCATACAATCATTGCTTTGTAGCAAAATGCAGAAAATTACAGTCACTCTGCACCGTTTTTGTAAATAAGTAACGGCTTAGCAAGCAGGGATTTAGCAATGCGCCATATATAACCCTTGTTTGGCATAGAGTAAATTTAATACACAAAAAATACAGCGGCGCTTAAATATGTTTTTTGCAGCCTCTGTCTGCGTAAGCACAGCAAGCAAGAAAAGCGTATTCAAGCCGCGCTTAATAATTTAGTAGATTCATTTTATTTAAAGTTGACTGTAAAATACATGGAATATAAATTACGCCATCAGACCCACCAACGCAATCGTTAAACCTAGACGATAGTGCTAAAAATTCCCATTGTGGCTATCTGCCAAAGCCAGTAGAATACCAACATGCTAAATTTAACCCCCCGTTATACCAGCACTCGCATCGACGAGTTGCCCGCCGCGTTGCAACCACTTGCCGCCCAATCATTTACCCTTGCTAGGCTGTATGTTGGTCGCGGTATCACTGCGCCTGATGAGCTTGAAACAGGACTGTCTGGTTTACTGCCAGCCGAAATGCTGCATGGCGTCACGGAAGCGGTGCGTCTATTAGATATTGCTATCGATGAAAGGCAGCGTATTTTAATTGTCGGTGATTTTGATTGCGATGGAGCAACCAGTACCGCATTGATGATGCGTGCGCTGACAAAGATGGGCGCAGTCGTTGATTTTTTAGTACCTGACCGTTTTAAATATGGCTATGGTCTGACGCCAGAGATTGTCGAGTTAGGTATCAAGACTTATAAGCCCGACATGATTGTGACGGTGGATAATGGTATCTCAAGCCACGACGGTGTGGCGCGGGCGCAAGCTGATGGTATCACGGTCATTATTACTGACCATCACCTGACCACTAAAGAGACACCGCCTGCCGAAGCGGTGGTCAATCCCAATCAGCTCGGCTGTCACTTTAGCAGTAAGGCATTGGTCGGCGTTGGCGTGGCGTTTTATGTGCTTGGACGCTTGGCAAAATTACGCCGCGAAGCAGGCAAGTCTAGCGTACAAGTGAGCCAGTATTTAGATTTGGTCGCGCTTGGGACGATTGCCGATGTGGGCGTACTCGATAAAAACAACCGTATACTGGTGCATCATGGGTTAAACGCCATTCGTCAAGGGCGCTGCTCGCTTGGTATATTGGCATTGCTTGAACAAGCAGGTCGTGACCCTAAGCAATTACAGGCGCAGGACTTTGGTTTTGTTTTAGGTCCGCGTATCAATGCTGCTGGGCGTATGGATAATATGCGCATCGGTATCGAGTGCTTATTGACCGATGACTGGAGCACTGCACAGCGTTTAGCACAAGAGCTTGAACAGCTTAACCGTACGCGCCGTCATGTCGAAGGCGAGATGCGCGCGCAAGCAGATAGCATTGTGCAAGCGTTAGCTGCTACTGATTCTAATGCTGATGTGAATACTGCTGATGTTAATAATGATGCTGACGAGAGCGATGAAAATCTTATCCAGCCTAAAACTGAGAAACAGGCGGCTGATAATAAAAACCGCAGCATTATTTTATATCAAGACGATTGGCATCAAGGGGTTATCGGTATTGTCGCTGGACGTTTAAAAGAAAGCCATTATCTGCCCAGTATTGTCTTTGCACCAGCAGACACAGAGCGCACGGGTGATGATGATGCCATCAAAGGCTCGGCGCGCTCTATCGCAGGCGTGCATATTCGTGATGCGATTGAGCAAGTAGCCGAACGTTATCCTGATTTAATCAGCCACTTTGGTGGTCATGCCATGGCAGCAGGTTTAACCATCAAACGTCGTAATTTTGATGGCTTTGTGACTGCATTTAACGAAGTGATGGCGCAGATGGATGATGAGGTATTTGCTGAGCAGAAATTTACCGATGGACCATTGCAAGCGGGTGACTTTAGCTTATGGTTTGCAGAGCATCTAGCGAATGCCAGTATATGGGGTCATGGCTTTGCGCCGCCGATATTTGACGGCGTGTTTGAAGTATTAAGCTTTAAGATATTAAAAGACAAACATCTTAAGTTGTCGCTACGTTATCCAGATGTGCAATATCCGATTGAGGCAATCCAATTCAATTTTGATAGTAGTGCTTGGGATTACCGCGCCGAAAAAGTGCATTTATTATTCCAGCTAGACATTAATGAGTGGAACGGCAAACAAAGCTTACAGTTGATGGTTAAAGATTTGGCGCTGGTAAAAGAAACAGTAGAGGAAAGCTAGTAGTTGCTAGGCTTGAATACTTTAATATTTCCATTCAATGGCTGGAAATTGCCAGTCATAACGAATGGCAAGCATGCGCAAGGTAAAAATCGTCGCCATTGCCGAGATATCAGCAATCCAAGCGGTCACGCCAAGATTGTGCAGCGCAAAGTAGAGGATACCGCCCGTTAAAGCGGCGGTAATATAAATCTCTTGCTGTAGCACCAGCGGAATCTCATTACAAATCATATCGCGGATGATGCCGCCGACAATAATGGTAATCACCCCGAGTAATAATGCCACCGGCACATTGGCGCCCATACTATCAGCAACCTTGATACCGATTAAGGTAAAGGCTGATAGCCCAATGGTATCAGAGAGCTTGAGAAATTTATCAACGCGCCTAGAGTTGGGATGAAAGAATATCTGCATTACTAGCGAAGAGATAGTAATAACCGTCAAATAACTCATGTCTACCATCCAAAACAGCGGATGACGATCCAAAATCACATCGCGCACCGTACCGCCGCCGATGGCAGTCACAATCGATACCAGTAAGCAGCCGAATACATCGAAATTCTTATGCTTGGCTAATATCGTGCCTGAAATACTACAAGCGACAATCCCAATCATATCAAACAGATAAATCAGCGAGCGCGGGTCAAAAGTAGTAATCAATTCAGAATCTAAAGCGATGGTGAGCATGCGTTTTTCTCATTAAAGCACTGATATTAAAGCAGTGCTATTTTTTCGGCCATGATGATAAGTGGCTAAACGACTAATTCGTTAATCGACCAAGCGAATAGAAGGCAGGTGCCAATCGAATTGAAGCGCCAACATACGCACGGCAAAGATGATAAATAACATCATAAACTCATTGGTAACCGCGTCAACGCCCCAATAATCAAGCGCTAAATAAGTCAAAGACCCTGCAATACTGGCAGTGATATAAATTTCGCGCTGTAGTAGCAAAGGTATCTCATTACAGATAATATCACGTAATAAGCCACCAATAATCGCCGTCCAAACCCCCATCATAACCGCAATAACCGGCGACACATCTTGCGCCAAAGCCACTTTAAAACCAATCACACTAAAAGCCGCCAGCCCAATCGCATCAAAGAACTTAAGCGCTTTATCAATCTTATGATATAAATGAAAGAAAATTTGTAGAATAAGCGAGGTGGCGGTAATGACGATGACATAGTTAAGGTCAGTCATCCAAAATAGCGGATGGCGATCCAGCGCCATATCACGCAATGTGCCGCCGCCAATGGCATTGACCATAGAAACCAAAATACAGCCAGCAATATCAAAGCCTTTATGCTGCGCCAGCAAAGTGCCCGCAATGGCACAAGCAATGACGCCCACCATATCCAATAAATACAGCAGAATATCAGGAAAAATAAAGTTACTTATCATGATTTATTTGAGCCTCAACCATCTTTTGCAAACAATATAAGCCCTAGCATAATTAGTCCAATACCGACCAATCCCAATGCTGAGGGTAGCGTGTTATTCAACAATAGTATACCGCCAATTAAAGCAAAGATTACCTCGCTGGCTTGGGTCGAGTCAACGCCTGCCACTTCACTTGAGGTTACCGCTTGTTCACGCGCATAAAGAAATATGCTCGTCGCTGCCACTCCAGCCAACAGTGCGACTAGCAAGGTGTTAAAAATTTGTGTGGTTGCGGGTGGCTCGGGATGTATAAGTACGCCTAAAGCCACCCAGAACGGCAAGCTACCGAGGGTCATGAGCCAGATTTTGTTAAAGGCATTTTGTAGGAGTGTCGTCTCGATAGCCGGAATACGGGCAATGAGGTTTTGTAAGGTAGAGGCGGGTTTAGCTTCGATGGTAGGATTTGTATTTAACGTCATGCTATTATCAGCTGCACTATTTAGGGCAGCAGATAAATCGTAAGCTTCTGAGATAAGTGCTTGGTTAGCATCGACGTTATGATTTTTATTGTTATGAAGCTTACTATCGCCTTCTCGCGCTGGTTGCAGCTTCTCGCTGTGTTTACGAGAATTGTGTTTGCGCGAGTTGTGAGAGACTTGCCACACCAGCTGATTGCCGATAGGGTAACTGAAGGCGGCGATTAGTGCAGGTAGGGCACCATAAAGTAGCATTTCTGCCATCGGCGCGCTATCAATATCGGCGAGGGCAGAGGCGCGTAAGCCTTCGCTGACATTGACCAATACCACTCCGATAAAGACCAAAAAGGCATAAATGATAAATTTCTTGTCAAACCTTTGTCCAAATGCCATTAATACAATAAGGCTTGTCACCACGGTAAACATAAAGGTAGCGGCAACGACCCAGCCTGCGACGTGGTCGCCCGCATAGCAAATGCCCGTATAAAATAACCCAAAGCCAATACTGCCGGTAAGGCACCAAAAACCCCAATGCTGACGAAAAATAGTCGCAAGCTCTTTGATGCGAGCAAAGCCATGTTGCAGGATAATAATAGCGGTAATAATCAGCCACATAAAAATATAGCGTAGGCTTGCTGACCAAAACCAATGACCACCGGCATTACTCATCAGCTCATTTAAAATAAATGTCGAGCTAAAGAACGCCCCCGCCAATAAGCCCAATAAAATCAGTTTGACCATTCATGCGTCCTTGCAGTTGGCTCGTTAGCTATTTAGAGTGTATTTATCTTTTATCTTTTATCTTTTATCTTTTATCTTTTATCTTTAGGTTGCTAATTTATCTTATCTACTTGGACTATCAATTTGCATGACTTATGCAGATATTAGACGGTTATTTACCTTTGGCATCGGCCCAAATAATCTTATGTAATTGCAATTGAAAACGTACCGGTAAGGCGTCTGCCAGCATCCATTCAGCCAGCTCACGTGCCAGTACGGGCACCTCAGGGCTGCTCATTAATTCGCTATCGGCTACATCGTCTGCAACATTAAACATCGGTGAAAACCAAACCGTACCGACCAATTTATCGAGCTGATGCTCAAGCAGTTTTTCTTTCGCCCACTCATAATCAGCGCGGTTCATAATGACAAATTTGATTTGGTCGTGCGCCGTAAGATAGTCAAGATTTGACCAAAGGTTTTTATCGACTTCACCTGAGCTTGGCGTTTTCAGGTCCATCACTTTGCTGACCGCGGGCGGCACATTTTCTACCGTCAGCGCCCCTGCTGTTTCAAGAGAAATCTCATAACCCTCATTTAACAAACGCTGCATTAATTCAATGGCATTTGGCTGCGCTAATGGCTCGCCACCAGTCAAGCAGATACGCTTACACGGATAGCTTTTTATGGTCGTGATAATGGCTTCTAGCGACTGACGTTCGCCGCCACTAAAGGCGTATTCGGTATCACAATAGACGCAGCGCAGCGGGCAGCCGGTCAAGCGCACAAATATCGTCGGCAATCCTGAGGTCAGCGCTTCACCTTGCAGCGAATAAAAAATTTCGGTCAAACGTAACCCTGCTTCAGGGTCGGTGACAGGAATCAATGATGTGCGTAAAGATAACTCACTCATAATATTTCAAATACAGTTAGAGATTGATAATGCCGTGAGCATTTATCAAATAAAAAGGGTTTAATAATCTGTCTAACGCTAGGGGTTTCAGTGTCCAAACGAGATGCAGATTATAACGTAATGTCTTACATTAAGCTTGCCATTAAACTTGCCATTAAACTTGCCATTAAGCTGCTATTAAGCTGCCATAAAGCATTAAAAAAGATGCTGGAGTCAGCCCCAGCATCTTTTATGATAAAAACAATTAACGTAATAAATAAAGCATTAGGCTAAACGTAATAGCTCATTGACTGAGGTTTTAGCACGGGTTTGCGCATCGACTTTTTTCACAATAATCGCAGCATATAAGCTGTGAGTGCCGTCTTCTGATGGCAAGCTACCGGGTACGACGACTGAGCCTGCTGGTACACGGCCGCGATGAATCTCGCCCGTTTCACGGTCATAAATGCGCGTTGATTGACCGATAAACACACCCATAGAAATCACTGAGCCTTCTTCTACAATCACGCCTTCAACGATTTCAGAGCGCGCACCGATGAAGCAATTGTCTTCGATAATCGTTGGATTTGCTTGTAGAGGTTCTAAGACACCGCCGATACCAACGCCGCCTGATAGATGCACATTTTTACCGATTTGGGCACACGAACCAACCGTAGCCCACGTATCTACCATCGCACCTTGGTCGACATAAGCGCCAATATTAACGTACGACGGCATCAATACGGCACCCGCTGCGATGTATGAGCCTTTACGAGCAACCGCTGGTGGTACCACGCGTACGCCGGCTTCTTTAAACTGCGCTTCTGTCCAGTTGGCAAACTTCGTTGGCACCTTATCATAAAACTGCACGTGTTCGCCCGCAGCTTGGACATAGTTATCATTTAAACGAAATGATAATAAAACCGCTTTTTTAGCCCACTGATTGACCACCCATTCGCCATCTTTTTTCTCTGCCACACGCAAGCTACCGTTGTCTAATTGCTCAAGCACTTCATTGATGGCATCGCGTACGTCTTTTGGCATGGTTGCTGGGCTATATTCGTTACGATTTTCAAAGGCTTGTTCAATGGTTTGTTGCAATGACATAAATATTCCTAAAATTGATGGAAGGTAAATAAAAACGAATAAAAAGAGCGGTGCTAATAAAGTGAATAAAAGCGTTTTAACTAAAAAACGGGCTTGCTATATTGTCGCTAATTTAGCGACTTTTAGCAAATAACTTAAGCGCCAGTAGCAGTGCTGTTATTGATGCTTAATGCTGCTATTAATTAGGAGTATGGCTCGTTATCCATTCTAAGATGTCTTGATAAACCAATGCTTTATTCTGCTCATGAAGTGGCTCATGGCGCATGTGCGGATAAAGCTGAAGCTCGACATCACTAAAGTTCTGTTTTTCTAAACGGCTGGCAATTTTGCGGATGCCTTTGCCCATATCGCCAATAGGATCGTTCTCACCACTGACCAATAACATAGCAAAGCCTTTGGCAATCGTTGTCGCCCAGTTTTTATTGAGACCAGCGTCCATTAAGGTGAACAAGGTCAAAAAGCCATTATTGGTAAAGTCAAAACCCGTCAATGGATCGGCTTCGTACGCTTCGATAGCCGCAGGATCTTCATTTAGCCACGCAAATTCCGAAGTAGAAATACGATTATCAAGCTTACTATTGAGCACTTTATTCATTACGTTGGCAAAGACAGTATTTGGCTTTCTAGGAGCGGCTTTTGCTAAGATTTTATTAATCGGCAGCAGTACTTTGGTCAATGGATTGGCATCAGCAGTGCCCATTAGAATTGCACCAGTAAAGTTCTGTGCATGATGCTTGAGGACGTTACGCACAATAAACGAGCCCATCGAGTGACCCATGACAAAATGCGGTACGTTAGGATGGCGCGCCTTTAGGCTATCTGCCATGATAATAACGTCTTTTAACAATGACTGTACCGGATGCTCTTCAGCAAAAAAACCCAAATCATCGGCCGATTTAACGGTCTGCCCATGACCAAGCTGATCATAAGTGGCAACCGCAATGCCATTATCCGCTAAAAACTGCGCAAACTCTGCATAGCGGCCACTGTGCTCCGCCATCCCATGCACAATCAGCAAGGTGGCAGTAATCGCCGTACTAGCATCGCTTGGCTCAAAAAAAGTATGGTGTAAATAATGAGTGTTATCAGAAGAAGTAATTTGTTCAGTGTGACTCATAAAAATCCAGTCCTTGAATGGTGAAGGGTTAACATACAGACAGTATATATAGGTATAAATATTTTATTATAAAAATAAATAATGGGGACGAACACTCTAATCGCCAAGCGTTACAGGGTCAAATTGTTTGCTCGTTTGAGGTTATCGTACAATAGTCTGGGTATAAATGCTTTTGTTTTATGTTTTTAAGCATGTGTTTCAATACGGACAAATTACAGAATACAACTAACCTTTCTCACCATCAAACTGCCAAATAACCTCACTCCAATGATTATTAGGATAATCTGGCATGATATCGCCTTGTTTAAAATAAGCTTGGCTGTCCGCTTTTGCTAAAGTAAACCAGTAGCCTGATTTAGGGCAGGGCTGTCCTGCTTGGCAATGTCCTCTTGCTTGACTGGTGATTTTGGGTTTAGGTTGTTCTTCTAAATAAGGTGTTAAGTCCTCACCAGCTTCCTCTTTTTCTAGAAACTCATCATAAGTCAGTTTGTAGGGATCTGTATTGATTTGCTTAGCCGTATCAAATTGAGCTATGCTGAAGAAACCGTACACCTAAACTTGGTAAACTAAGCGTATTAATCGGAGTTTATCATGACCAAGAAAGTAAGAAGCTACAGTGACGAATTTAAAGCCGAGGCCGTCAAG
>NZ_JAFCUJ010000005.1:0-209158 GCF_049896465.1 Psychrobacter sp. DWR1-2-3
GAGGATTCAAAAGAGTTTAGGCTATAGATCGCCAAGACAGGTGTGGTTTGACTATTATCGTCAAGCTGCGTAATTAAAATCTCCCAAGTTTAACTGTACGGATTTGACGGCAGGGGTCATACTGATGCTCCTGTTTCGACGTCATCATCTCTGTCTCTAGTAGAGACATCTTTAAAATTACAGTTACTTTTTAATGGAGTATTACCTTTTAGTTTATCTAGTCTAACAAATTTTGAGTTCTGAGTATTGCCCGCTCCCCATGTACGAAACTCTATTACGGCAACTTCTGGACGCTCTTTACTACCATAAAAAGTAATCGTGGTCTGGGGGTTTACTCTATCATAAATACGGTCATCAGTAGAATTAAAGCCTGTGAGATATATCATATTGTCAATAAAGATAAGAACTTTAGGATAAACAACTCTTAGGCTTGGCTTCTCTTTCCATTTATTTTGATAGCTTATATAGTGACTATCAGCTTAAAGATTTGCTTATGGAGTGCTATAACTATTATCATATAAATGAAGCATTTTAAAAACAAAAAGACAATAACCTAAATCGGAGTAAATAATGATTACCCATGTACCTGATGTGACTTTCAAAACCCGTGTTCGTGATGAATCTATCGAAGGAGACAATCCATTTAAATGGCAAGACTTGACCACAGATGAGCTATTTGCCAATAAAAAAGTGGTTGTGTTCTCACTACCAGGTGCCTTTACACCAACGTGTTCGACCAGCCATCTACCGCGTTATGAAGAACTTTACAATGAGTTTAAGGCGTTAGGCGTAGATGAAATCGTTTGTGTTTCTGTCAATGATGCCTTCGTCATGTACCAATGGGGCCTAAAGCAAAACCGTGAAAACGTTTTCTTGCTTCCTGATGGTAATGGTGAGTTCACTCGTAAAATGGGCATGCTCGTTGATAAGAGCAATCTTGGCTTTGGTATGCGTTCATGGCGTTATTCGATGTATGTCGACAATAAAGCCATCAAAAAAGTGTTTAAGGAAGCTGGTTTTGACGACAACTGTCCAACAGACCCTTTTGAAGTATCAGATGCAGATACTATGTTAGATTATTTGAAAAGTAATGCTTAACCACATTGACTGTTGACTGTTGTTATTAAGCGTTATCAAGCATCGATAGATGATCAAATACGGATATTTAAAAACTGTAGAACTGCCAAGTCCTTAAATATAAGGGCTACGCAGTTTTTTTATGTTTTTTATAAAAATTTCTATCGCTGAGCGGTGTTATTTTTAGGGATAGTGACAATGTGAGTATAATTTTTGGCAGACAGATAAGTATTAACCATAAGAAAAGCTAGACAACTCAAGCTGTCTAGCTTTTTGTGTATTATCTATTAAAAACAGCTCAAAGCTTCTATACCATTACAGGCTTTAACGCTTACGTCCTATAAAGCACTTTAACCACATGCCAACCAAACTTGGTTTTCACTAAATGCGGGGTAAAGAGTTCGCCGTTGAAGCAGACTTTATCGAATGCCGGTACCATTTGACCTTGTTTAAACTCACCTAAGCTGCCGCCTTTTTTACCTGATGGGCAGGTTGAGTGTTTCTTAGCCAACACATCAAACTGGGCGCCTTTTTTAAGCTTGGTAATAATGTCGTCAGCCAGCTCTTTGTCTTTTACTAAAATGTGTAATGCGCTAGCGGTACGAGCCATAATGTAAACCCTTTATAAAATATCGATTATCCGGGCATTATATCACTACTTACCTTGGTTACTGACCTCACTTTTATTCGCTACTGCATCAAAAGTCATTATCCCCACAGGCGCTACTCTTTGGATGAAAATCGGTGCCTTTTAAGTGGCGCTGCCACTACCTATCTATCGTTTTGAGGACCGCGAAGAACCTCGACCTTTTGCAGGGCGCTTGCCATTTGCAGCAGGTTTGCCCTTGCCACCAGGCTTCTTGCTATCACCAAAAGGACGTCTGTCTTTACCTTTAGAACCCGCTGGTTTTCTAGCACCATCTTTGGGATGTTTCGCATTTCCCTTTGCTGCGCCCGTTGGTTTTGAAGATTCTTTTGACTTTGACGAAGTATCAGTACGAGGTTTTTTTCGTGGCGCCTTACGAGATTTCTTAGCAGCAGTACTGTCTTCCGAAGAAGAGTCTTCTATAGATTTAAGTAAAACAGCCATCTCTTTTGGGGTTAAATCTCGCCAGTCTCCAACGGGAAGACCCTTAAGACTCACATTCATAATACGTGTGCGCTCAAGCTTCACGACTTCATAGCCAAAATGCTCACACATACGGCGAATTTGACGGTTTAAACCTTGCACTAGCGTGATGTTAAACACGTTAGGCGACACCTTAGTGACCGGACATTTTTTCGTCATCCTGCCCAAAATAGGCACGCCACCGGCTAAACCTTCAATAAAACTATCCGTTATCGGCTTATTTACCGTCACCACATAATCTTTTTCGTGGTTATTACCAGCACGTAACACCTTATTAACCAAATCGCCATTGCTCGTTAAAAAGATTAAACCTTGGGAATCTTTATCCAAACGCCCAATCGGAAAAATACGTACGCTATGTCTCACAAAATCAACGATATTGTTTTTCTCAGAGCTTTCTGTGGTGCTCACAATGCCTACTGGTTTATTCAACGCAATAAAAACGAAATCATCTGCTTCCCGTGGCTCAATAAGCTGGCCATTAACTTTTACTACATCTCCAGCAACTACTTGCGCGCCTACTTGAGCACGCTTGCCATTGACGTATACATTACCTTGTTCAATAAAGCGATCAGCGTCGCGCCTGGAGCAAATACCGCTTTCGCTAATGTATTTATTTAAGCGAGTCGAAGAAGCGTTAAACATAAAGCACCGTTTTTACCTAATAAAAAGTCTTTCTTGCTAAGAAAAAGACCTCAACTGAATGGATTATCAACAACGAGATGGCTGACATTATATAGTAAATTCAGTTCACGTTTCAGGAGAGATGGGCAAAAACCTATTGCTCATTGTTTATTGCTCATTGTTTAAAGGTACAAGTAGTCTCATGGCCGTGACCATTGCTTCGCTTAAGTTATAGTAATGAACGTTAATCGATGTCAGTTTGGAGAGATTCTGATTTAATTTCACCAGAAAATTTCGCCCCACCCTACGCCATACATCTTTGTGAGCATCTAAAACGCAGTTCAAGTTTAGTATGACAGTACCCTATCACTTGTTATAGTAATCCTCTAAAATAGATACCATTTCTGTAAACCATCCGTTTATTACCGTTCAGCTTACTGCAAAGCCTTATTGCACAACAAGTACTAATTAGATAGCATGTGCTACTTGATACTTATCACACCAGCAGTAGCTAAGTAACGGACTGTCCGCTACACCAACGTAAGGCTAATCATAATGACCCCAATAATTAGAGTCGCCATCGCCGGTTACGGCAACCTTGGCCGCGGCGCGCAAGCCGCCATCAAACAAAGCCCAGACATGCAGTTAGTCTGTGTATTCAGCCGCCGAGATCCTGCCTCCGTCACCCTGATTGACGACAGCGTGCCCGTGTACGCCATGGACGATATTGCCCAATATAAAGACGAGATAGATGTGCTGATCTTATGTGGCGGCTCTAAGTCTGATTTGCCTGAGCAAGGTCCAGCGTTGGCTGGTTTATTTAATATTGTCGATAGCTTCGATACTCACGCTAAGATTCCTGAGTACTTTGCAGCACTTGATACACCTGCCAAGCAAGCCAACAAAGTCGCCATGTTGTCCGTCGGTTGGGATCCCGGTTTGTTTTCCATCAACCGCTTATACGGCGAAGCCATTTTACCGGTTGGCGAAACCTATACCTTTTGGGGCAAGGGCTTAAGTCAGGGCCACTCAGATGCGGTACGCCGCGTAGATGGTGTGAAATCAGGCGTGCAATATACCATTCCGTCAGAACCTGCCATGGCACGGGTACGAAATGGCGAGCAGCCAACGCTGAGTACCCGCGAAAAGCACACCCGCGAATGCTATATCGTCTTAGCAGATGGCGCAGATGCCGATACCGTACGCAACACCATCGTGACCATGCCGGACTACTTTGCCGACTACGATACCAAGGTGCACTTTATCGACCAATCAACGTTTGATCATGAACACCAAAAAATGCCCCATGGCGGTTTTGTGATTCGCAGTGGTGTGAGCGGTATCAATAATGAGCAGAACAACCAAGTGTTGGAGTTTTCATTAAAGCTTGGCAGTAATCCTGAGTTTACCTCTAGCGTACTCGTAGCCTATGCCCGCGCCGCCTATAAAATGAACTTGGCAGGTGAGACCGGTGCGAAAACCGTACTCGACGTCGCACCTAGCTTATTATCTCCTAAGACTCCAGCTCAGCTGCGTAAAGAGCTACTGTAAACGTCTGCGCTAGACTAGAAATAAAAAACTGAGCTCAAAAAAGCACCGAACCTTAATGGCTTGGTGCTTTTTTTATAATCTGGTTTTTGGTGAGCTAGAATCAGTTCAAAATAAAAGCGCTACGTTATGGCTATATGCTAAATAAACAGTAGAAATCTTTCTACGTGATTTAAAGCCCATTGACGATGTATAAGGATTTTGCTTTATAAATCATTCAGACCCAACCCTCTTCCAAAAGATGCTCGGTGTTACTCACTTTAAACTCATGGTATAAGTTAAAAAACACCGTTGGATCTTCAACATTATCGAGCAACCCACGTTTATTGAGCGCGACAAACATCGCTAGCGCATAAGCCGCACAATGGATAGATTTCTTAGGATTAAACTCACGATCCGTAAAAGCTTGATATTGCATGACTTCCTCATGCAGATGAATATTTTGCTTGAGAGCATTCACATACAGCCAGTCATAAAATGTAGTCAATGGCTCTACACTCCACTCCATGCCAAAATAATTATAGCCAATCAGTTCACCTGAGGTTGTTAAACGCTCATCCTTTTTGGCTTGTCTTGGCGGGACTGTCAGCAAGTCAGTATACGGACCACCATCCTCAAAAATCATGCTGCTCTGAAAGGCGTTTTCGACACTATACGCTTGACCATCATGCTCATTGGTAAGCTTTAAGCTCAATGGACTGAGCGGAAAACTCAATTTATTGCCAGACTTACTCGATAGCTCTAAGACGTGACTAAAGCCATATTTTTTGCGAATGACTTGATGCATATCATTGATGGATTTTTTCTTTTGTCTACTGGCAAACCCCACGTGCCGCTCAAACCTTACCATGTCCGTTTTGACCAAATTGTCACTATTGACTCTAGGCATGAATACCGGTCTGTGTTCTACCGCGTTTTGCGCTTGTTCCATAGGGTTCTGTGTTTCTTGCATTGCAATATGCCTTATATCTTAATTATCAATAGTCTTGTATAAATGTGTTTTTATAACGCGTCTTTTATAGCTGGTGATGTGCAATATAAAGTCGTGCTTCATCGTCGTGGCCATTATTGAATACTACTTTATATCCTTTAATCACCCCAGCAAATGGAATTTTACCCTGCATCGCCTTATAGTGTGCAGTGATGCGCTCATTAATGATGTCTAGCTGCTTTTGACGCGGTAATAGCCTGACTTCATCATCTAATGAGATGCGTTTAAATCTGTCCACCGCCATATATGAATTGAATGACGATCTAAAGTCTTCATTAAAGGTAATATCAGCATAAACAATCGGTGTGATAGCATTTAATGAATGACTGGCATCGCGCTCTAACTCTGTTAAAAGTGGTTGGTATACCGCTTTATCGATACCCAAAACGCCACATAACTTTTCAACAAATTCCGAGGCAGCATACTTAAAATCGTAGATTTTATTATTCAGTCCCAACGCAGGGCTAGATAGAACTGTTTGCAAGCGATTAATGGCTTTGTCTGTCGTTTTAGGATGATTATGATACCCCATTAGCGTCAGTATTTCATGATGGGATAGTTTTTTTTGCTCGATGCATTTTAGAATGATAGATTGCAGTGTCGTTGTCGATAGACTAGAAATAGTCATATGAGGCGCTCCTGTTACTCTGTTTATGCCAAAATGATTCAGCACAGTCGCTTTAACTTTACAGAGAAAAAGGAGTTGTGCGTTTTACCAGTTATTGTTTTTCATCGTGCTGGAAGTAGCGTTAAACCCACGATGTGCTTGTATATTAGCAAGGATAAAAATATTTGTCGAGCTGTACGCTTTCTTCGGCATAGATGATATGACTTATCCATGACCAATGACCAATGACTAAAGAGCGGATAGAGATGAGAAGTGGTTTAATATTATGATTAACAAATAAGAGGTTTTTAGAGTAGGAAAATAAACATCCTAAATGATAGCCTGTCAATAATAATCGACGCGCTATTTAAACCTCAGATTGCAAGTTTACCTTATACTGCCACGCATAAAAAAGCCCTCGTCTACAAAATGCAGACGAGGCCGAAAATCTAGATCTAGATTTAAATTATAAAAACAATAGTCCTAAACCAATCACAACGCCACTGACAATCAATACGATGACACAAAATCCCATAATATCTTTGGCTTTAAGTCCCGCAATTGCTAGTGCCGGCAACGCCCAAAAAGGCTGAATCATATTTGTCCATGCATCACCCCATGCTACTGCCATAGCAACTTTTGCAGGGTCACTGCCTAGCATTTCTGCCGCCTCTAACATAATTGGTGCTTGTACCGCCCACTGCCCGCCACCTGAAGGAACAAAGAAATTGACGAGTCCTGCACTTAGAAAAGCGAAAAGTGGCAACGTCTCTGCTGTCGAAACGTTGACAAACGCTTCTGACATCACCCCTGCCAAACCAGATGCCGTCATCATTCCCATAATACCGGCATAAAACGGGAATTGAACGATAATACCGCCTGCACCTTTGACCGCCTCTTGAATAGCAATCAAATAATTGCGAGGTGTGCCATGGAATATAATGCCAAGGAATAAAAACATAAAGTTAACTAGGTCGAGCGTTAAAGCAAAACCGTTTTGCACGAAATAATAGATAATAAAAGCAATGCCCAAGATGCCGATGACCATTGACAAAATCCAGCTGTTTTCCAATCGCTCTGCTGGTGTCATATCCGATTTGGCTGGCAGCACCTCAATGATAGGATCTACTAAAAGCTTAGGGTCGACCGTAATCGTATCTTCTTTTGTTGGCATCATTATACGATTTAATAAAGGGACAATAATAACTAATGCCGCCAAGATAATTAAGTTATAGCTCGCAAAAATAGTGGCACTGGTTGGAATGACGCCAATTTTATCAACAAATGGATGGCCTGCTGTGGCAATGGATAAGGGAATGGAACCCGAAAACCCAGCATGCCAAATAATAAAGCCAGAATAAGCACTGGCAATCAATAAACGATAATCGACATATTCGACACGCTTTGCCAATTCTTTGGCAAATAATGCCCCAATGACCAGCCCAAATCCCCAGTTGATCCAGCTTGCCGCAAGCGACACTAAGGTTACCAAGATAATCGCGCTGCCTGGCGATTTGGCCAAACTTGCCAGCTTCCCTAAACCTTTTTTAAATATTGGACTGCTTGCCAATACGTAACCCGTGACCAATACCAAGACCATTTGCATGGAGAATGCAAGCAATGCCCAGAACCCTTCACCCCAAAACGCCACCATTTGTACCGGTGAAGAATCGGTTAAACCTAGACCCATGGCAAAAATAACCAAGGTTAAAATAATGACGAACAAAAATGGATCTGGTAGATACTTTTCCATCAAGCTGTTCGAGAAACGTGTGATTCCTTTCATTTTATAACTCCCTTTTGTATATAAGTATCCCCTGAATGTCTAATTAGACTTCACGGTCAAAGATTTCATCTGCTTCAAGATGATAAATAATACTCTATAACGAGTCTTATTTTATGATAAAAAAGCGCAGCAGTGTTAGCCTGGGTATTGAGCAAATCTAACGCTGTTCTTGCAGTTACTTCAGCCGCAAAAAACTCTAAGAGCTTTCGCTGTGCTTTTTTACTTATTTTACAATGGGTTATCTTCATAAAAGTAGTCTAGCGTAGTGCCCATCTACTACAGTCTCTAGTTCAGCTATCTCGTTAACCCTACAGAAACCAAATAGGCTAAATAGCGAGAGGAAGGCTTGCCTTTAAGCCCTTAGTGAATATTTTTTTGGCTGGAAAAAATTGTATACAAGACAATCCAGCTTAGATGTTCATTTACCAATCTTCGAGATTAGATTACCGGAAAAACCACCACCTCATCCCCATCTTGCCACGGCTGAAACTTGGTCATCGCTTGCAAAAAAAGTGGATGCTGAAGCCAATCTTGTAGCCAACGCTGCAAATTTGGATAAGGGAGATTGTAAAAAACATCGCGATTTACATGAGCGAATTGACGGACAAAAGGCATAATCCCAATATCAGCAAGCGTGATACCCTTCCCTAGCAAATAAGGATTTTTAGTTAGTAATTCCTCTAAAAGCTGTAAAAATACTTCACCCTTCTGTCGATATTCTGTTTGGGTCATCTCGAGATGACGGTCAGCGTATTTATAGCGATCGAGCCAATATTTAAACTCATTATCGTTTTTATCAATCAATACATTCGCTTCATGCAGAGCTGCATCATGAAGCAATCCTTGCGGATCTTGCTGCTCAAGCGCCCATATCATTATCTCTCTACTCTCTTCAATCACCGTGCCATCCAAAAGCTGCAACACAGGCACCGTACCTTTTGGGCTAATCGCTAGCATCTGTGGCGGCTTATTTTTCAGCGTTATCTCGCGCAGCTCTACCTGCAGCTCGGCAAACAATATGCCAAGGCGGGCGCGCATGGCATAAGGGCAGCGACGAAAAGAGTACAGACACGGATAAGAGGAAGTCATAGATAGGGTTCGCCGTTAAATTAAGATTAATAAGTATAGACACAAAAGCTATAATTTTATGGCTAAGGTATGTGCGTATTTTAGCAGTGGTTATGACCATACCTTCACCTATTCATGATAACAATGCTAGTACTTGCCCTCAAGGCTAGGTTTGATGTTTAAGGATATGGTGGCGAGCCCGCTTAAAAAACGTTCGTTCAATTTTAAAATAATAGTTACCCAATAAAAAAAAGCCTCACTATTATTCAAAATAGTGAGGCTTTTTTTAGAACTATAAGACTAATAATGCTTAGGCTATTAAACACTGCTAGATTTTGGCAATCCATATTCTATTTTGTCGACCACTTCATCTTGCTGCTCAACAATCAAGCGATAGCCTTTAATAATCCCATCATAAGGCAGTTGACCATCATGCTGCCGATAATGATCGCGGATACCTTGTTTAATAATGGCCTTACGCGCAGCTTCATCCAATTTAGCAAATCCACTTGGCAAACGTACCTGCTCTAAAAACGAGACTCCCCAACGCGACATCCAATTTGCGCCGCCAGTAAATTTATAATCGACATCGGCTTGTAAGCGATATCGAGGTTGCGGCTGAGGACAATGCGCCAACTCATATTTAATCTGGGCAATATCTTCGGCAAAGCGCTCATAAGGCAATTCTAGTACCAAAAACAGCTTGGCTAAAAACTCATCGGCGGTAAAGCATTTATCCATATAGCTACCATCGAGACCAAGATGTTTATTAGACAATACATGACGCAAACGATCACAGGCAGGAATCGTGTACTTAATAGAATAACCCATGGCTTTGACAATATCTTGCGCGCACAGCTCGAGGCTATCTATTTGAGTGATTGCATATTGTGCTAAAGGATGACGCGGATGATAACGGCGAGTATATTTGGATGGATTGGCAGATTGGCTCATGATAGTGAAGACCTTAGATTCCTATAACTCCGACGAAAAAGTATAAAATCAGGCACAAATGAGGATGTCGGAGTACAGGCTCATGCGCTTTACCAGGATTGTTTTATATCGTGCTGGAAGTTGCAAGGTTTGTACGCCACCACCCATTGCAGTCATGATAATTTGCAATAGCAATTGGTAACGACAAAACTGTTAAACCCACGATATAGTCAGTTCAATATAAAAGAGATACGTTCAAAATAACGTTCTGCTGAGATAAATTTTCCTAGCTTGCTGTGCGCTTCGCACTCCAGAGGCTTCGAAAAATTTATCTCAGCAGCACTGCATTCTTTTTAAATCGAATCGGCCATAGATGATTAGATCGTTTAATAATGATAGCACATCAGCTCATAGAAAATAAATACTGATATCAATGCTTCTTTTTTAAAGAAATATCTTAATCTTCACCATGATACGTCGCTTCATCCATCCAAACAATAGGGTCTTCACACAAATGAACCAAGTGATACCAAATATCACTACTGCGAGCGATACGGTGATGACCGCCGTCGAAACAATCAACTTCCCAGCTTTCAGGCAGATTAACCAGGGTTCGTCTAGCGACCGCCACATCCAAGCTTTCATCGTCGACTTCCACCATAACTCGTACCATCTCAATGTTTGAGGTCGGAAAAGACAGTTTCATATCGGCCACTGCCGGAATACGGTCGGCTAAAACGTCACTTGGATAAATACAAGGCGCAATCAAGAGCGCGCGTAAGTTATATTTATGAGCAAAATGATTGGCAAACCAACCACCAAGCGAATGCCCTGCCAGCACCACGCGTGGATATTCTTGCATCTTTTTTTGAATTAAAGCATCGTAAATCTCAAACATTTCTGCAAAATTTTCGCGGTAATTTACCGTTTGACAATACTTCGGCTCACGTTTGATACAAGTATACTTACTGGTTTCACAACTTGAATCAAGACCATGAAAAAACAGTAAAAACGTCTCGTTATTTTCGATAGGAAACATCATAGCTCTCTCCTTTTATCATTATTCTTTAGAGTTATTGTTATTAATCTGGTCTGTTATTTAAACCGCTTTTTGATTGGCAATCTGCGCTTGGTATAAACTTAAAATCTCCTCACAAGCTTGCATTGAGATATTTTTTGCAAAACCTTTATTAAACCAAAAATCGTAAACGGCTTGGACAATGGCTTTTACCGCCTCAGTATCTTTTGGCTTTTGCTCTGTTAATTTACGCGCAATATCTTTTGCCTGAATATCCGACTCATTGTAGGGCGCACTCCAGCCCACACAATAGCGATAAAGCACATCATTAATGGCCAAGATAAATATGGCGTCAGCCACGCCATACTGAGCGATAAATTGTTCTAACACCGAGCAGCGCTCGTCATAGAGCAAAGGCTCTATCGGCATCTCATCGCGCTCAGTCAAACAATCAGCACCCACCACGTTTGAGGGCTTACTAAAGTCCTGCAAAAGCAATGGATAAGATCCGCCAATACCGCCCTTCTTCACTACGTTAAAGCACCAAATGCCATAATGCGTATTAACGCCCTTATAAGGCACATTGATAAACCATTGCATCAGCGCATCGCTATCATAAATGATATGAATACTGCCAATACGCACCCCTTGCTTGGGTAAAACATCCGTGTATAAACGGTCTATATCATCGCTATAAAGCTTTATTTTTTCTACGTTTTCAGCACTGACATCACCAAGCTTAGCCCTTGCATCATTTATGTTTCGGCACAGCCTAAACGGCGCGACAAAACTTAAGGTATCATCGGTATTATTGACAAAATACACATCATCTTCATAATTGTTTATCGAAACTGTCTCAAGATAAAACAATGGGCTGTTTCGTACCCGCTCTTTCTCATCATTCGCCAGTGCCGTTATTCCAGACAGTTTTGCGCCATCTGACCACTGCATATCGTCTATGCGTTTTTGCTCAAATTGATAGGTTAACTTTGTCATTGTTATATCCTTATTATTTTGATTTTAGTTTGTTCGTTGCAGTATTTTTCGTATTGTTTTTCGTATTGTTTTCTTATTTTTTGGGGTTTATTAAGCGCAATTTTAAGCCAGCCGAGTCTATTCGCCATTTTATCGAATGACGTTATTAGCTATAAAGTTAAGTAAGTTAATCGGTTTTAGAATGTAGGATTCGGTGTTTTTTCTAATTGTTTAGCCGTAGCTGGTCATTATCATGAAGCTGCTTTTTTCATCGTTATTACTCTTAAGAATTAAAATTAACGAGCGTTCTCTGTTCAGTTTTTCTGATTATCAATCAATATGTTTTTTGGGGTTTAGGTTTGGATTTGTACAGGCGAAGTGGTTTAGGAGTAAACGAAAATAATACTGTTTAAAAAATACTGTTCAAAGGACATTATTAAAATGCTTGCTAAAGACAACTCAGTTAAAAAGTGAAGCGTTGCGCCCCGAGGGTTAACTGTTTGCCATGTTATTTTTGCCTGACTCAATAACTATAATATAAAACCTTATAAAAATAAAGAGGCTAAAAAAAGCTGTGCGACAACTGCTGTCGCCCAATCACTTATTACTAGATTTATCACTAAATTTATCATTAAGCTTATTATTTATTGATCCAATTCATATAAAAAACCCCATAAGCCATATGCAACTTACGGGGTTATCTTTTGCCAAATTGTGAATCAGATATCTAAAATCTAGCAAGCCATATACTGGCGTTTGATGAATGATTTAATAAATGAATTAACGTTCTAAATGCAGATACTGCATATGACATTCGTACTGATGCAAGATATCAACCAGCACTTGCTCTTTGGTGTAGCCAACCAAGTCATACTCTTGCGAGCCATCACTTAAAAATACCTCAGCACGGTAATAAAACTCGGCCTGCTTGCTTGAAGTGTTGAGCGTAAAGTTTGGTCGCTCAGCTTTGATGAGGTTGACTTCATAAATAAAGTCATCTTCATCACCATGACCGACACGCAGTTTTACCCCATCTATCTGACCGTCATCTTCATCCATTCCAGCGTCTATATCTTTGCCAATGCTGGCCAGATTGCGGATATCCAATGCCGTCTTAAGGCCACCATCTTTTAGCTCTTTTTCAACTTCAATCATGGCAGGTTTAACCACCGTTTGTAAAAAGCGTTCGACTTGTTTATGGCTTGGGAAACTGACGATACGTTGCAAGCGCGCCTTCCAACCTTTACCACTATCGAGCACGTTTGCTGTGCCAACGGTACTGGCTTTGCGCTTATTGCCCTCTTCTTTTAATGACTTCCACATAGCCATCATGTAAAGCACTAAAATAAGTGAGAACGGTAAACCGGCAATCACAGACACCGATTGTAACGAGGCGAAACCACCCGCAAACAGTAAGCCTAAAGTAATCAAGCCCGTGGCTGCTGCCCAAAATAGGCGCAACCAAACAGGTGCGTCGGTATCATTGGTCATACCTCTTGAGCTTAGGTTCGCGAGGACTAAAGCGCCTGAGTCAGCAGACGTCACAAAAAATATCAGGCCAATAACCACGCCCGCCAATGAAAAAGCATCGCTATAAGGGAAGTATTCAAACAAGGCAAACATACCCATCGCCGCGTCATTGACGGCGATTTCACCAAGTTCGGTGGCACCATTGGCGACCAAATCTATCGCTGAATTACCAAAGATAGAGAACCATGCAAAGATAAAACCAAGTGGAATAAACATCACGCCAAAGACAAACTCTCGCAAAGTACGACCACGGCTAATACGCGCGATAAATAATCCTACAAAGGGTGCCCAAGCAACCCACCATGCCCAGAAAAATATCGTCCAACCTGACTTCCAGTCAGCACCAGCCGTACCATCATAAGCATAGACATCAAAGGTTTTAAAAATAATAGTCTGAAAGTATTGACCAATATTTTGAGTAAAGGTATTGAGCAAATAAACGGTATTACCCAGTACCAATATGGCCAATAGTAGCAATATCGACGACAGCATATTAAATTCGGATAAACGGCGTACGCCTTTTTCAACGCCGGTCATGGCAGAAATAGCGGCAGCAATAACCACGCCTAAGATAATCAGGCTCTGCACCATTTTGCTAGATTCGATACCGAAAACATGAGTCAAGCCGGCATTGGCCTGCAATACCCCAATACCTAAACTGGTGGCAATACCCATTAAGGTACAGACGACGCCAAAGGTATCAATACCATCACCAAGCCAGCCTTTGATTAAGCGCTCGCCAAAGATAGGTGTCAGCGGTGAACGTAGCGCAAGTGGCATATTTTTACGATAAGCAAAATACGCCAATGCCATACCGATTAAGGCATAAATGCCCCAACCATGAATACCCCAGTGTAAAAAAGTCTGCGACAGTGCTTCACGCATGGCTTCGGCACTGGCAGGCTCTAAACCAGTATGCGGTGTCAAATAATGCATCAACGGCTCAGAGGCACCAAAGAAGAGTAAATCAATTCCGATACCCGCGGAGAACAACATCGCCGCCCATGCTAAAAACGGGAACTGGGCTTTTTCGTGGTCTTGCCCAAGCTTGATATCGCCGTATTTAGAAAAACCAACAAACAAGGCAAAAATACTATAAGCGGCAACCACCAGCATATAATACCAGCCAAAACTCTCTGATACCCATGCCATGCTTGAGCTTAATAATGTCTCACTATAATCTGGAAACACAATCGTCCAGATAATCAATAAAATAGAAATAATAGCTGAACCTAAAAAAACCGTCTTATTTAGAGTCAGGGGTTTCGTCGCATCTTCTGATGGCGAGCTGTACATAAAAGACCTCAATAGGTAAATTAAACAGGGTCTGATATTGCTTTGTCCGTCATAGTCTTATGACTGCATAGTTTTATGACTAATAGTTTTATGACTAATAGTTTTATGACTAATAGTCACATAAAATACGAATCACCGCATGACGCACAAAGCAGTACCAATAAATAAAATTTGCTAGATATAGACTGTTATTAAAATAGCAAAGCAAATGCTAAACAGAGGCCGCCTTAAAGGCTTTATTTGCTTAACATAAGCGCTGATAAAAAAGACCTTTACTGTGAAAGGCCTTCTTTTTTGAAATAGTCTTATATTGTTTATTGCCCAATAGCTTATGCCGTCGTTTAGACAGCCATTTAAACAACAAAACTGTAATCGCGCATCGGCTCGGCTCTGAGCGGTGCGCCATTGGCAACGTAATAATCTACCGTCGAGCGTGGTAATTGCTTACCTTTCATCTTATCGACGATTTTTTCGGCGAGCATAATAGTGGTCGCATTTAGATTACCACTGATGATATTTGGCATAATCGACGCATCGACGACGCGCAAGCCATCGATACCGTGTACCAGACCTTCGCCATTAACCACCGAATCATTGCCTTCGCCCATCGCACAAGTACATGATGGATGATAAGCCGTCTCACTATGGTTACGGACATATTCGTCCAACTGCGCATCGGCCACCAAATCATCGGTCGGCGCAATGGCTCGACCACGATAAGGGTCAAGCGCTGGCTGATGCATAATCTCGCGAGTGATACGCATGGCGGCGCGGAACTCTTGCCAGTCTTGCTCATGCGACATATAGTTAAATAAGATACTAGGATGCGCGCTTGGGTCTTTCGAGGTTAGCTTGACGCGACCGCGACTTGGCGAACGTAATGAGCCCACATGCGCTTGGAAGCTATGAGCTTTCACCGCGCTGCGGCCATCGTAACGCACCGCTAGCGGCAAGAAATGATACTGAATATTAGGATGGGTAAACTTCTCATCGGTACGGATAAAGCCGCCGCCTTCAAACTGATTTGATGCCCCAAGTCCGGTGCCATTAAACAACCATTCCGCACCAATCGCTGGCTTATTCCACCATTTATTGGCAGGCGCAATTGAGACCGGTAGCTTACATTCATACTGCATATACAGCTCTAAATGGTCTTGTAGGTTATTACCGACACCCGGTAAATCTAGAATTTCAGTCACGCCCACATCTTTAAGCCATTGACCAGGACCAATCCCTGAACGCTGTAGCAGTTGCGGCGAGGCAATCGCACCCGATGAAACAATCACTTCACGAGACGCGTAGAAGTTTTTAGTTTGACCTTGATGTGCGACTTTAACGCCGACAGCACGTTTGCCATCGAACAAGATGACATCGGTCAATGCGCCAGTCAAAATAGTGATATTGCTACGCGGTTTAGCACGGTCAAGATACCCACGCGCGGTGGAAGCACGGCGACCATTAGGGGTTACAAAGCGATCCATCGGCCCAAAGCCCTCTTGTTGATAGCCGTTTAGATCCTCTGTACGCGGATAGCCAGCTTGCACGCCCGCTTCAATCATCGCTTCAAATAATGGATTGACGCCAGGTTTTGAGGTAGTCATTTCAACCGGACCACCGACGCCATGATAGTCATTTTCGCCTGCATCGCAGTTTTCTGACTTTTTAAAGTAGGGTAAGCAGTCGAGATACGTCCAGTTCTCTAAGCCTTTAATTTTTGCCCAATCATCAAAATCGAGCGCGTTACCACGGATATAGCACATCCCATTAATCAATGATGAGCCGCCCAGCCCTTTACCGCGGCCACAGTCCATGACGCGGTTATTCATATAGGGTTCGGGATCTGTTTTGTAGCCCCAGTTATACGTGGTGCCTTGTAGCGGCATGGCGAGTGCCGCTGGCATCTGGGTGCGAAAGTCTAAGCGATGGTCTGGACGACCTGCCTCTAACAGCAACACCTTAATGTTGGCATCTTCGGTCAAGCGCGTGGCTAGCACGTTGCCTGCTGAGCCTGCGCCGACGATGATGTAGTCATATTCAGGTGTGGTTGATATCATAAAACGCTCCATAAAATTAAAAATATCCATCATTTCATAGCAGTAAGGCGGCGCGAAAAGGAAAAATTATTCCTCTCGCCTTAACCTTACTGTTTAAAAATTCTTACCGTACAATTGCTTAAAATACCGATTCAAACTTGCCAAGCTCTACTTGGATAGATTTGGTCTGCGTATAGTGCTCAAGGGCTTCGATGCCGTTTTCGCGGCCAATACCAGAATGCTTATAACCGCCTACTGGCATTTGCGCAGGCGACTCGCCCCACGTATTTAGCCAGCAGATACCCGCCTCTATCTGCCCAATAACGCGATGCGCGCGGGTCAAATCAGCAGTTACCACTCCTGCTGCCAAACCGTACTCGGTATCATTGGCACGGCGAATCACTTCTTCCTCAAGCTCGTAGGTCAATATCGACATGACTGGACCAAATATTTCCTCACGTACGATGGTCATATCATCGCTGCAATCGCTAAACACGGTCGGTGCAACGAATGCCCCATTGGCAAGCTCGCCTGCCGTGATACGTTCGCCGCCCACCAATAAACGCGCACCGCCCGCTTTACCTTGCTCGATATAACCAAGCACTCGCTCCATATGCGGGAAGCTAACCAATGGCCCCATATTGATGCTCTCGTCCAGCGGATTGCCGAGCTTGATACGCTTAACACGCGTCAAGATTGCCTCTTCAAACTTGGATTGTAGCGCTTTTGGGATAAAGACGCGCGTGCCATTGGTACAGACCTGACCTGTACTGTAAAAGTTCGCCATCATGGCAATATCAGCAGCGGTATCGATATCGGCATCGTCGAAAATGATCAATGGTGATTTACCACCAAGCTCCAAGGTTACGTCTTTAAGCGACGATGATGCGGCGCTTGCCATGACTTTTTTACCTGTTGGCACGCCGCCTGTGAATGAGACCTTGGCGATATCAGGATGCTGGGTTAATGCTTCGCCAACTTTATAATCCCCTTGCACAACGTTAAAGACACCGTCTGGTAAGCCTGCTTCGGTAAATATTTCCGCCAGTTTTAAGGCTGTTAACGGCGTGACTTCTGAGGGTTTAAAAATCATCGCATTACCAGCGGCCAATGCTGGCGCTGCCTTCCACATCGCGATTTGAATCGGATAATTCCACGCGCCGATACCTGCGACCACGCCAAGCGGTTCGCGGCGGGTATAAACAAAGCTGCTATCACGCAGCGGAATCTGACGACCTTCAAGCATTGGTGCAAGACCGGCATAATACTCAACGACATCGGCACCGGTGACGATATCAACATATTTGGTTTCAGAAAGCGCTTTACCCGTGTCTTTGGTTTCGAGCAATGCCAGCACATCATTGCGTTCGCGCAATATCGTAACCGCCTTTAATAAAATCCGACTGCGCTCAACCGCTGTCATCGCCGCCCACACTTTTTGACCTTGTTGCGCCGCTTTTACCGCTTCATTAATCTGCTCATCGGTGGTTTGCTGAATGGTGGCGAGCACCTCACCTGTCGCCGGATTAATATCTTCAAATGTCGCTAATGATTCATCGACCGCCAAATAACGACCGTTGATATAAGCGGTTTGGATATGCTCTAAATCGATGAGGTCTTTTAAGTTGTTTGGGTTGCTTATGTTTGAATCTGTCATAGGTTCTCCTATCGACGACTGGTAAAGGCTTTATAAAAAAGCCAATAGCAACTAATGTCGTCATGGGTTAAGTATTTAAAATAAATTTATATCGTTTATTTCTAAAATTTTTTCTTTATATGCTTCTTTGATAAACGCTTAAAGCGCTGTGTTTAAAGTATTGTGTTTAAATCAAAACAAAAATAGCGTTTTACTCATGCTCAGGCTGGGTCATTTTTAGCAAACGCTCACGTAATGATTTTTTATCGGATATATTAATGCCGGAAAAATCAGAAAGCCAAATACCATCAGCGACCAGACGCACCATGCATAGGGTTTCGGTATTGTCAGTTGGTTTATGCTTGTCTAACTGCGCATTTGACCACTCAGCCCACAGCTTGCGCAGCTCGCTGTCCGCCAGCATCAATACATATAAGGTTGCCTGATTATCAAACTCTTCCTGCCCTTTTTCGCCTAAGCTAATCGTGGCATTGATATAGGCACGGGTAAACGAACCATAACGCACTGGGTCTTTGGCCATCGCCGTATCGACCTCTGTTTCAAACTTTTTCATCGCGTCATGGAATACTTCCAAAATCAACGCATTCTTAGTGGTGAAATGATGCATCACCCCACCTTTGGTCACCCCAACCGCATCGGCGACAGCTTGAAAAGTGACTTTAGACAACCCTTGCTCTAGCGTGATGCGTGCTGCCTGATCAAGCAGAGCACGACGAACGATTTCTGGCTGTTTTTTACGTTTATAAGCATTTTCTGTTTTCATTTTTATCTCGATGTTCATGCACCAAAGAGTTTGAGAATAAGTTTGTCGCCACTATTGCTACTATTGCCGCTATCTATACCACCAATAATTCTGACAATTTTGGCAATGCTAGTGATGGCAACTACCGCCATATAACCAGTCTTTACTAAATACCTCACGCCAAGCACCTAAAAATGATGACTCTTGCAAGCTCATCATAAGCTCTTAGCCATGATGCTAAGACGCAGATATGAGGTTTCTGCCTTAAAGAAGATAGGGATTATTTATTTATCCAAAGCTTAAAAAGCAGTTTTATAAGGATAAAGTTATCTACCTCATAAAAGAAACCACACGGTCGGTATTTTATAGAAATAATACAGTAATGTGAAGGGCTAGTATGTATCTGGGTTTTATAGAACATTATTCTAGAGAAAGTTGTGTTAAAAAATTCTATTTTAGAAGAGGCTGATTTAGACCACATTGGCTTAGATAAAGCTGCATGGTCTAAATAGGCAGAGAAATGAATGTTGAAGTTTTAAGTCAAGTAGACTGATGGAGATTATTAAGTATCAATATGGTGGCACTTGATAACAGCAAGCAAGGAAAATTTAGAACAGTCGCACATAGCTATAACGTAGCGCTTTTATTTTGAACTGACTGTGCTATCGACTCAGGTAAATTTTTAACGCCGATGCTTGCTGCATCGATAGCGCCCGCGATATAACCGGGAAACTGCGCTGACCACTCGCTACCAATACCGCTCAGACTGTTTGCCCAGATGCCAGATAGCGCTTTAGAGATAGGGGCTGTGGCATGCTGACCATCACTATTAGCATCGGTGGCGGTTGCCGTAAATGGCTCTTGCGCCCAGTCCTTAAGATATTCAGCCTGAGGTGATTCTGCTTGTGCCCCAAATAAACGCACCAGTTGCGCACGGCAATGCTGCTTTAATACGTCTGCAGAAACAGTTTGGCGTGCGGCTGCAGGTACGCCTATAAAACCAAATAATGCCCCATTACCATCTGCCACCGATGCATCATGAATCTCAACCATCGGTCCTTGTCCGCTGCGTGCCGAGCCTGATAATCCTTGTTGTTGCCAAAATGGACTGTCATAAACAGCGAGGTATTTGGCATGCGGCGCCATCCAAGTGGCCGTCCCTCGCCACTGAGTCGTAAGATTGGTCGGTAAAGCAGGCTCGAATATTATGCTTTCTTCTGCCAATCGAGGCGGTAGCGCAAGTAGTACGTGCTGCGCTTGCCACTGCTGTTTCTGAAAAACAGCCTCTTGCCCAGACTCAGTTTCGCTAGTGATTTCAATATAGTGCCCAGTATTATGCAGCTGACACACTTTTTGATTGGTCAAAATCCGCGTGGCATCTAAACGCTGATAGAGCGCGTCAATCAATGTCGCCATACCACCCTTAAGTCGCATAGACGGCGGCGCACTTTTATAGCTGTGCGTACGCATAGCAGGCTCATTAGGTGAGCGCTCAACCAACATATCGCCCTCTTCGAATTGCGCAAAACTCTCTAACTGCAACTCATCAATCAGACGCGCCAACTGCTGCTGATACTCTGGCCAAAACCATGATGGTCCCAAATCAAAGCCACTGGTGTTATCTGTTATTTGTGCAGTATTTGGGTCAGTTGCCCGTGCTGTCACAATACGACCACCCAAGGTTGGACGCGCTTCTAACAGCACATAATCAACGCCTTTTTTCTCTAATAAATAAGCCGCATACAAACCACTTAAGCCACCACCGATAATCGCTACAGGTACTGTTTGCATATTATGCTCCTTCCACGTCAGCGCCGATGATGTGAGATAGATGACCAGTTTTAAGATAAACCGTAGCGCCGTACTCGCCTGCCTTTATTGGTGGCAGCGCACCTACTGGCAAGCGTATCCAACCACCGCGAGTATAAATTTGAGCGTTATCTATTATCCTTTCTTCTATTAATTCGACATCTATTAGCTCGCCGTCTATCAATTCACCGTCTAGTACCAGTATCTCTGCGCCGCCTTTGACAGCTTCAGTAAATAGCACTTCATTAGCATCTAAGCGTTGTAAGCTGACCTGCTCGCTGGCGTCTGAGAATAAATGACAGACATCACGATTGCCTTGTTTTTGCCAATTTTCCGCATCATTGGTATCGATGGCGACATAACGCGCCTCTGCTGCTGGCATTTGCCAAAGTTTGACAAAAATAACTGCCCCCTCTTTACTATACGGCTGATGACCAGAGTTTGGTGGATTGCGTAAGTACCAACCTGCTGGATAATCGATATTATCTGCCGAAAAAGTACCCGACAACACCAAAATCTCTTCGCCGCCCGGGTGCAAATGATGGGGGAAATAGGAGTCAGGGGCATAGCGCACGATACTGGTGGCACGGGCTTTTTCTGCGCCGACGCGGTCGAGCATCACGCGCTCGACGCCATTTTGCGGTGATGACACCCATTGATAGTGTTCGGGCGCTAATGAAGCACGGCAGGTAAAATCTGCATTGATAAGCATAGAATATTTTCCAAAGATAAGGTTTGATGCCGTCAATTATCCGCTGATTTACATCGGCTGACAAACGAGATAATATTCATCTCTCTAAAAGAAAATGTTTGCCACTATGAAGAAAGCCGTGCATTTAAACGCCCTACGTGCCTTGGAAGCAAGCGCCCGTCATCAAAGTTTTTCTGCGGCGGCAGACGAGCTAAACGTGACTCCTGCTGCCGTCGGTCAACTGGTACGTAGTTTGGAGGATGCAGTGGGATTGCCGCTGTTTTATCGCAAACCTAGCGGTAAATCGCGCTTAATCCCCACAAAAGCAGTCGAGTTGGCATTGCCTCATATTCGAGCAGGCTTAGACAGCTTGGCACAAGGATTGGCGCAGTTACAAGCAGGCTCAAATAGCGGCGTACTCACGGTGACGGTCAGCCCTGCCTTTGCCGCTAAATGGCTGTTACCGCGCATTGATCGATTCCAAAGCCTGCAACCAGATATCGATGTAAGGCTTGACACTAGCGCTAAATCAATCGACTTTGCCGTCCAAGACGTCGATATCGGCGTGCGCTATGGTGCTGGAGTTTGGGCAGGATTAGTTAGCGAAAAGCTGATGGAAGAAGAGATTTATCCGGTTTGCTCGCCGCAATTGTTACAAGGAAAAAACGCGCTTGATTTGACCCAAGAAATGCTTATCCATGACCGCTCCATGGATGGTTTTATCGGTTTTCCTTCGTGGGATGATTGGCTTGTACAAGCACGTTTAACCAATGCTGCGCTCAGCAAAGTAGATACCTCGCGAGGGATGCAAATCAATAACTCAGCAGCGGTGCTCCAAGCGGTCATCAATGGTCATGGGGTTGCGTTGGCGCGTAGTGTGATGGCACGTGATGACGTGGCTGCCGGACGCTTGGTACGATTATTTCCTGAAATTACCTTTAGCTCGCCACTGGCTTATTACGTCGTTTATCAAGCAGAATCTGCCCATATGGCAACGCTTAAAGCCTTTCGTGATTGGCTGTTTGCAGAAGTGTCGTCCACTCATGAGAGCAACTTTATTTAGGTATAGTCGGCTCAACATAAAAAATGAATAGCCGATTCAATTTAAAGGAAAATACTGCCTAAACTGACTCAGCGGTTTAGGCAAAGTTCAACATTTCTATCAGACTAAGGCTTGTCCTTATTCCCTGCCCAAATTCCCTACCCAATGATTCTTAGGCATTGACCAGCGTGATACAAAGTCAGTCCCAGCTCAGTAAAGCCAGACTTAATGCTTCCAAAAGAAACTTTTGCCTCTTCTAAAGTTTTAAATGGTAAGGGAATACTGTCTCTATTACCGGTCATTATATAATCGGCAAAGCACTTACCCATTAGTGTGCCTGTGGTAATGCCGCGACCGTTATAAGCCGTTGCGGTCAGCAAACCCTCAGCGGGCTCCATGACTCGAAAAATATGATCTTGCGTAAAGCCAAAGCTACCCGTCCATTCATACTGCCATTTAAATGCTGGCAAATCTGGATAATAGCTTTTTTGCACCGCATTGGCCCATGATTGATAAAAGGATTTTGGTTTAAGCTGTGTACCACCCACCGTTCCCAATAATAGGCGATCATCGTCATCACGGCGAAAGCTAGACAAGGCCAAGCGTGTATCCCATGCCCCTGTTTTGTATGGCAAAATACGATCTGCCGCCTCTCCGCTGAGCGGCTCAGATGCAATCTGATAATAATAAACCAGATAAAAGGTCTTTTTAATTTCTGTCCACTCGCCTTCGGTATAAGCGTTGGTCGCAATAATGACGCGCTCAGATTTCACGCGCGCTTTAGAAGTCCTTGCATACCAATAGCCATCCACCTTTTCTAAGGCTTCAACAGCGGAATGCTCATAGATGGTAACGCCAAGATCTTTTGCCACTTTGGCCAGCCCTCTGACATAAGCCAAGGGATTGATGGTACCAGCACGGTGATCGAGTAGTGCCTTATTGATATTTTTAGTACCACAATACTCATGGCATTTACTGCCGGTTAACACTTCAACATTCGCACCGCGGCGGCTAAGCTGCTCGTACCTAATATCGACATCGACTTCACCTTTAGCGTTATGTGCCATGTGGATATTACCGGCTTGAGTGGCTTGGGCGTCGATATTATAACGTTTGATTAAGTCAAATACTAAGCTTGGCGCTTGTCCGAGGGCCTCAGTTAAACGCTCACCTGCCGCTTCGCCTAGCGCAATATTCAAATCATCAGGGCGCGCCCAAGTACCTGCATTGACGAGCCCTACGCTTTTACCGGAGCCACCACTGCCTATCGTATGGCTCTCAAGTAAGATAACTTTGACGCCTTTTTCTGCCAAATGAATCGCCGCCGATAACCCTGTATAACCGCCACCTATGATGCAGATAGTCGCTTCAGTATCGCTATTCATCTGGCTGTAGGTATCAATAATAGGTGCGGTCATATTCCACAAACATTGCTCTTGCAACATCTTATATTCCTTCTAAATTACACGTTGTCTACAGTGGAGAGCGTGCTTATGTCGTTATTTACAGTAGGTTCTTCACGGGGAATGAATTTATCTAAGAATACCCATAGCAAGCCAAATAGCGGCGATAACCAGCAGGCAAAAGCAAATGGCGCATAAGTAAGCGTTGCAATACCTAAGGTTGCCGCGACGAAACTACCACCCATGTTCCAAGGAATCAGGGGAGATAACAGGGTGCCGGTATCTTCAATAGAGCGGGTAAGCGTTGTGCGCTTGTAACCCATTTCTTGATATTTGTCTTTGAGTAGACGACCTGGCAATACCAGTGTGGTATAGACGTCACCGATGAGCGTACCGACACCAAGTGTGCTGGCATACGTGGTAATTACCAAACCAAATCTTGATTTCACCATCTTATTGATTTTTGCCATGATGGCTTTGAGCGTACCGTAATGCTCAATTGAGCCGACGAAAGCTAAAGCAAATATGGTCAAGGTCACAACCCATGTCATCGACATGATGCCGCCTTTAGACAGCAGTTGGTCGACGACAGCAAAGCCTGTTTCACTGACAAAGCCATTTTGTAAGACAGTAAAAATGTCGTGCACACCCACGCCTTGCATAAAGAACGCGACTAAGCCTGCAACCACCACACCTGATAATACCGTTGGAATGGCAGGCATTTTCATTACTGCCGCAATGACAACGACCACAGCCGGTAATAAAGTAATGATGCTCAAGTTATAGTTGGCGGCTAGTGAGGCTTGAATGTCTCTGATTGAAGATAAATCGACATTTTCTGCGCCGTAACCCATCCCAATCCAAGCATAGATAATCAATGCAGTCACCATGGCAGGTACGGTGGTTGGCAACATACCGCGGATGTGCTCCCAAAGGTCAATACCGGCAGCGGCTGGGGTTAAGTTGGTGGTGTCAGATAAAGGGGACATTTTGTCGCCGAAAAAAGCACCGGAAACAATGGCGCCGCCTGTTAGTGACGGCGGAATGCCCAAGCCTAGCCCAATACCCATCATGGCAAGACCGACCGTACCAACCGTGCCCCAAGAGGTACCGGTTGCAACAGAAATAATGGCGCAAATTAGACAGACAGAGACTAGGAATGATGAAGGAGAAAAAACGCTAAAACCGTAGTATAAAATCGTGGGAACCGTACCAGCGATAATCCAAGCACCGATGAGCATACCAACGCCCATCAAGATAATCATGGCCGGCAGACCAATTTTGACAACCTTTAAAAAGCGTTGTTCCATGCCATCCCAGTCACGGCCACGCAGCTTCATAAACAAGCCGGTGATTAAAATACCGCAAGCCAAGGGAATGTGAGGGGTAAAATCTTTGAATACAAAAAACTGAACCATCAGAATAATGGCAGTCAACACCAGAGGTGCAATATCTAATAAAAAACTAGAAGACGGGCCATAGCCATCTTTAGCTTCGTCATAAGGTTTATCATCCATCATAAGATACCTACCTTCCTTAGTAGTGGATACTGCTGTCATGGATATAACAGTAGTGGAAACAACCAATCCATGGCTGCTGATAATGCTGAAAAAAGTGCGAAAAAGGTTACGGCAAAGGGAGTAAAAAGCCTGTTTTTGAAATCATGAATGGTTATTCATCACTTCCGCAGGCTTTCATACTAAAACAATAAATACTTAATAATTGGCGACCAAAATAGCTAATAACTGGCTTGCTAAATAGGCGCTGAGCCTACTTAACAAGCATCACGTCACATCACATCACATTGTTATTAGCCAAAGTTGATGCCTTGCGCCAGTGGCAGCTCGGTTGAGTAGTTGACCGTATTGGTCTGACGACGCATATAAGCTTTCCATGCGTCTGAACCTGATTCACGACCACCGCCGGTTTCTTTTTCGCCGCCGAATGCACCACCAATCTCAGCACCGCTGGTGCCGATATTGACGTTAGCGATACCGCAATCACTACCGCGGTCGCTGAGGAAAGTTTCAGCTTCACGTAAGTCATTGGTAAAGATACAAGATGACAGCCCTTGTGGCACATCGTTTTGCATCGCTAGCGCATCGTCAAATTCTTTATAAGGCATGACATATAAAATCGGTGCAAACGTCTCACTACGTGCCACGTCATTTTGCTCATCAAGCTCAACAATCGCAGGGGTCACATAATAAGCATCGGGGAATTTATCCATTAGTACACGTTCGCCGCCTGTGACTTTACCGCCAGTATTGCGGGCTTTTTCTAACGCCGCTTGCATATTATTAAAGCTGTCTTCATCAATCAGTGGTCCGACCAAATTGCCTTCAAGCGGATGGCCGATGCTCACCGTCTCGTATGCAGACTTAACGCGCGGTAAGATATCGTCTTTGACCGACTCATGAACGAACAGACGGCGTAAGGTGGTGCAGCGCTGACCTGCCGTTCCTACTGCTGAGAATAGAATACCTCGTAGCGCCAAATCCAAATCGGCAGTGGGTGCCAAAATCATGGCGTTATTACCACCGAGCTCAAGCAAGCATTTACCAAAACGCTCAGCGACTTTTGGCCCGACTTCTCGGCCCATGCGCGTACTGCCGGTGGCACTGACTAAAGCGATGTCTTTGTTTTCAACCAACGCATTACCGATATCGGTTTTGCCCAATATAATTTGCGATAAATGTGCTGGTGCTTCACCAAATTTTGCCAAGGCTTTTTCAAATAACGCTTGGCATGCTAAGGCGACAAGTGGGGTTTTTTCTGAAGGTTTCCAGATGACAGGGTTGCCACAAACGATGGCCAGTGCCGTATTCCAAGACCAAACGGCAACGGGGAAGTTAAAGGCCGAGATGACGCCGATGACGCCAAGTGGATGCCATGTCTCACGCATGTGGTGACCTGGGCGTTCTGAGGCGATAGTTAGACCATAAAGCTGACGCGATACGCCCACGGCAAAGTCACAAATATCAATCATTTCTTGGACTTCGCCAAGACCTTCTTCTTTAATTTTTCCGGCTTCTAGCGATACTAAGATACCTAAATCTTCTTTGTGCTCACGCAGGACTTCACCCAACAGACGAATCAACTCACCACGTTTAGGGGCAGGAACGACACGCCATTCTTGAAAGGCTTGTTTGGCATTTTGGATTTTAGTATCGACGTCGGCCACTGTATCTAACGTAACTTTACCGATGACTGAGCCATCAATTGGGGTGGTGACTTCAAAGTCGCCATTTTGATAGTGTGCTTCTTCTACGCCCATTGCAGACATATATTGCTTAATCATAATCAATCCCTTGCATATTGGTATAATGGTTTACTACGTCCTTGACTGACTTATAAAATTACCCTGCTACCTACTAAGTTGCAAAATAATAAATTTCTTGCAGTCATTCCTTTTTGGAATGATGTGCTAATAAGTCGGCTATAAGCTGGCTATTTTTAGCCTAAATTTTACTAAATACTGACGCTGGACAGGCACTGCTCAAGGCTTTGCGCCTGCATCGCTTCATACAATGCCATCTCATCGTAAATGACTGCCCCCAAATCACGTTCAAACTCTTGTTGGCTTGAGTAACCGTCATATTGGCTTGGCTGCGCCTGTTGCAGATTCGATTGAAAGATACCAGCGGCACTGACAGGCAAAAAGTCCTCATAAACGATGGGTTCAATGCGAAGCACTTCATCATTAATCAGAGCAGTCAGCTTAGCATTAGGCAGTTTATTCAAATCATCAGTGCTTAAGGTCGCGGCCAACAACGCTTGACCGTCTTCAGAATCAAGGGTGCTATCCGTCAACTGGTAATAAAAATACGCCAGCCCCTCATCGTGTAGAGTTTGATAATCATCAGGGAAAGCGGTAAATATCTCAGTCAAAATTTGATTGTATTGAGCCGCATTGTCCTCATTTGGGGTAGCACCAAGCTGGCGGCGAGCTGCGGCCAATAATTCATCATAAAGCACGCGGCCCTTTTGCGTTAACGCCACACCGCGTTGCTCAATCTCTCCAAAGCGCGCGGTATGATGCCCTTGCTCGTACTCTTCATGGCTAGCGTCTGAATTATTAGCAACTTTAAAGCCAACCGCTTCTTGTAGCGCCTTAAAACTGGTTTGCCTTAATAAGATAGGACACGCTCTACGCGGTGGCCCTTCGATGATGGCTTTTGAGGGTATGCCGCGGGCTTGCATGCCTTGTTGTACGGCATCAATATCCAAGGTTCTAGGCGTTAAATGATTGATATGCGGACCCTTAAAGCCAACCACATCAGCGACCAGCGGATGCTGATTTAATAGACGCTGATAGAGCGCTTTTGCCACCGGCGTTTTATCATGCCAACGAAATGTCTCTAGCGCTTCTTGGACAAATTGCTCTGCTTGCTCAGTAGTCAAGCCACCTTGCGCCTCAAAAATCTCAATGAGCTCAATAACGCCAGCAGTGAATATCTGACGCTGCGCCAGTGTGGCCGTGGCTTCTTGTTGTAAATTTTCATCGGCAATCAAATCTAAACGCAATAACGAGGTAAAGACGCGAAAGGGGCTTTTATGCAATGAATGCGAGTCAAGTGCGCGAAAAGCTGTTGAATGTACCGGCACGCCAGCAGGCGCTAAATCGTAGTAGCCGACAGGGTGCATACCCATCACGGCAAAAAGACGGCGCATCATGCTCAGCTCTGCTGCGGTACCTAGCCTAATTGCCCCATGGCGCTCCATGCTTAGACGTTCAATCTCGCCCGTATGCAGCAGTTGTGATTTAATATCGGGATGTGAGGTTAATACTTCGGCATTGACATCACTGACCAAATCAACCAAGTCGCCGTATAGCGGCACCTCATCTTGGTACATCGCTGACATGGCCATAGAGAAATGATGGCGGATATCATCGCTGCAGATAAAATCCTTATCTGGACTGACGCTACTATTTTTCACAAATAAACATCCTTGTAATAGAGTTAATAAATCTTTAGCTTAATAATAAGTATTTGATTTCGAGCATTTGCTTATGACGATGCACTATCAATCCTAAGCACTCCTAAACATTAAGCGGCAGGCAATCCATCAGGAAGCGCGATAAGCACCTCTTTTAGAATATCCAACCCTTCTTTTAGGGTGTCAGGCTCTATGGTAAGTGGTGGCAATAAGCGAATGATATGGCGATGTTGCCCACTTGGCATGAGCAATAGACCACGCTCGCGGGCTTTGGTTAATACTTGCGCCATCACACTTGGATGCACATCATGCTCAGGATGGCGCAGCTCGATACCACGCATCGCACCGATACCAGTAAGTCCAAATAACCAAGGCGAGATACCTTCTTGCTGCCATTGGCTGATGGTCGTCTCAATCGTCTGGGCATAATGCTTGGCTGACTGCCAAACGTCATCGGCTTGCATGATATCGAGCGTGGCATTGGCAGCGGCGCAAGCAACTGGATTGCCAGAATAAGTACCGCCCAAACTGCCTTTAGGCAAACCATTGACCACATTAGCCTTGCCGATGACTGCGCCTAAAGGCAAGCCACCTGCAATACTTTTGCCAAGTAAAATAAGGTCAGGCTCAATCCCTAAATGAGTAAAAGCAAACGGCGTACCCGTACGACCATAACCAGATTGAATTTCGTCCATGATAAGTAACATGCCGTGCTCATCACAAAACTTACGTAGATATTGCGCAAAGGTGGGCGACAACAACTGAAAGCCGCCTTCCCCTTGTACGGGTTCGACGATAATGGCACCGATATTATCGATATCGGTTTCTACCATAAATAAACGCTGGAGCGCGTCAATCGCTTGCTCGTCTCCGATATTGTTATCAGGACTGGGGAAAGGAATGTGATAAACGCCGCTGGCCAAGGCACCAAGCCCGCGCTTATACGGGGCGACCTTACCATTGAGATTGACCGCAGCCAGTGTGCGCCCATGAAAGCCACCATCAAATGCAATGACGCCTGTGCGACCCGTCTTCATGCGTGCTATCTTTATAGCGTTTTCAGTTGCTTCTGCACCGCAGTTGGTGAGCATTCCTGCCAGATCGCCGCTGATAGGTACAAGCTCACATAATCGCGGCATAAAGCTTTGATACGGCTGATGCGCTGCCGCATTGTAGGCATAGTGAATCAGCGACTGGGCTTGCTGGATGATGGCGTCAACGATGTGAGGATTGCAGTGACCAAAGTTTAAAACGCCGATACCGCCGACAAAATCGATATAGCTGCGGTCATTGTCGTCCCAAACTCTGGCATTTTTGCCTTTGACGAGCGTGAGCGGATGCACCATCGTAAAGGCATCGGTCACATTATAAAGCTTGTCCATGATGAATCTCTATCTCTTCCTTGAGTTAGACTCATTTCAACAAAACATCATTCCGGCAGCAAACGAATAATAGTTGTGGTGGCATTCCTTTTTGTCATTACCAGTAAATTAGCTTCCTAAACGAATCTTTTAAAAACAAAAAAACTGCGTATCAAGGCAGTTTTTTTGTTTAGCTTGTTAAATTCTCAAAGCAAACAACTTTGTAGGATAAAAACCACAAGACCAGTGCTATAAAAAATACTTTAGGTTATAAATAAACGTAAGTGACATTATAAAACCAACCCTAACGCCTTTTCACGTTCATCTAAGATTGCTAAATAAGCCGTAATCCATTCTAAAACCGCTTTGACCTTATGCGATTGCCCTGAAGAGACAGGATAAGTCACATAGTAGCTGCCGCGACCCTTTGCCGCATAATCCCACGCCATCACTAAAGCGCCTGATTGTAGCTCGGGCTCAACCAAACGTAACGGCACTAAGGCTATACCATAACCCAGTAAGGCGGCAGAAATGCAGGCATGAAAAGTCTCAAAACGTGGACCTACAAAGGTGCCATCGACGCTGATATCTTGTTGCTTAAAATACTCATACCACGCACTTAAGCGCGAGCTTATTTGCAATAACACATAGTCATCCAAACACTCCCTACTTGTCAAACACTCAGTACTCAGTGTTTTATCTCGCAAATACTGCGGCTGACAGACCGCAACGCAGTATTCATCGAACAGTTTTATAGACTCCATATTGCTCCACATGCCATCACCATACAAAAAAGCAATATCGACATTTTGGTCTTCAGAAAAAAATGGCCCCGCCAGCTCTTTAATATCCAAGTTAATAAGGGGATATTCTTGACTAAAGCCACTGAGTGCTGGAATCAACCAACGGGCGCAAAATGTGGGATGCGAGACGATTTTTAGCAGCTCGGTATTACTGCTATGCGACATCAAATTGGTGGTCGCCACCTCGATATGTTTTAAAATCTCTAATACTTCAAGATAATATGACTTACCAGCAGGGGTCAATGAAATCCGGTGCGGCGTCCGATAAAACAAAGACAGGTTTAGCATCTCCTCCAACTGCGCCACTTGCTTACTGATGGCGCTTTGGGTCATGTGCATCTCTTGCGCGGCATTGGTAAAACTCAAATGACGAGCAGCGGTCTCAAAACATTGCAGCGCCGTCGTTGAAGGATATCGTCTAAAGGCTAATGGTTTATTGGTGTCGGTTTTCATAGATTGCTTTTCTTTTATCCCATCTTAGTAAAATATCAATGATTATTTAAAATCACGTTATCAGGCATTCTTAGCCTATGGCGTCATCATACCTATATTCAAGCGTAAATAGCGATACCTCACTATAAACACTATGTAACTGACACTGATGCCATCATCGGATTTACTTAACCATTCAACCAGTTACTCGGTCGCCAATTTTAAAGACTCTCCTACAAAAACACTGTCGATTCCTGATAAAATAGTAGGGTCTGATGATAGGCTCTGACATACCGCAACTGATTTGCTATCTTGCCCTCCTCTTTTTCATCATTACGACCTATGCCGCCATGTATTTCCGACATCACGCTTAAACTCATGAATTATTTTTCAGCTAATTTGCACTATTAGCGCCTTCTTTATTTGTATTGGATCATATGAAACATAACCTTGAGGTGAGCGCAAATGCTCGCCGAACTCAGTATTTCCAAGTATTCTTAATGGGCGTCAGCGCCTTTATTATGAATACTACCGAATTTGTCCCCGTTGCCCTATTAAGTGACATCGCCCAAGATTTTTCCATCACTACGGCTGAGACTGGCTGGATGTTGACGCTGTATGCGTGGATTGTCGCGGCCATGTCATTACCATTGATGCTGCTTACCAGCCGCTTTGAGCGTAAAAGCTTACTTTTGGGCTTGTTTGTGGTATTTATTGCCAGTCATGTATTGTCCGTATTTGCTTGGAGCTTTGATGTATTGCTGATTAGCCGTGTTGGTATTGCGCTATCACACGCGATATTTTGGTCAATCACCGCAGCGATTGCGATACGCGTAGCACCAGAAGGCAAAAAAGCACTGGCACTTAGTGTACTTGCGACCGGTACTTCATTGGCGATGGTGCTTGGCGTGCCACTAGGGCGCTTAGTTGGTCAATGGTTTGGCTGGCGGGCGACCTTTGGCGGTATTGGCGTGATTGCTTTTATCGTCTTTATCTTGCAAGCAAGGCTATTGCCAACGCTGCCCAGTATGTTTGAAGGTTCGTTTAGAAAAATTCCAGAATTGCTTAAAAATCCCTTATTGGTCTGTTTGTATCTACTCATTTTACTGGTCTTTACCGCTCACTATACCGCTTATTCTTATATCGAACCCTTTATGCGACAGGTTGGCGCCATCAGTGAAAACGCCGCGACGGTTGTCTTGCTATTATTTGGGGTGGCAGGGATTGCAGGCAGTGTGATATTCAGTCGCTGGGGTGATCGTTTTAATACCAGATTGATGCTGATATCGATCATATTAATGCTGATATCTATGCTGGTGCTATTGTTTGCCGTGACCTCTATCTGGGCGCTGAGTTTCATTGCGTTACTGTGGGGCGCGGCGCTGATGCTGCTGATTATCTCTATGCAAGCCAAAGTCATCATGGTCGATGTCACGGCGCAAGACATGCTGATGTCGATGTTCTCAGGGATTATTAATTTAGGAATTGGCGCCGGTGCGCTGTTTGGTGGTTATGCGGTGACGCATATTTCAATATCAAGCGTCGGCTATGTTGGTGCCGCTATCGCCAGTGTGTCACTGCTACTGATGTTATTTATGATAAAGCGCTTTCCTGAATTAAGCAGAAGACTTGGTTAGCTAAGGGCAGATTAACCAAAGTTCATTCAACGCACAAAAAAATGCCAGCCAATTAAATGGGCTGGCATTTTGCTGTTTGCTTTATTAAAAAATTAAGCCGCTTATTTAAAAATCCACCTTACCGCGTAACGCTTTGGTCTTACCGCGCTGGGTTTTTTTATCAACACGTTTACGTTTGGCATTTCTACTCGGTTTGGTCGGCCTGCGGGTTTTATTGACATGAGTGGCTTGAATAATAAAGCTTTGCAGCCGCTCAAGCGCATCAATTCGATTACGTTCTTGGGTACGAAACTGCTGCGCTTTAATAATAAGTACGCCTTCTTTGGTGATTCGGCTGTCTTTACTGTCCAATAAGCGCTGCTTGATCACATCGCTTAAGCTTGAAGCGGGAATATCAAAACGCAGATGAATCGCAGAAGAGACTTTATTGACGTTTTGCCCGCCTGCCCCTTGCGCACGTATAGCGCTAATGTCTACTTCGCTGTCATTCAGACTGATATTATTGCTGATAAAAATCATAAAATACTTTTATAAATGATTAATAGATAAGCTTAATGATAAAGCATTCGCAGTTGACACGCCACTTGCCCGCTTAATGGCGGCCAAAACGCCGTATTTCTTAACCTCTATAATCTGCAATTTATCGGGTAAACCTTATAAATGTTATCGTTTGACGTTGCTGTGTCTATCCTCTGTCTATAAAGCGTAAGCCTGCGCAGGGTTTTGATTTTAAGGTGGTAGGATGACATTAAGCAGTTACGATATTAAAAGAACACAGTATCAAATAGACACGGTATTGTTGAATCAAAGCGTTAACAAGCCGATTTTAGTCAAAGGAATAAGCGTTGTATGACGACCAATAATAAGAAATCTAATCATAAAAAATCTAACACTTCTCTCAAAAATCACAACCTTACCGCTGCACAAAGCATTCAGGTCAGGGGCGCGCGGGTGCACAATCTCAAAAATGTCGATGTAGATTTACCGCGTAATACGTTGGTCGTTTTTACCGGTATATCAGGCTCAGGCAAATCGTCACTGGCATTTGGTACTTTGTTTGCTGAGTCGCAACGCCGCTACCTTGATTCGGTATCGCCTTATGCACGGCGCTTGATTGACCAAGTTGGCGAGCCTGATGTCGATTCGATAGAAGGCTTACCGCCCGCCGTCGCCCTGCAACAGCAGCGCGGTACGCCGTCGGTACGTTCATCGGTTGGTAGCGTGACGACGATTTCAAATGGTCTGCGTATGCTGTACTCGCGAGCGGGCGAATATCCTGCTGGGCAAGACATGTTGTATGCCGATGCCTTTTCGCCAAATACGCCAGAAGGTGCCTGCCCTACTTGCTCAGGTATTGGTCGCGTGTTTGAGGTCACAGAAGATTTGCTCGTGCCTGACAAGACGAAAACCATTCGAGAACGCGCCATTGCTGCTTGGCCACCGGCATGGCAAGGGCAAAATCTGAGCCGGATATTGACCACACTGGGCTACGATATTGACAAACCTTGGAACACCTTACCCAAGGAAACCCGCGATTGGATTTTATTTACCAATGAAACCCCAGAAGTGCCGGTTTACCCAGAATACAATCTCGAGCAAGTACGCGAGGCGATTAAAAAAGGTGAAAAACCCAATTATAAAGGCACTTTTACCAGTGCAAAAAATTTCGTCTTACATTCTTTTGCTACGACCCAAAGTCCACGTACCAAAAAACGCGTGGCGCAGTTCATGCAAATTTCAGAATGCCCAAGCTGCCATGGCAAAAAGTTAAAACAAGAATCGCTGTCGGTTAAATTTGCAGGGCTTGATATTGGCGAGTTGTCACAATTAACCTTGACTGAACTGGCGCTAAAACTTCAAGATGCTGCCAATAAAAAACTCAGCGATGATATGCCCGACCGTGAAAAAGCCATTGTTGCCAAGCGTATTACCAGCGATATTTTATCGCGTGTAGAAGCGTTAACCAGACTTGGGCTAGGTTACTTATCACTTGAACGCACCACACCTACCTTATCGCCCGGTGAGCTACAGCGCCTAAGACTTGGCACTCAAATTCGCTCTAAACTATTTGGCGTGGTTTATGTACTCGATGAACCGTCCGCTGGCCTGCATCCTGCCGATACTCAGGCGCTATTAGGCGCTCTAGATGAACTGGTAGCCGCGGGTAATTCATTATTCATTGTCGAGCATGATGTCAGCGTCATTCGCCACGCCGATTGGATAGTCGATGTCGGACCAAAAGCGGGCAGTCACGGCGGTGAAATCATCTATAGCGGCCCTGTCGCAGGCTTGCAAGATATCTCTGATTCTTATACTGGACAATATCTTTTTAATGGGGATTCCAAAAATAAAAAATCAAAAACCCAGCAACCAAAAGCCCAGCAATTAACAAGCCAGCAATTAACAAGCCAGCAGTCAAGACAACCTAATCATTGGCTAAAACTTGCCAATATCGAGCGTAATAATCTACAAGGGTTAGATGCGGCATTTCCTTTAGGGGTATTAACCACAGTGACGGGTGTTTCAGGTTCGGGAAAATCGAGTTTGGTCAGTCAAGCGTTGGTTGAACTGGTCTACAATGCGCTAGGGCAAAAAACCTTGATTGAAGCACCCACCGATGAAGCGGCTTTACTGGAGCAAGAACAAGAAACGCCAATAGGCGGAGAGATAGTCAGTGGTATGGAGCACATCAAGCGCTTAGTCACCGTTGACCAAAAAGCCATCGGGCGCACACCGCGCTCAAATCTGGCCACTTATACTGGACTGTTTGACCATGTGCGCAAGTTATTTGCCGCCACTAAAGAAGCAAAAGCAAGGCACTATGATGCTGGACGTTTTTCATTTAACGTTAAAAAAGGCCGTTGCCCAAATTGTGAAGGCGTCGGTTTTGTCAGTGTTGAGCTGCTATTTCTGCCAAGTGTTTACTCGCCTTGCCAAGTGTGCCATGGTCAGCGCTACAATGACGAAACCTTAGAAATTACTTATCAAGGTAAAAACATCGCTGAAGTACTTGATTTAACGGTCGAATCGGCTTCTGAATTTTTCATTGATGATGCCCCAATAATGCGCGCCTTAGACGCCTTGCTAAAAGTTGGGCTTGGCTACCTAAGACTTGGGCAACCAGCGACCGAGTTGTCTGGTGGCGAAGCACAGCGCATCAAACTTGCTACCGAACTGCAGCGTACCCAGCGCGGCGATACGCTGTATGTGCTCGATGAACCAACGACTGGCTTACATCCTTCTGATGTCGCGCTGCTGATGGCACAGTTAAATGGGCTGGTCGCAACCGGTAATACAGTGATTATGGTTGAGCATGATATGCAAGTCGCGAGCAACAGCGATTGGATTATCGATATGGGTCCGGGTGCTGGCGATGAAGGGGGTCTTATTGTCGCCACGGGCACGCCTAAAGAGGTGGCGAAATCCAAAGAGAGTCGTACCGCGCCTTTTTTATTGACTTAGTATTGATATAGAATATAAAAATAACTTAATAAAAACATCAGTATAAAAAAACCGCATTACTATTAAAGTCATGCGGTTTTCTATTTTTAAACATCGGTTTTTTAAACATGCATTGCTAACTAAGCAAGCATACCGCCATCGACGACCACGGTTGCACCCGTGGTATAACTTGAGGCGTCAGAGACTAGGTACAATACCGTGCCTGCCATCTCGTCAGGATTAGCCACGCGCCCTAACGGTATCGCATGTAATGCCATCTTTAAGACTTTATCATTGGTGGTCAATGCCGAAGCAAACTTGGTATCGGTCAGACCCGGTAATAACGCATTAACGCGAATATTTAGTGGGCCACATTCTTTGGCGAAAGATTTTGTCATGCTAATCACTGCCGCTTTAGTAATTGAATAGATACCTTGCTTATCACCTGCGACCAAGCCATTGACCGATGCGGTGTTTAAAATCACTCCGCCGCCCTGCTCACGCATCATCTTACCAGCAGCTGTCGACATAAAGAAATAACCGCGAATGTTAACTTCGACTGTTTTATCAAAAGCCGCTAAATCCGTATCTAAAATATGACCATAATAAGGGTTGGCAGCGGCGTTATTGACTAAAATATCGATTTGACCAAATTCGCTTTTGATGTGCTCAAAAATCGCCTCAATCTGATCCATATCTCCGACATGACAAGCAAAAGCGCTGGCTTTATGACCATCAGCGATGATGCTATCCGCGACCGCTTGGCAAGCATCAATCTTACGGCTAGAGACAATCACATGCGCGCCTCTAGATGCCAATAGACGAGCGATAGACTCACCAATACCGCGGCTCGCACCCGTCACTAAAGCAATCTTACCCGTTAAATCAAATAAGTCTTTCATCATTATTCCTTATATTTTACATATATTATTTATACATTTTTACCAGCTCTGAGAGAGCTTAGCTTAGAAATTTAAATTAGAAACTTCATATCAATCGTTTTAATAAAATATATTAAGTTAACTAAGCCAACATCCCACCATCAAGGGTAAACGCATGACCATTCATAAAGCTGCTCTCATCGCTAGCTAGCCATGCAATCGCGCCAGATACTTCATCGACATCTCCCAAACGGCGCATTGGGCTGGCTTTGATGGTGGCTTGCTGGGCACGCTCGTCCATTTTTGCCATGGTATTACGCACCATTGGCGTATCGATAAAGCTTGGACATACCGCATTAAAGCGGATATTGACACGGGCATATTCATGAGCAGCAGACTTGGTCAGCCCCATCACGCCATGCTTGGCCGCGCTATAAGCTGTCAGCAGTGGCGCTGAACGTAAACCAGCAATGGAGGCGACATTAATCACATGACCGCTGCCATTGGGCGCCATACAAGTAACCGCAGCGCGCATACAATGCCAGACGCCTTTTAGATTAACCGCGATATTACGATCAAAATCATCGTCGCTTAGCTCATGCATCGGTGCCGGTTTATGGTCAATACCGGCATTATTTATCACCACATCAAGACCGCCAAGCGTTTCCATAGCAAAAGCAAATAGCGCCCGCACTTCATCGCCGTTAGTCACATCGACTTTTTTAAAGACGATACTATTACCAGCATCTTGCCCTTGCTGAGCAACAGTAGCGCCCATCTCTTCCGCCAAATCGCCAATGACAACTTTCGCACCGCGACTGGCTAACAATAACGCACTTGCCGCACCGATACCAGATGCACCGCCGGTGATTAAAATACGTTTACCAGTGACGTCTGATGCAATTCCATTTGTATTCAGTGTCATGATTTATCCCTCTACCTTAAGTACCAGTTTACCGAAATTCTCACCTTTAAATAGCATAATCAAGGTATCAGGGAAAGTCTCTATACCTTCAACGATATGGTCTTTCACTTTAATGTCGCCCGCTTGAATCCAGCCTGCGATGTCTTTCATCGCTACCGGATACTCTTTGATATTATCAAAGACGACGATGCCTTCCATACGTGCACGATTGACCAATAAGGACAAATAGTTCGATGGCCCTTTGACTTCTGTGGTGTTGTTATATTGGCTAATTGCACCGCAAATGACGATACGCGCATGCAGATTAATTTGCGTGAGGACGTCATTTAAAATATCGCCGCCTACGTTGTCAAAGAAGACATCAACACCATTTGGACACGCTTGTTTTAAGCCTTTTTTGACATTCTCATTTTTATAATCTATAGCCGCATCAAAACCCAGCTCATCGACTAAGAATTTGCATTTCTCGCTACCACCTGCGATACCGACGACGCGGCAGCCTTTTAGTTTGGCAATTTGTCCAACCAAGCTACCAACCGCACCAGCAGCACCAGAGACGACGACGGTCTCGCCAGCTTTTGGTTGACCAGTTTTTAATAAGCCAAAGTAACCGGTCATACCCGGCATACCGAGCACGCCTAAGTAATAAGATGAGGGTGCAAGGTTTGGATCGACTTTATGTAGTCCTGTGCCATCGCTGACTGCATAGGACTGCACGCCATTATGTCCTACGACATAATCGCCGACGGCAAACTTTTCATGCTTACTTTCGATGACTTTACCCACCGTTCCTGCGCGCATTACCTCGCCAATCTGTACCGGTGGTATATAAGATTTGGCATCGTTCAGCCAACCACGCATTGCCGGATCCATCGAAATATATTCAATTTTTATCAGTAGCTCACCGTCTGTGATAGTCAGTAGTTCTGACTCAGTATAATCCCAAGTATCCGCACTCGGCGCGCCAACAGGTCTTGCTTTTAAGCGCCATTGTTTATTAATCTGTTTGTTATCAGCTGTCATTATTTATTCCTTTAAAATTGTATAAAAGTTATTGGTATCGTTTGCTCGAAAATCGTTTGTTTAAAATAAGCCAAATATATTAAAAAGCGTTCTTCTGGGATAAATTTTTCTCGCTTGCTGTGCGCTTTGCACTCTAGAGGCTTCGAAAAATTTACCCCAGCATCACTTTTAGCATCCTATTAGTAGATATTGTTATGTTAAAAACTTACCAAACAGTCTCTTAAAACCATTCTGCTTGCATATTGGTACAGACCGCATTGTCATTATTTAGCAGCTCAATATCGCGCTTGATTAACGGCAATTCCCAGTCGATAAAGTATTTTGCTGCTTGGATTTTTCCATGATAGAAGTTTTGCTTATCGACGTCGGCCGTATCATTTAATAATTGCTCAGCTTTACTCGCTTGGCGAATCCAAATCCAACTCACTACGATGGAGGCAAAGATATTCATCAAGGCCTGCGCATTACCCGTCAGCGTCATGGCTTTTTCCGTTTGTAGAATTTTGCTTAAATGCACGAGCACTTCATGTAAATGACCCATATAAGGCATCAGTTTGCCAGCAAGTTTGGCGGTTTCGGGTGTACTGATACTTTCTAAATCTTCGGTAATTTCACGTTTGAGAATTTGAATACCGAGTCCGCCTTTTTGCCATAACTTACGAAATGACAAATCTAGTGCCTGTACGCCATTTGTGCCTTCATGAATGGGATTGAGACGGTTATCACGCCAAAACTGCTCGGCTTGATATTCACGTGTATAGCCTGCGCCGCCCAATACTTGAATACCTAAATCATTGGCTTTGGGGCCATATTCAGACGGCCATGCTTTGAGTACTGGCGTCAGCAGGTCTAGCAACTCTGTCAATTCATTTTTTAACGTGGCATCTTCACAGGTGTTGATACGGTCAATCAGATTTGAGCCATATAGACAGAGTGAAATACCGCCCTCGCTATAGGCTTTTTGCGCAAGGAGCATACGTTTGACATCACCATGCTGAATGATTGCCGTTGCCGCATCTTCGGGCTTATTATTCGGTGCGATTCTGCCTTGCGTTCTGTCTTTGGCATAATCGAGCGAATATTGATAACCGCGATAGCCAATCATCGCCGCACCAAAGCCAACTGCGATACGCGCTTCGTTCATCATCTTAAACATGTAGCGCAAGCCGAAATGCTCTTCGCCGATAAGGTAGCCATAGCACTCGCCTACATCACCGAAACTTAACGCCGTGGAAGTCGCGCCTCGATAGCCCAGCTTATGAATAAAACCCGTTAAATGCACATCATTGCGCTCGCCAACCGATAAATCATCATTTAAACGGTATTTTGGTACGGCAAATAACGAGATGCCTTTGACACCACCAGGACCACCCGGCACTTTGGCTAAGACCAAATGCACAATATTATCAGACAATTCGTGATCGCCTGCTGAGATATAAATTTTGCTGCCTTTGACGCGATAGCTGCCGTCGTCCTGCTTTACTGCCGTGGTTTTGATATCGGCAAGCGATGAGCCGGCATGTGGTTCGGTTAATGCCATGGTGCCGGTAAATTCACCCGTTAGCATGCGCGGCATAAAGGCCTGTTTAATCTCATCACTAGCGAAATGTGAGATAACATTAATCGCCGCCGTGGTCAAAAACGGATAAGCCGTCGTTGATGGATTGGCCGCCATAAAATAGCCTGCTACCGCCGTCATAACCGTTTCAGGTAATTGCATGCCGCCATCGTCAAAACTATAACGACCAGCGATAAAGCCCGACTCACGAAATGCATCAAAGGCGACTTTTACGTCACTTATCATGCTGACTTTTTTGCCGTCAAACTGGGGCTCGTTTTTATCTGCCACATGGTTATGGGGCAAGAATAAATTGGTCGCGATTTTATTGGCGGTGTCCAATACTGCATCGAAAGTTTCGCGGCTGTGTTCTGCAAATTTTGGATGCTCGGTTAAATGCTCAGTGCCCAATACATCATATAATTGAAACGGTAATTCAAAGTCATTGATAAGTGTATCTGCTGCCATAGTGTTCTCGTTAACTTATGAAATTTAGTGATGCATTGATATTAAGCTAATTTATTGCCTTGCCGTATTGTCATTTATGACATAATTATGGTCAAATAAGACATAAATAACACTTATTCTTAGAAAAATTAGATGAAAAACGTTATTTTTAATAAGCGTTTCTAAAGGAAATCACACAATCATGCCCTACTTCAAACCTTTTAAAGTCATCATTGTCGGCTTCGATGGTGTACTTGGCAGCGCTTTGACAGGAGCGCTAGATTTATTTTCATTTACTGGCGTCAGCTGGCAGCGCTTTTTGGATGAGGAAGTAGAGCCTAGATTTAATGTGCAGATTGCCAGTCTTGGCAGCGTTGATATCAGATGTAGCAATCGCTTAATTATGCAAGCGCATTGCGATATTCAGGAAGTCACAGAGTGCGACTTACTATTAATCCCAACGATTGGCGATTCAATCGATAAAGTATTGAGTCAAAATAGTGATTTAATTCCGCATTTGCAGCGACTGGCGAATACCAAAGCGGATATCGCCAGCAATTGTAGCGGCGCGTTCTTTTTAGCAAAAGCAGGCTTGCTCGATGGCAAAGTAGCGACCACCCATTGGGGCTATGCCAGTAAGTTTAAGGCGGATTTTCCATTGGTTGATTTGCAAGAGAATCAATTTGTCACTCAGTCAAAAAGCCAGTCAAAAGACCAATCTGGCAATATATTCTGTGCGGCAGGAGGAAGCGCCTTTTATGACTTGGGACTATTATTAATCGAGCGTTATTGCGGGCGCGAGATTTCTACCCAAGTGGCAAAAACTCAGATTATCGATAGCAAACGGGGCAATCAAAACAGCTATACCAATGTGACGTTGCATAAACCGCATTCAGACCAGCTGGTTAAACAGGTACAAGAATTTATCGAAGAGAATTTTAGGCAATCTATGCAGGTGAGCCAGTTAGCAGACATGGTGAATATCACCCCGCGCACCTTAAATAGACGCTTTCAATCTTGTGTTGCTATGCGCCCGATTGAGTATATTCAAGCGGTGAGAATTGAACAGGCAAAGCGTTTGTTAGAATTAGGAGATGTGACGATTAAATCACTCGCTGAACAAGTTGGCTACGATGATATTTCATCATTTACTCGCTTGTTTAAACGCGCTACTGAACTGACGCCGAAAGAATATCAGGATAAATTTTCACGCTTGGCGATTTAACTCTATAGTAGATGTCTTTTGAAAGTAATACGTTGCTGCAGCAACTTTATCACAGCAAAAATTTTTATAGACCTAAATTTTATTGCCACAAGCCTTCCATATGAATGGCATCTGCTTTAATCGTTGGATAACCACTAAATACTAACTGATAGCCACCGAAGTTATTGGCGCTGATTTGACACGTCGCACCTAATGGAAAACTGTGCTTTTGACCAATATGACCAAAGTGCATGCCATTATAAATCGGTAACCCTGTCAGCTGATGCAATTGACGAATCACGGTGGCGACATCATAACGCTTGTCATAACTGTCCTCACCGCTGCCTGATAACGCACCAAACACAATCGCTTGCTGACCTTTAAACACACCTGCTAAATACAAATCATATAGCATGCGCTCGATACGATAGGCTTGCTCGCCGACATCTTCTAAAAATACAATACCGCCGTCAATACGTGGCAAATATTCACTACCTGCCAGCGCTGACACCACACTTAGATTGCCGCCCCAAATAGTGCCCGTTAAAGTTTTTGGCTCAGAGCTTGCCAAGACACTCGGTAAATTCGGACTGGTTAACGACGCATCTTGTATATTGATAGCCAAATTGGGATTGGTTAATGCTTCTGCAAACTGTCGGCAGCTGACTTGGTCGGGTTTGTTTTTACCAAACTCACTATAGAGCATCGGCGCGGCAAGCGCGCTCATCTCTCCTTTTGCCAATAATGCGCACTGAATCGCCGTCACATCACTAAACCCTGCAAGTATGCTGCCGCGCTCCTTCATAATGCGCCCCAGCGTCGACCAATCAACCATTGGTAATAGACGCACAGCACCATAGCCACCGCGCACCCCGAGCAGTAATTTTGGCGCGGTAATAGCACCCGTAGCAATGTTTTGCAAATCACTCGCGCGCTGCGAATCTGTACCCGCAAAACGTAAATACTGCCGTTTGGTAATCGCAGGATTATCAACTTTAAAACCTGCACAGGCCAAGCGCTCTAACGCCAATTCATTACGCTCGTCACTACCACCGACATTGGAGCTGGCAAAAAGCCGCGTTTCTATACTTGGCGTAATACAGCGGGTATTCGGTTGCAATATTTCGGGCGATACGTTTTGTGCGGCTTCTTGTGACGTCAGCGCCGTTGGCAGATCATCTTTGGTAAGCTGCGTACTTTTATCTTGCTGAATAGTATTGGCAGCAAGCGCCTGAGTCATGCTTTGAGTTGCCAATAGTCCTGCCCCGGCACTGATACCGACTTGACGTAAAAACTGGCGACGATTTAATCCAGACGTCGTGTCATTCGCTGTATGAGCATCTTTACTTTTAGCATTTTTTAATAACTCACTCTTGGAAACCATCGCTCGCTGCTACCTTATCTTTTTTATATTAATCTACTTTTGAATTATCTTTATCTTTGCAACCTATTTGCTTAAACATCACAGCTGCGTATTGTAAACGGTTTGCAAGTAAAAATAGTTGCCTAACCCTTGCCCATATTTACTTTTTCGCTACTCTATACACTAAAAACTCAAGCAAATTAAACCTATCCATAATACGCAATATTGGCGCATGCCACGACTTTGTTGTAGTATGAAGACATCACATAAAGACATTAATTGCGCTTAAATAAGGATAATAATAATGGCTGACAAAGCGACTGATAAGCAGGAAAAAGATGACATCTTAGATGCCGATTTAGAGTACCTCATTCATGAGGAAGAAAAACTGCAAGAAAAGCTAAAAGATAGCAGCCATCTTGAGCGTTTTGCCAAGGATTTGATGCTATTTATGAGCTTGATTAAAGATTATTACAAAGGCAATTATCGCGATATTCCCTACAAAACCATTTCAGCGGGCGTCGTCGGGCTGCTTTATACTCTCAACCCGATTGATATTATCCCAGATTTTATCCCTTTTATCGGGCATATCGACGATGCGCTGGTACTCACCTTTTGCTTAAAACTTATCGAAAAAGATTTGCAGAAATATCAGACGTGGAAGCAAAGCCAAACAGCGGTTAAAACCGCTACCAACTTAAAGAAAAAGAATTAACTGCTGATAAGCTATGCTACTGAAAATATAAATGAGAAAAAGCCACGACCGATAATGCATTTATCAGCCGTGGCTTTTTATTAACCGCTAGCAATTTATCTATACGGGTTAATCTGGCACTTCATAATTGGCTTTTTCTGGATTCAGACCAAATGAATACACAAAGGTAGCAACCAAGCTATTCACAATAATAAAAGGCAAGTCAACGGCAACGTGTCCAAGCAAATAGCGACCGATAAGCCATGAAATAATCAGCATAATAATAAAAAATCCGCCAAGATAGGCTAAGATTGCTGGATGCTTAAGATTATAAGGCTGCTCAGGTTTTGGCTGTTTATCTAAGATATAGGTTCTGACTGCCCAACCCGCTGCATAAGAAAATCCGCCCAACACCACATAACTAAAAAAATTCATATTGCCTGACTCTAATGACGTATTTGTTGATTACAGAAAGCTTTAATGGTTTATAAATAACTTTATTCGCTTATTATCATACCCGATAACGGGCTATTTATATAAAGGCTTCTCTATAGTTTTACTGGCTACTCTCATTCACATTATCAATTACAATATTTGAATGAGGATTGGCTAAAATATCCGTATTAACCTCGTCACACTCGACACGATAAATGGTATTGGCACCGCGATAAATATAGGACAAATACTCACTATCAAGTAGCGGATCGATATTGGCATAGACAGGCTTCACATGCGCCAGTACCAACACTCTGTCTGGACGCCCAATGACCGCATCGACATTGTCAGGGTCAATAGAGAAATACGTGGGTATATCGCTATTTGCAATCAGCTCTAACGGCTCAGCATCATCCCAAACGCGCTTAGCGCTTGCCGGCTCTTTCATCTGCATCACCCACGCCCCATCCTGTTGGCTGACTTTTATCTGCGCAGGCTCGTCATGACTGACAGTATAGCAGCCTTCAAATATGGATAAATCCGCTGCCGGCTGCATCTGTTTAGTATCAGCTGGCGTATTGCTATCATTGCAAGCACTTAAAAACAGTGCGCTACTGACTGTGATAGCGACCATCAAGGGCGGCCATTTTTTATAAAACACGTTTGGGCGTACGGACATCATAGGGTTATCCTGCATTTGCATATAAAAAGCTGATATTGAGCGTCTGACTGTTAAAAATAATCAAAAAAAATAATCAAATCGTGCCATCGCACTACAATCGCACTACAATCGCAGCCATTTTAACAGAAAACCACCGCGTTATTATTATCATCACTACTATCATCTGTGCTTTTACGATTTTGTGCATGCCAGCTGCCTATAGCTGGGATAGATTTGCTATACTCAAACCTAAAATATATCGGGCTAGCTGGTGTAAAAATAGCACTACCGAAACCGCCCTGCTCCACGTTTACCATTTATTAGGTCAATACGCTTTTATGTCAGACACTTCTACTTCAGCGCAGTCATTTAATATTAATAACGCCATAAATCCGTTGGCCGCGAAACCCAATACGACAGTTGCTTATACCGACGGTGCTTGTAAAGGCAATCCGGGTGCCGGCGGCTGGGGCGCGCACCTGATATTTAGCGATGGTTGTACGCAGGATTTATATGGTGGTGATAAAGAAACGACCAATAATCGCATGGAGCTGATGGGCGCGATACAAGCACTGACCCACAGTCCGCATGAGCACAACCTTGAGATTTGGACAGACTCAAGCTATGTCAAAAAAGGCATTACCGAATGGATTGAGGGTTGGAAAAAAAGAGGTTGGAAAACGGCAAGCAATAAACCCGTCGCCAACCAAGACCTTTGGCAGCGACTAGATGAGCTGTGCCAGCAGCGTGATGTTGATTGGCATTGGGTTAAGGGTCACGCCGGACACGCGGGCAACGAAAAAGCGGATGAGCTAGCAAATTTAGGCGTGACCTCTAACAGTGAAAGTGCTGCCCTAATCAACTCGCAAGAGACTGCTAAAAAAAAAGAGCAAATAGTGACCGATAATACCCTGAACGCTAGCGATGATTGGCTAAAATTTGATCCATTAGGTTTTGATATGATGGATGATGAGCTTGATGCAGAGTTATTAGACAGTCAAACAGACAGTCAAAACCATCATGATACGATGATAACTACAGATGCTTTAGCTGCAGAAAATAGCAATGAGCACCATGCTACCAAACCAATAAGCGATACAGTGATGCCAGACACCAGCACAAATAACCAAATAGCAGATATAACAGCTGATATAGAAACCAGTAGCGAAGCCGATACGCCAAAATTTGATGGTGACACCAGCCGTGCCAACCCGTATTTTATACCGCTGCTACCCAAACCTATCCATCGTCATGAATCTGACCGCCAGCTTATTATGGATACCGAGACCACAGGTCTTGATCCAATGAAGGGTGACCGTATTATTGAAGTCGGTATTGTAGAGATGGTCGGGCGTAAATTTACCGGTGAAAAGCTCCACGTCTATATCAACCCGCAGCGCGGTATGGATGAAGAAGTTATCCGCATTCATGGTATCTCTGAGGCGTTTTTAACCGATAAACCAACTTTCGATCAAGTGGCTCAGGCGCTGTATGACTTTATGGACGGTGCCGAAATCATCGCTCATAACGCCACCTTTGATATGAACTTCTTAAATATGGAGTTCGCCAAAGTTGGCATGCATGACTTTGCGGAGCGCGTCCAAGTGACCGACTCACTGGTGATGGCCAAGCAGCAATATCCGGGGCAGAAAAACACCCTAGATGCCCTCGTGCGCCGCCTAGATGTCGGTAAGCAAGACCGTACTTTCCACGGGGCATTACTTGACTCAGAGATTTTAGCTGAAGTTTATTTGGCAATGACCGGCGGCCAAGTCACCCTTGCTATCGAGGACGACACCCAAGCCGATGGCGGACATACCGCCCATGCAAGCTTTGCTGATTTGGCCAGTTTATTAATGACGTCAAGCAGCAATGAGAGCGCCAATCAAAGCTGGTATGCGGCGCTTGCAGAGGATTATCCTGCGCTTAAAGATAAAATGTAGCCGTTATAATCCCCATCATTAAAATCGTTTTTATTATTAAAATAACCTATTATACTAGCGGTTAAGTAAGTTAGTCTTGATTATTATGACAATAAGCGTTAAAACCTTATTGATATTATTTTTAATTGATCATAAACCATTGCTATTTTCATCAGTACGTCATGGAAAAAAACAACTATGAACCATTCTACGCAAATGAAATTAACCGCCCCAACCTTGAGTGTGACTGATTTTAACCTGCCATCACTGCATTTATTGCACGATGAAATTAAAGTCATCTTAAAAGATACTGAGATTCATTTGGGCGAATTTAATGATGATAATAGCCAAGCACCTTTATTATTAGACTCTATTATTGTGTTAAAACAGCTGTCTTGCATTTTTGAGCTGATTGCTCTGGCAGGTGCAGAGGCGCTCAACACCGCTATCGCGCATGGTTTACAGCAGCTTTATGATAGCGGTGATAATAGCGATACGGCGTTGATTATGGACTTATCAGAAGCCATTATGACGCTTGATCGTTATATTGAGTTTGTCTTATTGACTGAGTCAGTAGAGCCGACTTTACTACTGCCTATTATTAATAAGCTCAATGCTCACGGGCAAGAAGCCCCAATCGCCGCTGATTATTTTTCAACCTTTGGTAGCAGCAGCGTCATTATTGCCAACCCTGAAAACAACTTTCAATCGCTGCAAGAGCTCAATCTTGATAGCGAATTATTGACTTACGCTTATCGTAGTGGACTTGGTGTTGCGTTGTTAAATCAAGACGGCAACGTGAGCGACGATGAGCAGAAAAAACTCGATGCCATGTCTGCAGCTTGCGCTTTGATAGCCGCAAACTCTAACCGTTTGTTTTGGCAAGCAGCAACTGCTGCCGTGGCGGATATTGCCAGCATCTTACCGCTGAACTTAAGCCAAAAACACACGCTTATTTATTTAGAGCAGCAGTTCCAAAGCTATCTGCCCGTAATGGATACACGCTTTGCAGACTTGGTCAGCTTTGCTTGCCAGCGCGATACAGCAGAGGCTAAAATCCTACGTGAACAATATGCTGCCAATCAGTTAGAAACACCGCAACTTGAGCAAATGGCGCGCTTCTTATTTGGCCCTAATCGTGCTTTGACGGACACTTTAAACACCATTATTCAAGCACAAATCAATAATATCAAAGAGAATGTCGATAGCTACGCACGCGGTGATTCTATCAATCCTGCCGATATGCAAACCTCGCAAATCACTGAGCAGCTGACCGAGCTGAGTTCAGCGTTCCGCTTATTAGGCTTAGCAAATGCTGCAAACAGCTTGAGTACCGCAGCGGAGGCAGTGAGCAAATGGCGCGCGCCTACGCCAGAAGATTTTGACCATTTATTATTGGCATTGATGCACGCTGAAAATGCCACTATCGCCATGGCAGAAATGCACACCCCAGGGGCAATTTATTTGCCTTTGAACAATCCACATATCTCATTACATCAGCTGAATACCGCCTATGATACGCTGATACAAGAAAGCCGTACCGCCATTGCCAGTGCCGAACAAGCCGTCAATGACTATTTGGCTGAACCTGAGCGTGATATCCTTAATATTCAAAACATTCCTGAAATGCTGCGTCAAGTGTCAGGTGCGGTGCGCTTTTTACAATTGCCAACCCCCGCTAGCATGCTCAGCCAATTAGCGAGTTATTTGCAGCAGCGTATTGATAGTGGCGCACGGATTGATGATGGTACCTTGGCTTATATCGCCGATGTCATCATGGCCGTTGACCATCATTTAGATGGCTTTGAGAATAATCGTCCCGTGAGTAAACAGGCGCTAGATGTCGGGCAACAAAGCTTAAGCCAGTTGCTTGCTGCCTAATAGCTCGTTTATTCGGTAGTAGATAGGTAGCTAGTTTATTTACTTACTGAGTTATCATTTAACTGTCCACTTTAAACAGACTCATATCGATACGGATATGAGTCTGTCTTTGATTGTTTGGAAACTTATCCTATGACCCACGCCTTTATACTTCGTGACGAGACGGTTTTATGTCGTCAAACGCCCAATGGCTGGTGGCCTGTACAGGTTCAGTTACCAGATTCGGTTAATGATACAGCGTTAAACACTCATGACATTCATAACAGTCATAACATGCAGCCAGCTTATCAAGTTGGACGAGTCACGCTCCTTGAAAGCTTAGCGCCGACTCATTGGTTACCTAATGATGAGGTAAAAAGCAGCACGCTCAGCATTGATAGTACAGATAGCGATAGTTTGGCTGATTTTGAAACCGATACTGCCAATACCTTTACATCACAAGCGGCCATTGCCATCACTTATGACTACGCCATCGGCCATCATATTGACTTATCTAGAATTTTAGAAAGTCATCATGTAGAAAATAGCAGTCCAGACACTGATACTTGCGCTTTTATTGCGTATCGTCTGCTTATCACGCAGCTGCCATTCGCGTTATCTGACCAACTTAGCCAAGCCATACAGTTATTACGTTGGCAAGCAGATACGCAGTTTTGTAGTCGCTGCGCCGCTCCCGTGGTACATGCCGCAAGCGCTGAGCGCGCGATGGTCTGCCAAGCTTGCCGCTTACGTCAGTATCCACGTGTGCAGCCGTGCGTTATTACTGCCATTACCCGACCGAATCCGCAAACGGGTGAAATGCAAATATTATTGGCGCACCATCACCGTTATGGGCAGCAAAAAACGCCTCAACAAGCGCTACAATATGGTTTGATTGCCGGTTTTGTAGAAGTCGGTGAAAGCTTAGAGCATGCGGTGGTACGCGAAGTGGCAGAAGAGGTGAATATTAGCCTCAAAGATATTCGCTATGTCAGCAGTCAACCTTGGCCGTTTCCGTCTAATTTAATGCTTGGTTTTCGAGCCTCTCATGCTGGCGGTGAAATCGTGATACAAGAAGATGAGCTGTCACATGCCGATTTTTTTGACCTGTCAGATTTGCCAAAAATACCGTCAAAAGGCAGCATTGCTTATGCGCTGATTGCCCAAATTGCTCATGAACAAGGCATCTCACTTTAATGGATATTTAATTCATAAGGGCAAGATGTCTTTTTATAAATATAGATGTTCTTAATAAATAGCGCTATTACCCTATTTATTTTAATATCAGCATCTAGCATTGATATAAAGGTTTTACATTAAATGCAAAGCACCATGAATAAAAACAGCAGTCATATCCGTCTCACTAATCTACCTATTTTGTTCGATAGCTTGAACATAGAGAGCTTGCCTGCCGCCACCCAAGCAAAGATTGCGCGCATTGACGCCTGCTTACCGCAAACCCAATGCGGACTTTGTGACCATGCTGATGGCTGCTTGCCGTACGCGGTGGCAATTGTTATCGACAATGAGCCTCATAATAAATGTGTACCCGGTGGTCAGCCGGTGACCGATGCGATTGCACAAATCATCAATCAAGATAGTAGCGATACACAAACCTTTAGCGCTGAGCCGTCAAAATGGCCAATAGATGTAAGCTCGCAGCGTCCAGTAGAAGTGCGCGCGGTGATTCGAGAAGATGATTGTATCGGCTGTACCAAATGCATCCCTGCTTGCCCTGTTGACGCCATCGTCGGGACTGGCAAGCATATGCATACTATTTTTACGGATTTATGCACAGGCTGTGAGCTATGTATCGCGCCCTGCCCGGTTGATTGCATTGACTTGGTCACCGTTGAGCGTACCCTATCAACAGCTGAGCGCACGCTTGAACAAGAGGATTTGCGCCAGCGTTATCATACCCATTTAAGACGCGTCAGTGAGCAATTGGCGGATAGCAGCAATAGCAAACCTGTGGTCAGCATGGTGGAGGCAAAACTGAATAATGCCGCCAGTCAATCGTTGAATATCAGTGAAGCACAAGCAAAAAACACCATTGCAGCGGCAAAGCTACGCAGTAAAATCAAGAAGTTAGAAAAGCAGCTTAGCCTGCGTCCAAATGAGAGCAAACAAGCAGAGCTTAATGAATTAAAAGCTGAGCTTGCACAACTTTAATAGCCAATATCTACTCCTGACTAACCAATGAAAAAAATAATGGTAACAATACCATGAGTAAAACCGTTAAGCATAAAACTGCCGATACCCCGCCATCGAGGCGTATGCCCAATCGTGATGTGCGTCCGTTTTTTGAGAAGTTGGCTGCGACGATTGATGAGCCAGTAACTGAGCTCAATTATAACAGTAACTTTGAGCTGCTTATCGCGGTCATATTATCGGCACAGGCGACCGATGTCAGCGTCAATATTGCCACCAACCAGCTTTATCCGGTAGCGAATACGCCTGAGTCCATTTTGGCATTAGGCGAAGAAGGACTAAAAGCATATATTAAGAATATCGGCTTATTTAATGCCAAAGCCAAAAACGTCATTAAAACCTGCCGTGACTTGATTGAGAAATTTGATAGCACCGTCCCTGATAACCGTAAAGACTTAGAGTCTCTAGCGGGTGTCGGGCGGAAGACGGCGAATGTGGTGTTAAATACCGCCTTTGGGCAGCCGACGATGGCGGTTGATACCCATATCTTTCGCGTCGGCAACCGTACGGGACTTGCCACGGGTAAAAATGTCTTAATCGTTGAAAAAAAACTGCTCGAACGTATCCCAGATGACTTTATCGTTGATGCACACCATTACTTGATTTTGCATGGGCGCTATACTTGTCAAGCTCGCACCCCAAAATGCGGCGCTTGTCCTGTTTATGAAGAATGTATGTTTAAGGATAAAGCGGCGTTTTTAGAGCTTTAAAGGCTTTTAAATATTTAGAGCTTTAAAGACTTTTAGAGCCTTAAAAACTTTTAAACATCTCCTTTCTAAACACTTCGGCTTAATACTTTAATTTAAGGAAGCAGAATGCAGACCCTGACCGCACTCGTATTTGACGACTTTGAAACCTTGGACTTATTTGGACCTATTGAGCTATTTGGTAGTTTACCTAACGATTTTCGCATTCAGTTTGCGTCAATGAAAGGTGGTATCATTCATAACCATCATGGTGTTGCCTTACAAACTGTCGCAGTAGCAAAGTTAGCCCAGCAAACGGATATATTATTGGTCGTCGGCGGTAAAGGTACACGTGCACTTATCAATGATAGTAAGTTTTTGCAGACCCTGACTGTGCTTGCTGATAACGCTGACTGGGTACTTAGCGTCTGTACGGGTAGTGCTTTATTGGCGAAGGCAGGCATTTTAGACCATAAACGAGCCACGTCAAACAAGCGTGCTTGGCAATGGGTAACCGAACAATCAGATCAGGTTGATTGGATAAAGCAGGCGCGCTGGGTGGTAGATGGCAAGTTTTATACTTCTTCAGGTGTCACGGCTGGCATGGATATGGCGCTTGGTTTTATTGCTGATAGACAAGGTCGCGATAGCGCAAAAGAAGTCGCTGACTATACAGAATACCGCTGGCAAGAAGACAGCCGCCTCGATGATTTCTACAATTGTTAGCCGTCATGGCTGACACTAGAGTTTTACCTCGATTCACGGTAAAATATCATAATTTTTTGATTCACTTTTACCTTCTATTTTCCGTTAACATTTAATAATGACTGATTTTATATATTACAGTCCCTGCAATTAAGCGATCCCACTATGCGCGAATATAATTTATTTACCTCAGAGTCTGTGAGCGAAGGCCATCCAGATAAAATGGCTGACCAAATCTCAGATGCTATCCTTGATGCCATTTTACGCCAAGATTTACATGCCCGTGTGGCGTGTGAAACGCTGGTTAAGACAGGCGCGGTCATACTAGCAGGCGAAGTCACCACGACTGCCAATATCGACGTTGAACGTATCGTCCGTGATACGGTAAATGGCATCGGTTATCATCACTCAGACTTGGGCTTTGATGGCGAGACCTGCGCCGTTATTAATATGCTCGGTAAGCAATCTCCTGAAATTGCTCAAGGTGTCGATCGTAGCGATCCTGAAGAACAAGGTGCCGGCGACCAAGGCTTAATGTTTGGTTATGCCAGCAATGAGACCGAAGTATTGATGCCAGCGCCTATCGAATATGCCCATCGCTTGATGGAGCGTCAATCTGAGCTGCGCCGCGGCGGTGAGCTGCCTTGGTTACGTCCCGATGCCAAAGCCCAAGTTACCCTCAAATACGACGGTAATAAACCGGTTGCCATTGACGCCGTGGTTTTATCAACGCAACATGATCCAAGCATCTCGCAAGCAGACCTGCAAGAAGCGGTAATGGAATCCATTATTAAGCAAGTATTGCCAGCAGAGTTATTGCATGCCGGTACACGCTATCATATCAATCCAACGGGCAAATTTGTCATTGGTGGTCCTGTCGGTGATGCTGGTCTTACCGGTCGTAAAATCATCGTTGATACTTACGGCGGTATGGCACGTCATGGTGGCGGTGCATTTAGTGGTAAAGATCCTTCAAAAGTGGATCGCAGCGCTGCCTATGCAGTACGTTATGTGGCCAAAAACATCGTCGCTGCCGGTATTGCAGATCGCTGTGAGTTACAAGTGAGCTATGCGATTGGGGTTGCTGAACCGACTTCGATTTCAATTAATACCTTTGGTACTAACAAAATCAGCAACGATGAAATCATTAGCTTGATTCGTAAGCATTTTGACCTACGTCCTTATGGTATTACGCGTATGCTGAACTTATTGCAGCCGATGTACCAGCAAACGGCAACCTTTGGTCACTTTGGTCGCCAAGGTTCTGAAACCGCTTTTACGTGGGAAAAGACTGACAAAGCGGAAATCTTAAAAGCAGATGCAGGTTTATAAGCCTGACGTTAGACTTTTTACTATTTTATCCATTTTTTAGATTTATCCAGTCTTTACCCTTATTAAGTTTAAAGACTGGCGTGATATATTTAAATTTACTTACCCTTATTAGGAGTCGCTTATGTCTCAAGACAATATGCCAAACAATGCCCAAAATGATGATATTGATTCCGCTCTTGAAATCACCCCTGAGATGCAAGCGTTTTATCAGCGTGCCGATGCGATTATTGGCGTGGCAAACAGTCAACTAGGTCCTGAAGCGCATTCAGGTCAAGTAGGTGCGTCACTGCTTTATGCGGCGGCACGTTATAGTGCGTCAGTTGCCTCGATTGGCTTTGTAAAGGGTGATGATTTCGCTAAAGAAAAAGACGATATCGTTGAGTTTTATACCAAACAATATCGCCAAATGCTAAGCGACAACTTGACCGACTACGCACAAAACTTTGATAAGTACGTACAGCTTAATAAAGATGATAAACCTGCGCAGTAAGCTTTCTAAAAGCTCACTCAAGTAATTTTATTAAGAAGTAACATAAATAACCCAAGCCTTATAAGCTTGGGTTTTTTTATCTGTTTTGCACTAGATGACTGAGCATAAATCCTTTACTATCAAATATCTTACGAGCAAATGTTCTATGATTAAATACTAACCTTTGCATTGATGATAGACTTTTTTAACACAAACTTTTGATGCAAAATGAATAATTAAAAGCACGTATACATAAAATATAAGGATATTTATTATGAGCGCTCTATCTAAACCATGGCTATCTCTATTAAAGCCTTCTACCCTCGCCCTATCAGTAGCCATAACCTTTACGCTCGGCTTAGCGGGTTGCAACAATATCAGCCCTAACTCTAACTCAAGCCCTATGCCTGATAACACAGCTATTCAGCCGCCCGCTTCTAATACCAGCCAACCTCCAAAAGGAATCGTTGCCCAGTGTCCAACCTTTGATCCCGAAAAAACCATGTGTACGGCGCAATACGATCCGGTCTGCGTAAAAACACAAGTGGGCTCAGTGATAAGCTATCGCACGGCGGGCAATGCCTGCTCCGCTTGCAGCACCCCTGAAGCAATCAGCTATGTAAAAGGCGAATGTTCATAGTCAATGTCTAAAACAGTAACGCTGATTTTCAAATCATATCGTTAAATACCTATCATTCTCTAGACACGCATAAATTATTAAACGCCCATAAAAAATCCCAGCTTAACACTGGGATTTTTTATATTTTTACTGCGACTGTCTGTTAGCAAGCTTGCTATGAACATTTGCTACATAGCTTTTAATTATAGCTATTACTCATCACTAGTCATCAGTCGGCTTTAGACTTGGTGGTCCGGTTAATAATTCCTCATCGCGGAACTCATTGGCTGAGTTATGCTCGGCAGATTCTTCAGTGATAAACCACTGCTGATTACGATAAAGTATCAATCTATCACGGCTCAAGCCCCGCAGTAATGAATACATCATAATGACAATGACCACGGCAAATGGAAAGCCCGAGACAATAGAAGCAGCTTGTAGCGCACCCAAACCGCCTGCAGCTAATAGCACCGCCGCGATAACCCCTTCCGTACCTGCCCAGAATAAGCGCTGGATTTTTGGTGGATTGGTATCGCCGCCTGAGGTCAGCATATCAATCACAAAACTGGCAGAATCTGATGAGGTGACAAACCAAAGGACAATCATCACCACGATAAGCCCGTTCAGCGCTGCCGTCAGCGGATACGACTCCATTAATTTGAAAATAGCACTACCGGTATCCGCACGCACTGCTTCAACCAGTCCAGGACTTACCATATTTGGGTCAACTGCCGCCATCAGCTCCATATGCACTGCTGAACCACCAAAGGCGGTGAACCATAAAAACAAAATGGTAATAGGGATTAATAATACCCCTAAGATAAACTCACGAATGGTACGACCACGAGAAATACGGGCAACAAATACCCCAACGAATGGTGACCAACTAATCCACCATGCCCAATAGAATACTGTCCATGATAATTGCCAGTTTGCTTCACCTTCATACGATTCCGTCCACAGCCCAAGCGGAATCACTTGATGTAAATAGTTACCGATATTCTCAAAGAAGCTGTTAAAGATAAACTGGGTTGGACCCAAAATAATCACAAAGCTTAATAGCACAATGGTAAAGAAAATATTGATATCACTTAAACGCTTAATGCCTTTATCAAGCCCCATCAATAGTGACAATCCTGCCAGCATAGTGATAAAAGCAATCAAGATAATCTGCACGGTGATGTTATTTGGAATACCAAATAAACTCTCAAGCCCTGAGTTAATCTGTAGTACCCCAAGACCTAAAGTCGTGACCACACCAAACATGGTGCCAAATACCGCCAGCGTATCAACGATATGACCCATAGGACCATAGATTTTTTTGCCCAGCAATGGATATAAGGTTGAGCGAATGGCCAATGGCAAACCACGGCGATAATGAAAATATGCCAACGATAACGCCACCATGCCGTAAATTGCCCAGACATGCAGACCATAATGCAAGAACGAGATGTTCATCGCTTGCTTGGCCGCGGCAATGCTTTCAGACTCACCTAAGATCGGTGCCATAAAGTGATATAGCGGCTCAGCTGTCCCCCAGTAGAGCAAGCCAATACCAATGCCTGCCGAAAACAGCATGCCAATCCAAGAAACAATATTGTACTCTGGGGTCTCGTTTTAGTGACCCAACCTAATATCACCATAGCGGCTAAATATCAGATAGATACTCATCACCAACGTTAAGTTGACCACCATGATAAAAAACCAACCAAAGCGCATCGATACAAATGCCTTCGCTTGGCCAAACACTTCGCTTGCCAATTCATTAAAAAAGGCACCGAAGATAATAAACGCGAGGAGTAAAATCGCTGAGGTTAAAAAAACAGGTTTACTTACCCGCGGGAAAGGGCCCAATCGGCCAACTTTAACGTGATCCAGTCAGTCGTCTCAATTTTTTAGGACGCCAACCTTAACGAGATATTTACAAACCATCAAATCCGGTCAGTCATCTGTTAATGGGCAAAATTAAAAATCCTAAGATAACGATGCATCTTAGGATTTTAAATGACAATTATTATATTGTTTATTTAGGTAAAATAAATATAAGCTAACTATATGATTCAACGTATAAAAAATATCTTTGATACGGCGATATTCAGCCTATTAATCACCTTTCACAATTTTAGGCGGACCTTTTAATAGCTCTTCATCCACAAACTCATTGGCTGAATTATGGTCGGCTGACTCGTCAGTAATGTAACGCTGCTGGTTGCGATATAAGATAAGACGGTCGCGACTCATGCCACGTAACAGCGCATACATCATCACAAATATGACCAAAGCGAAGGGCAATCCTGCCACGATGGCCGCCGCTTGTAATGCTCCTAATCCACCTGCCGCTAATAAAATTGCCGCAATCACGCCCTGCATAATGGCCCAAAATAAGCGTTGGATTTTGGGTGGATTGGTATCGCCACCAGCGGTCAACATATCGATGACAAAGCTGGCCGAATCTGACGAGGTCACAAACCAAAGTACAATCATCACCACAATCAATAAGGTGATAGGTTTGGTAAGCGGATAGTATTCAACCAATTTAAAAATGGCACTACCGGTATCCGCTTGCACCGCGGCGACCAATCCTGGACTGACCAAATCAGTGCTAATAGCGGCTAATAGCTCCATCTGAATCGCAACGCCACCAAAAGTTGTAAACCAGAAAAACAAAATCGTCATCGGGATAAGTAGCACGCCAAATACAAACTCGCGAATGGTACGACCACGGCTGATACGCGCAATAAATACGCCGACAAATGGTGACCAGCTGACCCACCATGCCCAATAAAATATCGTCCAAGCGCTTTGCCAATCAGTGCCACTATAGGCTTCACTCCACGTCGATAACGTGACGATGTTTGCCAGATAGTTGCCAACGTTTTCAATAAAGCTGTCAAAGATAAATAAGGTGGGACCCAAAATCACCATGAAGGCCAGTAGAATACCGGTCAGCCCCATATTAATATCACTGAGGCGCTTAATCCCTTTATCAAGACCTAGCATCAGCGAACCACAAGCCAGTGAAGTTACGAAGGCAATGATAATAAACTGTACGGTCAAGGTATTAGGAATACCAAATAGACCCTCTAGACCCGAGTTAATCTGCATAACCCCAAGACCTAACGAGGTCACAACCCCAAACATCGTCCCAAATACCGCCAAAATATCGACGGTATGACCCCATTTACCATAAATCTTTTGCCCGAGGATAGGATACAAGGTTGAGCGAATCGATAACGGCAAACCACGGCGGAAGTGAAAATAGGCTAACGACAGTGCCACGACGGTATAAATCGCCCATGCATGCAGCCCCCAATGCAAAAACGACAGATTCATCGCTTGCTTTGCCGCCTCTACAGTCTGTCCCTCACCAACGGGCGGTGCCATAAAGTGGTATAAGGGTTCCGCTGTGCCCCAATAGACCAATCCAATCCCGATACCCGCCGAAAATAACATCGCAATCCATGAAAACAGGGTATATTGCGGTTGTTCCGTCTGCTTACCTAAGCGAATATCACCGTAGCGGCTGGCGGCAAGGTAAATACAGAAAACCAGCGCCACGTTGAATAAGATGATAAATAGCCAGCGGAATTTTTCGGCAATAAAGTCCTGTAAGAAGCTAAAAAGCGCTGCTGCAGTTTCAGTAAATAACGAGCCAAAAATGATGAAGCCGACAATTAAGATGCCTGATGTGATAAATACAGGCTTATTTACCCTTGGAAATGGGCCGAGCTTACCTACTTTTACTTCGTTCATTCGCTAAAACCTCATATTTAAGAAAGGTCACCTTAACAAACTAACCTTTAACTATCAATTAACTACAAAATAAACTCAATAAAGATATTTTTTTGGTGACAATTTGCTTGGCTATTTTAAATCTCGATTTAGACATTTTAATCAATTATTCAGTTGGATTATTTAGCCAGCTATTAATGCAGGCCATTAGATAAATCACTAATTCGGCAATAATCGCAGCAGCCTACCTTTAGCGCCATCTTCTAATAACCATACTTGCCCATCGACGTTTAAGACGCCACGGATACGTTCACCCACATCATAGCGATAGCGTTCTGCCGCTCCGTTATTTTTCTCAAAACTCACCACGATGAGCGCTTTTGATGATAAGCCACTGATGAGTGCATTGCCTTGCCACGCTGGAAAGTCATTATGTTTACCGGCCTGATAAATACTCATAGAAGAAGGTGATATAACGGGCGTCCAAGTAATTTCAGGCGCTGCAAAATCAGGACGTGTATCGTGATCCGGAATATCGGTTCCTGTATAATTACGGCCATTCGAAACGATTGGCCAGCCATAGTTCTTACCTTTTTCAATAAGATTAAACTCATCACCGCCGCGTGGCCCCATTTCATGCGCCCAAAGTCTGCCTTTGTCATCGAAAGCCATGCCAAGTACATTACGATGACCCGTGGTCCAAAACTGGTCAGCGATATCATTATTTGTATTCATAAAGGGATTATCGGCTGGCACTGAGCCATCAGGATTTAATCTGATAATTTTACCCAAATTAACGCTCATATCCTGCGCTGGGGTTTTTTCTTGGCGCTCGCCTGAGCTGATATATAAATACTGCCCGTCAGGTGAAAACAGTAAGCGATGGCTATAATGCCCCTGCCCTTTCACTTTCGGAAATTGCTCCCAAATGGGCGTCATAGCTTGCAAGCTTGGCCTGTCAGTATCTGACCCCGTCAATGTCGCTTTAATGACTTTTGCACCGAATTTATTACTATCAGCGCCCTTGCCTGCTTCAACGTAGCTAAGATATATATTATTAGAGGTAGAAAAATCTGGCGCAAGGATAATATCGCCAAGACCACCCTGCCCGCCATAAGCCACTTTCGGTATCCCACTGACTGTTGTTTTCGTACCTGTTGCTGTATCAACAATCAATAGCTCGCCTGTCTTTTGGGTCACAAGCAGTTTGGCTGCTTTACTATTGACGGTAGGCAACGCGGTCATTGCCCAAGGTTCATTAAAGGTGGTCACGGCTTTCGTTGCAAAGGTAGGTTTTTCCATATTTGCTATGGATGCATCAACAGAAGCTTGCCCTTCTTTATACTCGCTCAGATCTTTATTGGTATTGACGGCTGAAGGATTAGAGCACGCAGAGACACTAAACAGCAGTGCGGTAAGAGTCAACGGTAATGTTATTAGCCTATTTATCTGTTTTTTATGGTTCATCATCCTGATGTCATCTCCCTTAATTTTGTTGCATTCTTATTTGCACTATAATTATTTATAGCATAATCAAAGTACGGGCAAAGTATAACAACGGTAAAATAATGCTTGCACCAAACGCAAAAACCCCTTATCCACCCATGTAAAATATAGGCAAATAAGGGGTTTGTTTTAAAGCATAACCGTCATTTAGCGACAGTCATTTAGCATTTGCTGTTAGCTCATTCTAAGCTTATCAAAGGTCAATTTATCATCGGCGCTCACATCGACTTTGATGATATCACCGGCGACAAAATCACCCGCCAGCAGTTTCAATGACAATGGGTTTTCGATCTCTTGCTGGATAGCACGTTTTAGTGGACGCGCACCATAAACCGGATCGTAACCAACTGCCACCAGCTTGTTCATCGCATCGGCTGATAGCTCGATATCCAACTCACGCTCATGCAAGCGCTGACGCAAGCGATCCAACTGAATCGCCGCAATACCTGACATCTGCGACATACCGAGCGGATGGAATACCACAATCTCATCGATACGGTTGACGAACTCTGGGCGGAAATGCTGTCCAACTGACTCCATCACCTCAGCTTTGATATCCTCGTAGCTTTCGCCGACCATTTCTTGGATTTTATGCGAACCCAAGTTACTGGTCATAATGATGACGGTGTTTTTGAAGTCAACCACGCGACCTTGCGAGTCCGTTAAGCGACCATCGTCCAATACTTGCAGTAAGATATTGAACACATCAGGATGGGCTTTTTCGACTTCATCAAACAAAATCACACTATAAGGCTTGCGACGTACCGCTTCAGTTAATGCCCCACCCTCTTCATAGCCAACATACCCTGGAGGCGCGCCTACCAAACGACTGACGCTATGCTTCTCCATATACTCACTCATGTCGATACGAACAATCGCATCCTCACTATCGAACAAGAAGTTTGCCAGTGACTTAGTCAGCTCAGTCTTACCGACCCCAGTAGGCCCTAAGAATAAGAACGATCCAGAAGGACGATTCGGATCAGACAAACCTGCACGGCTACGGCGTACCGCATTAGCGACTGCTTCGACCGCTTCATCCTGACCAATGACGCGCTCATGGAGTTTTTCTTCCATCGCTATCATCTTGTCACGCTCGCCTTGCATCATTTTGCTGACCGGAATACCAGTCGCAGCCGCCACGACCTCGGCGATTTCATTATCCGTGACCTTATTACGCAGCAGTTTGATACCACTATTTTCACCAGTCTGCTCTTTTTGCTCGGCCAAATCCGACTCATGGATACGGCGCTCTAACTGCGGAATGGTTTCATACTGCAGCTTACTCATGGTCTCGTAATCGCCTTCACGACTGGCTTTATCATAAGCAATACGCGCTTTATCGAGCTCGTCTTTTAACTGCTGACTGCCTTTGACCAGTGCTTTTTCTGCTTGCCAAATCTCATTAAGATCAGCGTACTCTTTTTCAAGCTCTTCAATTTGTGCATCAAGCACTTTACGCTCTGCTTGCGCACCAGCGTCTTCTTCGTTTTTGAGCACTTCGCGCTGCATTTTTAACTGAATGAGACGGCTATCAAGTTTGCCAAGTGACTCAGGCTTGCTGTCCATCTCCATCCGCAGACGACTTGCCGCTTCATCAATTAAATCAATCGCCTTATCTGGCAGCTTACGATCGGTAATATAGCGATGGCTCATGCGCGCGGCAGCAATAATCGCGCTGTCTTGGATATCAACGCCGTGATGCAGCTCATAACGCTCTTTTAGACCACGCAAAATCGCAATGGTATCCTCGACCGTTGGCTCATCGACCAGCACCTTTTGGAAACGACGCTCAAGCGCGGCATCTTTTTCGATATACTGGCGATACTCATCGAGTGTTGTCGCACCAACGCAATGTAACTCACCGCGAGCTAACGCAGGTTTTAGCATATTACCAGCGTCCATCGCGCCATCGGCTTTACCAGCACCGACTAACGTATGCAACTCATCGATAAATAAGATGACATTGCCTTCTTGCTTTGATAAGTCGCTAAGTACCGCTTTGAGTCGCTCTTCGAACTCACCACGGAATTTTGCTCCCGCAATCAATGAGCCTAAATCTAACGACAACACTTCTTTGCGGCGTAGTCCTTCTGGTACATCACCATTGATGATTTTTTGTGCCAAACCCTCAATAATAGCCGTTTTACCAACACCCGGCTCACCAATCAGTACAGGGTTATTTTTGGTACGGCGCGATAGTACTTGAATGGTACGGCGAATCTCTTCGTCACGACCAATCACCGGATCAAGCTTACCAAGCTCCGCCTGCTCAGTTAAATTAATCGTATATTTATTCAACGCATCACGCTGATCTTCTGCATTTTGATTGTTCACCGTTTCATCACCACGTAATTGTTCAATGACTGCTTTTAACTTACTTGCCGTTACGCCAGCGCTTTCAAATATCTTTTTGGTGTCACCTTGTTCAGCAAGTGCCAACATCACCCATTCAGTGGCGATAAAATCATCACCTTCTTTTTGTGCTTGACGATCTGCCAAGTTCAAAATCTTAACTGAGTTTGGGTTTAAATTAACGTCGCCGGTCGGCTCACTAATCGTTGCTTGATTGTCGAGCGCTTTTGCCACGCCGTTTTTTAGCGCAGGAATAGACGCGCCAGCTTGCTGGCAAATAGACAAGTTAGACTCATCTTGCAGCAATACGGCAAGCAAATGCACAGGGTCGATACCTGTATGGTCGCGCCCTAACGCCAGACTTTGTGCTTCTTGAATGGCAGATTGCAACTTTTGGGTAAACTTCTCGAATCTCATATTTGTTTCCTCTTATAATTAATAATATTTTATATCTGATAGTAGCTGCGGCTTTTTATAAGTATTAAGGTGCCGTAAGCTTTTCGTTGTTATCTATATCGGGTTTGTTAAGTAGTATTTCAATGTTAATTTAACTGTTCTGAGTAATATTTAGTGGCTTATGAGCGTCAGTTGCTTTCAATTAAATAGACCATACAAAACACTAATATATCACCTTATCAATATAAACCTTACTTATAACAATGATATGACGATAAAGCATTAATAGGCACATTTATGGGAGATTTCAAGGGAAGATAGAAAAGAAAAAATAGGAAGTTTGGAGTTTTTCAGAAAGAAAGAGATGAGTATGTTAAGAGTATGAATAAATTATCGAAAAAACCTTAAATGAGTGATTTAGAAATATCTATAGAAGTAGAAAGTACGTTAAATATGAGCTGAATAAACATACGTTAACAAGGTGCTTATTCCACAATTTCGATAGGTGTACCAATCTCTACAGCCGCCATGATTTCATCCATCTCATTATCGGTAACGGCAATACAGCCATCCGTCCAATCACGTTGCTGATTTATAGCTGCTAAATGCCCAAAACCGTTTTTCTGCCCATGAATCATAATATCGCCGCCAGGACTAATACCTCGTGATTTGGCACGGGCTTTATCCGCCGCATTAGGATAGCTGACATGAATAGAGCGGTAGAATTTAGATTTTTCATTTTTATAATCGAGTATATAAGAGCCTGTCGGCGTTCGTTTGTCACCTTGTTGCTGCTTATGACCGACAGGATTGCCACCGAGCGCAATATGATAAGTTTTAATCACTTTATTATCGCTTAACAACTGCAGGGTACGAGCGGACTTATCGACAAAGACTTTATCAATCACAATATTGTTAAGCATGGCTTGTTTGTTCTCTGAAACACCCTCATCAGCAATGGCACTCGTGCTAGTCATGATAGCGAGGCTAAAACCCATGACAATAAATAACCAATGTGAATATTTACTATTTATATTGAAAAAAGACATAGTTTTTGCTTCTTAAAGGTAAGCGTTCATTGATAAAACCATCTTTTATAAGATAGCAAAAGACTATGCCAAGTTTGTGCAAGCTTTATGAATTAAGGGTAAATTTGCTGCACTCAAAATCTAAAATCTAAAATCACTTTATACCATACGAATCGCGCCATCTAGGCGAATCACTTCACCATTTAGGTAAGCATTATCAATAATGTGCGTGACCAGTTTGGCAAACTCATTTGGATTGCCTAAACGCTTTGGATAAGGAACACCGGCCTCTAACTGCTCACGTGCTTTTTCAGGGATAGTCTCCATCATCGGTGTGGCAAAGACGCCAGGTGCAATGGTCATCACGCGAATACCATGACGCGCCAGCTCACGCGCTAGCGGTAAGGTCAGACCAACGACGCCCGCTTTAGACGATGAATAGCTTGCTTGCCCTACTTGCCCATCAAAAGCCGCGATAGATGCGGTATTGATAATGATGCCATTATCAGCATTCTTCTCATTAGCGCTTTCTGTATTATTGCCGTTCGCCACGCGCTTAGCAATACTAGCCGCGACCAAACGTGCCACGTTAAAAGAGCCAACGAGGTTGATATTAACCCCTCGACTAAAAGCATCAAGATCTGCTGGATTATTTTCACGATCAAGCAGCTTTTGTACCACAGCGATACCTGCACAGTTAATAGAACCTTGCAGACCGCCAAATTCTTTTTCAGCCAACTCAACAGCCGCTTGCACCTCATCACCACTGGTCACATCACAACGTACAAAACGTACATTATCACCCAGTTCATTAACCAAAGCTTGCCCAGTTGACTCGTTCAAATCAGCAATAACGACCTTGCCGCCTTGAGCCACGATAGCGCGAACCACTGACTCACCTAGACCTGATGCACCGCCAGTAACCAAAAAGCTGTGTTGTTCAATTTGCATAATTATTCCTTTAATTGATGTTTTATTACTATTTTTATAAGCTAACTATTTTATTATTTTCAACTACTATTAACACCTCGATTCGTTTATGCAGCAGACAAACTACGCAGCAAAAAGCGCTGGATTTTACCACTTGGCGTTTTTGGTAACGCATCGACAAATTCAACCTCACGTGGGTAAGCATGAGTTGAAAGACGTCTGCGGACCAAGTCTTGAATCTCTTTAGCAATCTCGTCCGTCCCCTCGATACCGTCCTTTAGCACCACATAAGACTTAATCGTATGACCGCGCACTTCATCTGGCACACCAACTGCTGCGGATTCTGCCACTGCCTCATGCTCAAGCACGGTGTTTTCCACATCCGTAGGCCCTACGCGGTAGCCTGCCGTGATAATAATGTCATCATCACGTCCTGAAAACCAATAGCTGCCATCGCTATGGCGCTCGACCACATCGCCGGTTAAATAGTAATCTTCAGCAAAGGCGTCTTTCTCATTCCAACTATAACCGCGGAAATAAAACGCCGGCGATTGACTGACGACCACTGCCAGCTGTCCTTGCTCACCATCAGGCAATACTTGCATGTCATCATCTAATACGACCAATGTGTGCCCCGGTAACGCCAAGCCCATCGAGCCTACGGGACATTCATGAGCTAATGCATGGTGCTCGCAGCAGGTCATGCCCGTTTCGGTCTGCCCGTACTGATCGCACACTTTGCAGTTTAGATAAGTTTCCACCCAGTTGACGACTTCGGTATTCAAGGTTTCGCCTGCTGAATTGGCACAGCGTAGTAATAGCTTGGCATTGGCATCGTTATGAGCTTCTTCAAACACGCCGCTCGATTTCATCATCCGAAACGCAGTCGGTGAAGATGCCAAATTGGTAATCTTATGACGGACCATAAAGTCGCGGGTATTGGCAGCGTCAAAGCCCGATTCATTAAAATAGGTAGTGACACCCATCAGCAAAGGACCCGTAATCGCGTAATATAATCCATATGCCCAGCCGGGATCGGCCATGTTCCAGTACTTATCATCGGCGCGCAAGTCAATCGCATAGCGCATATATAGATAAAAAGCTGATAGCGCACTCAATGGCACACTGACGCCTTTTGATTTACCTACGGTACCTGAGGTAAACATTTGCAAAAATTGCGCATCTTCATCTAACAAAACAGCCTCTACCGTTTGCGGCTGGGTCGCCATCATCTGAGCATAATTATCATCAGACCATTTGCTTTCATTATCAGCTTGCACATTATTCTCACTGCCAACCATGACCATTTTGGTTTGCTCAGCTAAGTCTTCAAACTTGCCACGATTTTCCTGATTGGTAAAAACCACTTTGGTATTGGCTTTATCCATCCGGTATTTAATCGAATCATAACCAAAAGCGGTGAATAATGGTTGATAAACCGCCCCAATCCGCCAAGTCGCCAATACAATGGTGAGCAGCTCAGGCGTACGCGGTAGCATGGTCGCTACTTGCTCACCGACTTTTACGCCATAAGACAGTAATAAATGAGCAATTTGCGCACTTGCCTTATCCAGTTCTGCAAAAGTCATGCGCGTTACGTTGCCAGCAGTATCTTCATGCACTAACGCCAAGTTATCGCCGCGACCATCACGTACATGACGACCACAACAGGCCATATAGGCATTTAGACGGTCATCTAAGTTTTCACCAAATATCTCTGTTAATAGCGCATTCATATCAAAGTTATTATAGTAGTCGCTATAGCCAGTTGGGTTTGAAGAAGACGAATTGCTTTGAGACAGGTTGTCTGAAGACAAATTGGTTGAGGACGAAAAATCTATAGAAGAGGTATTCATAAGCTAATCCTTTAGCAATCGAGGGTCACTGACGATATCAGCGCTTTATCAGGAGTAAAACAGTCATATCCTATAGACTGTTTTCTCTTATTGTCTGCACTTATTAAGTTGCGTATGCTCTATTAGTAACGCATTTTTATATTTATTTCAATACATAACGTATCATTTTTAATTTTAATATGGTTTTCTTAGGGAAGATAAACTTATTTTATAGCACTTAAAAATCCTAGCAACGCTTTCTCTTCACAGCTTTGATATTGCTTCGTACGTCCACGGCGCGCTTGCTTATAAGGCTCAAAAAACTGTCCTGCTAAAAAGCGCTCGATAATAACTGGATTGATATAAGAAGCTCGGCAGACAGCAGGTGTATTGCCAAGCTCCTCCGCCACCGCTTTGACCATAGCAGTAACCAGCTGTTGACGCTCATCGCTATTGGGTTCACTAGCTAATATTGCTTGCCCTTTCGAGGTTTGCAGCTCATCGTATAAATGACTGGCTGCAAGAACGCTTGCCATCCAAGTACGAAAGTCCTTTGCACTATATAAATTGCCGTTATACATTTTGCTTTCACAATCATGACCGCAAGTATGTGTGCGTAGATAGTCATTGATATCGCTACTGTCGACAACTTGCTTGTTGCCATCATCGTCCAAATATTTAAAAATCTGATAACCAGGCAACTCACTACAGGCCTGCACAATGTCAATTAAACGCTCGTCTTGCAATTCGATATGATGCTCTTTAGCACTTTTACCGACGAAATCAAACGCCAAGCCATTATCCGTTTCGCTGACGTGCTTGCTGCGTAACGTACTAAGACCATAGCTCTTATTGAGCTTAGCATAGCGGCTATTACCGATACGAATTAACGTAGTTTCCAGCAATTTAACCACGGCAGCTAGTACATTGGCGCGTGATAACGACTGGGCTTCTAAATCTTTTTCTACTTGCGCACGTAGGTTAGGTAGTGCTTCGGCGAATCCTATCATGGCATTAAACTTAGCTTGGTCCCGCACGCGATCCCACTCGGGATGATACAAGTACTGCTTGCGCGCTTTATCATCGCGGCCTGTCGATTGCAGATGCCCTTTATCATCTTGGCATATCCAAACCTCTGACCACATCGGCGGTATCACCAGCGCAGCAAAACGCTTGCGCAACGCTTTATCTTTGACCGTTTTACCTATGGCGTCTTTATAGGTAAAGCCGCGTCCCCAACGCCTGCGTGTAAACCCAGGCTCATTATCACTGACATAGCGTAAGTTAGCCAAGCGAGCCAAATATTCATAATCATGGCGCACATCTTGCGTGGTTGTTTGGTCATCTAGCTTCGCCATAATACATACTCGATTGATAAAATAGTCGTTTTAGCATAATCAATTGCGCTTGTTTTTGCTGTTTGTTTGCCACGAGCAAAGTGTAATCGATGTGTAAGAAACACTCTTTAAAGGGTTCTAAATAATGAGCTTTTGAGCCATAATTCGATAACCACCACCACTTAAGTTAAATAAATATCATGAAAAATACCTCTATAAAAACAACCCCATTATCTAAAGCTGATTACGACTCTTGGTTAAATTTATGGCAGCGCTATCTGGCATTTTATGAAACCAGTTTGCCACTGAGTACGACAGAATCGACGTGGCGCAACTTGCTTGATAATAACGCACCGATTTATGGCTTTGGGGCGTGGCAAGGTGAAAATTTGGTAGGTATCACGCATGTGGTGCTACATCCCAATACTTGGAATACGACAGAGTGTTGTTATTTAGAAGATTTATACGTCAGTGAAGCGGTTCGCGGTCAAGGCCTCGGGCGCGCATTGATTGAACACGTATATGAATTTGCCAATAAGAAAAACTGTAATCGTGTTTATTGGACGACGCAAGAAGTAAACACCACCGCGCGCAAACTCTATGATGCAATCGCCAGTCAAACGGATATGGTGCAATATCGTAAAAACCTATAACGGTTACCAAATATTTTATGACTCAAACTTACCTCAAAAGACAGCCACAAAAAAAACGCCAAGCATTAAACACTTGGCGTTGATTGTTCTAATAAGTATCTAAAAACGATTATTTACCATAAACACATAAATAAGCGGTCTCAATCTCTACTTTTACTTGAAACTTTTGATTGGCTTCAACGGTAAATTGCTCGCCTGCATTAAAGGTTTGCCACTCATCACTTTCTGGCAGCTTGACCGTCAAGGCACCGCTAACGACTGACATGGTTTCAAATTCGCTGGTACCAAACTCATATTCGCCAATTTCCATCACGCCAACGGTAGCCGGCTTGGTCGCTGTTTGAAAGGCGATAGAAGTGACTTTATCATCAAAATAGTTATTAACGCTTGGCATAATTTTCCTTAATTAAATGTTGGTTGATATTTTAAAGTTGTCTTAAAAGCGGTCTTTCAAATGGTATTAATAATAGTCTAACTTTACAATCCCGCTTTTAGGCTTGCTTCGATAAATTGGTCGAGGTCACCATCTAGCACCGCGCCAGTGTTAAAGGTTTCAACGCCAGTACGCAAGTCTTTAATGCGCGAGTCATCGAGTACATAAGAGCGGATTTGACTGCCCCAACCGACATCAGATTTACCATCTTCGACTGCTTGTTGTGACTCCATACGTTTTTGCATCTCAAGCTCATATAACTTAGCACGGAGCATTTTCATCGCTGTCGCTTTGTTACCATGTTGGCTACGCTCGTTCTGACAAGTCACCACCACGCCACTTGGTTCGTGGGTGATACGTACGGCGGAATCGGTGGTGTTCACGTGCTGACCACCCGCGCCCGATGAGCGGTAAGTATCGATACGCAAATCGGCTGGATTGATATCAATCTCGACGTTATCATCGATTTCAGGCGACACAAAAACGGCAGCAAACGAAGTATGACGACCATTATTACTATCAAATGGCGATTTACGCACTAAGCGATGCACGCCAATTTCGGTACGTAACCAACCAAACGCATAATCCCCCTTAATCTCAATCGTGGCTGATTTAATCCCAGCAACGCTACCAGAAGACACTTCAATCACGTCAACCTTAAAGCCATGTGATTCCGCCCAGCGCGTATACATCCGCAGTAGCATTTCAGCCCAATCTTGCGCTTCCGTGCCGCCACTGCCTGACTGGATATCCAAGTAGCAATTGTTTGGATCCATCTCGCCACTAAACATACGACGGAACTCTAAATCAGCAACGCGCTTCTCTGCATTGTCGAGCTCTGCTTGCACATCAGCAAGCAATGATTCGTCCTCTGCTTCTACCGCCAGCTCTAGCATGGCAGCAGCATCTTCCAAAGTAGTCTCAAGCGAAACCACCACGTCGATGACGCCATCAAGCTGACTTTTTTCTTTATTAATCTTGGTTGCGCGCTCTGGATCATTCCATAGCTCGGGGTTTTCTAATTCTAAATTGACTTCTTCTAAGCGTTCTTGCTTACCGTCGAAGTCAAAGATACCTCCGCAAATCCTGCCCACGCTCAGATAAATCTTTGATTTGTTCTTGATACGGATTGATTTCCATAAGTGTTCCTGTCTTTTTAAATAGATATCTCACTGATATGGCGCTATTTTAAATGAGATTGACGCTAAATAGTTGGCTAATTAGTACTGCCTGTATATTAAATAACTTTAAGCTGCCTAAATCGACCAATCTTCTACTGCCCAACGATGGGCAAGCGCGTGCGCATGTAGCGCATCATCGGGTGACACGCAAATAGCCACATCCGCCCATTCGAGCAATGGAATGTCATTTTTGGAGTCTGAGTAGGCATAAGTTTTATCAAAATCCATACCCGCTGATTTTCGCTTATCTATCCATTTATTGAGATGGTAAATTTTACCTTCTTTAAAATTAGGCTTATCCGTTAATTTGCCGGTATAGCGCTCGTTTTTTATTTCAAGCGGCGTCGAAAGCACATTGGCGTCTTCAATACCAAAACGCTTGGCAATGGCTGATACTACAAAGTTATTGGTGGCAGAAATAATCACTACTTCATGACCCTTCTCGACATGATGACAGAGCACCTCCATGGCTTTTGGGCGAATGTGCGGCTCGATTTCCGTCTTAATATAATCTTCGCGCAGCTCATGCAGCCTGTCCATCGGTAAGCTACTTAAGAATTGTGCGACAAATTCATTATATTCGGTCGCATCAAGCGTACCTTCGATATAATCTTGATAAAACTTTTGGTTGGCAGTGCGGTACTCAGCTTCGTCAACCAGATTATGCTTAACGATATACTCACCCCATAGGTAATCGCTATCGACATCGAGTAAAGTATGGTCTAAATCAAAAAGTGCCAACTCTTTTGGCGCATGCCCTGCTTGTGTTGCCTGCATAATGGAACCTTATTCTTGTTTATTAAAGGAATGATTTTTTAGATATAAATGATTTTTGAAATAAAGAGCTTAATGTAAAAGTATTGATGAATATAAAATTTGCTGAATAAACTTTTAGAAGCCCACTGTTTACCAAACAAAATTATGCTAACTTGTTTACTTTAATATCCCATTAGCTTATCTTTAGCCTGCTGAATAATAACAATAGAGAAATTTATGAAAGCGCCTGATGATAAAACTGCTTTGTCCAACCGACCGCGACCTCCTGCCCGCTCAATCAGAGAAATCAGGCGACGGCAGTTAGGCAAAAGCTATCAATCGCCTTTAGAGCGTCTACTTTATGCGCTGTTAAACGCTCTGTTATATGGTTTTGGCGGCTTACTTATCGACCTTGCCATCGTTGTTATTCGCTCAATAGCCGGTATGGGCAATGGCGAGATATTCTGGCTATTTACGCCGTTTATGCTAATTTTGGGGGCGTTAACAGGTTTTATCGTCGGTAAAAGCGCCGGTGCTGAAAGCGTCAATGCCTTAAATATCGACGATACCGGTAATAATCATTATCTTAGTGACCATTCTATTCGCCATGATATCTTTCGCGGCCTGATTATCGGCATTATCATTTTTGCCGTTATTTGGCTTATCATGATGCTACTGGCATAACGACCGTTTGCATAAAAAGCATCACAACGTCAAAAAATAAGTTAACATTCATAAAAAGGATTGCTCACTATTGAGCAATCCCTTTTATGAAAGCCATCCTTTTTTCATAAAATTGTTCTGACTTCTATTTTTCAAACATCTATAGCAATTAATCAGGCATCGCTATTTCTGTTAAGCCAGTTTTAAATTTTTGACAACGCTCAACATAGTGTAACGCTGACAGTTTTAACATTGCCGCCTGCTCATCGGTCAAGGTTTTGACCACTTTTGCAGGGGCGCCCATCACCAGTGAATTATCCGGAATCTCTTTACCTTCGGTGACCAAAGCTTTGGCACCAATGATACAGTTTTTGCCGATTTTGGCATTATTTAACACCACCGCACCAATACCTATCAAGCTATTATCACCAACTTCGCAGCCATGCAGCATCGCTAAATGGCCAATGGTGACATAATTACCGATTTTAACCTCAATGCCTGCATCGGTATGAATGACGCTGTTTTCTTGCACATTACTATAATCACCGATATGAATGCGCTCGTTATCACCGCGAATCACCGCTCCAAACCACACGTTGGCTTTATGACCCAAATACACATCGCCTATCACTCGTGCTGAATCAGCTACCCAGCCATTAAAAGGTGCTGCAAACTCTGGCGTTTTGTCTAAATATTGATAAATCATCATCCATCCTTAATCGTTATTTTTATATAAGTTTATACATAGTAAAAGTGCGTGGTAAAAAAGCCTAGCGTAAAAAACGTGTCATAAATAAATTTGACCTAAAGCGTAATAGTTGTAAAGAAAGATAAAAACTTTATAGTATAATGCTGCCGCCAATCAATAGAGCAAGTAGCAATTAGCATAAAGTCGTATGCCATTTATCCCTATAAAACAACCATAAAATTTTATATGGACAATCAACGCTCACCAACCCTTTTTAGGATCGCAGTGATGATCAGCAAAAAATATGCCCCTATCATTTTATTATCGACCAGCTTGATGGCTGCCATCCCTGCCCACGCAGACAGTAGCTCTACTAGCAAGGTAGGCGATGTGCTGGCCTTTGCCATACCAGCAGCTGCTTACGGTAGCACTTATTATATGGATGATAAAGAGGGTCGTCAGCAATTTTATTATTCATTTGCGACCAACGTTGCTGCGACGCAAGTGCTAAAGTCAGTGATAGATAAAGAGCGACCCAATGGCCGTGATGAGGAATCCTTCCCCTCTGGTCATACCTCAATGGCGTTTCAGGGCGCAAGCTTTATTCATAAACGCTATGGCTTAGAATATAGCATTCCTGCCTATATTGGTGCTGGTTTCGTGGCTTATAGCCGCGTTGAAGCCGACGAGCATGATGTGACTGACGTATTGGCGGGAGCAGCCTTAGGGGTTGCCAGCAGTATGTATTTAACCAAAAGCTATTATGATGACCAATTGCATATCGCCACCAATTTAGCACCCGACTATTACGGCTTATCGGTTCATTATAATTTTTAAGGCTTTAGATTGCTTGTAGATATAGTCAGTTCGATGTAAAAACGATATGGCGAGTCTATTTTATTTGGCATCAACTATACAACCTGTTTAGAATAAAAACGCTTTTGGTATTGCCTCAGTTTTTGATTAAATAACAACCGTTTTAACATTATGCCCATTTTATCCGCCTTCCTCACCTTAAGGTGCTAGCCCTTAACGCAAAACTCTAGTATAATGCGCAAAATCTGTGCCAAAGCGAGCGGACATGATGTAAGTTACTTATTCACCCCTTAGTGAATCCTGTACCTTTTCATCTATGATGTCTTCTCGCTTTTTTGTGGAAAAATTTTGGCGCTGTCTCTTTTATTATGGTTATTTAGCCGCAGTTAAATAGCAATAATCAAAAAAGCAGCGCTTTATTTTAACCAAAAAATAGCACAGCACTCACTAATAACAGCGGAGGCAACCCTTGAATTCATCGGCAGAAATACAAGCAATTTTGGCACTAGCAGACGGTACGATTTTTCGCGGTTTGAGTATCGGTAGTCTTGGTCATCGTGTCGGTGAGGTGGTATTTAATACAGCCATGACAGGGTATCAAGAAATCCTAACTGACCCAAGTTACGCACGCCAACTGGTCACGCTTACTTATCCGCACATTGGTAATACTGGTACCAACGCTGAAGATGTCGAATCTGGTAATGGTCATCAAGTATGGGCTGAAGGCCTTATCATCCGTGATGCGACCATGGTGACCTCAAACTTCCGCAACTCTCAATCATTGAGTGATTATTTACAGAGCCATAATACCGTCGCCATTGCTGATATTGATACCCGTCAATTGACCCGCCTATTACGTGATAAAGGTGCACAAAACGGTTGTATCATGACGGCTTCTAACGGCGCAACGATTAGCAGCGAAGATGAACAGCAAGCGATTAAATTGGCACAAGAATTTGCTGGTATCGAAGGTATGGACTTGGCAAAAGAATGCTGTACACCGACGATATTTGAATGGACCGCTGGTAGCTGGGATTTATCAGACACCTTACTTAACCGTGATGTAGCTGGTAGCCATGATAGCGGTACAGGCGGCTTCTTTAAACATTTGGGCACGCACGTCGAAGCAAAATACAATGTCGTCGCCTATGACTTCGGTAGCAAAACCAATATCCTACGTATGCTAGTAGACCGCGGCTGTCATGTCACTGTCGTACCTGCGCAAACACCTATCGCAGACGTGCTGGCGATGAATCCAGACGGTATCTTCTTATCAAATGGTCCTGGCGATCCAGCGGCTTGTGATTACGCTATCGATGCGGTACGTCATATCATTGAAGAAACGGACATTCCAACCTTTGGTATCTGCTTAGGTCATCAGCTGATTGGTCTTGCCAGCGGTGCAAAAACCATCAAAATGAAAACCGGTCATCATGGTGCCAACCATCCAGTTCAAGACCTAGCCACAGGTACGGTTATGATTACCAGTCAAAACCATGGTTTTGCCGTTGATGAAGACACCCTGCCTGACAACGTTAAATCGACCCATCGCTCATTATTTGACGGTACCAACCAAGGTATTGAGCTGACCAATAAGCCAGTCTTTAGTTTCCAAGGTCACCCAGAAGCCAGCCCTGGCCCGCATGATGCTGCGCCATTGTTTGATAAATTTGCCGATATGATGGCAGCGGCGAAAGCGTAAGTTATCGATAATTAGCCGTAAGCAAATAATCAATATAAAGCTTGAAGCACAGATGGTGGTTCAAGCTGCACCATAGCAGACACGATAAGCGTTATTGAACATATCGTTAAAATACAGATTACTCAAAATATCACCCAAACGAAGGTAGCCCTAACTATGCCAAAACGTACCGACATAAAAAGCATTCTTATCATTGGCGCAGGCCCTATCGTCATCGGCCAAGCATGTGAGTTTGACTACTCAGGCGCGCAGGCGTGTAAAGCGCTAAAAGAAGAAGGCTACCGCGTCATCTTGGTCAACTCAAACCCTGCAACCATCATGACTGACCCTGTCATGGCTGATGCGACGTACATCGAGCCGATTACGTGGCAGACGGTTGAACAAATTATAGCTAAAGAGCGTCCGGATGCTATCCTGCCAACGATGGGCGGACAAACAGCGCTAAACTGTGCTTTAGACCTAGACAAACATGGCGTCTTGACCAAATATAACTGTGAGCTGATTGGCGCGACCAAAGATTCAATCGAGATGGCAGAAGATCGCAACTTATTCGATAAAGCCATGAAGCGTATTGGTCTTGAGTGTCCACGTGCTGAAACGGCTGAGACCATGGAAGAAGCCTTTGCGACCCAAGAAAAAATGGGCTATCCATGTATCATTCGTCCGTCATTTACTATGGGTGGTTCAGGTGGCGGTATCGCGTATAACCGTGACGAATTTATCGAGATTTGTGAGCGCGGTTTTGACTTATCACCAAACCATCAATTGCTTATCGATGAGTCACTCATCGGTTGGAAAGAATATGAGATGGAAGTGGTTCGTGACAAAAACGACAACTGCATCATCATTTGTGCGATTGAAAACTTTGACCCGATGGGCGTGCATACCGGCGACTCCATCACAGTCGCGCCAGCGCAGACGTTAACCGATAAAGAATACCAAATCATGCGTAATGCTTCATTAGCAGTACTGCGTGAAATCGGCGTTGAAACGGGCGGCTCAAACGTGCAGTTCGGTATCAACCCTGAGACTGGTCGTATGGTCGTTATTGAGATGAACCCACGCGTATCACGCTCATCAGCATTGGCCTCAAAAGCCACTGGCTTCCCGATTGCTAAAATCGCAGCAAAATTGGCGATTGGTTATACGCTAGATGAATTGCAAAATGATATCACGGGTGGCAAAACGCCAGCAAGCTTCGAGCCTGCGCTTGATTACATTGTGACGAAAATCCCTCGTTTTAACTTTGAAAAATTCCCACAAGCCGATAATGTTTTATCAACGCAGATGAAATCGGTTGGCGAAGTGATGGCAATCGGTCGTAACTTCCAAGAGTCGATGCAAAAAGCCTTGCGCGGTATGGAAACTGGCAATGATGGTTTTGATGAGCAAATCGACTTATCAAAAGTAAGTATTGAAAAAGCACGTAGCGAGATTAACAATCGCTTAACCATTCCAACCCCTGAACGCATTTATTATATTGCCGATGCTTTCCGTATTGGGATGAGCGTCGATGAAGTGTTTAACTTAACCAAAATTGACCCATGGTTCTTGGTACAAATCGAAGATATCGTAAAAACTGAAGCACAAGTTAAAGCCTTAGGTTTTGGCGGTTTAACTGAGCATAATTTACGTAGCTTTAAGCGTAAAGGTTTATCAGACTTGCGTTTGGCGAAACTGCTTGGTGTCTCACAAAAGCAGCTACGCACTAAGCGTTGGGATTTAAACGTTTATCCAGTCTATAAACGCGTCGATACCTGTGCCGCAGAGTTTGCAACTAGCACCGCTTATATGTACTCAACGTACGACAGCGAATGTGAAGCCAATCCAACGGATAATAAGAAAATCATGGTTATCGGCGGTGGTCCTAACCGTATCGGTCAAGGTATCGAGTTTGACTATTGCTGTGTCCATGCGGCGCTTGCCATGCGCGAAGATGGTTATGAAACCATCATGGTTAACTGTAACCCTGAAACGGTTTCAACCGATTATGATACCTCAGACCGTCTATACTTTGAGCCAATCACCTTAGAGGACGTGTTAGAAATTGTGCGTATCGAAAATCCTGATGGCGTGATTGTACAGTTTGGTGGCCAAACGCCATTGAAGCTGGCGCGCGCGCTTGAAGCTGCTGGCGTTAAAATCATCGGTACTAGCCCAGATGCGATTGACCGTGCTGAAGACCGCGAACGCTTCCAGCATATGATTCAGCAATTGAATCTTGTGCAACCAACCAATGCTCTAGCGACGAGCTTAGAAGATGGTCTGGTCAAAGCAAAAGACGTTGGTTATCCATTAGTAGTACGCCCATCTTATGTACTTGGTGGTCGCGCGATGGAAATCGTTTATAACGAAGATGAATTAAGACACTACTTGCGTACTGCGGTACAAGCATCGAATGAAGCACCGGTATTGTTAGACCGTTTCTTAGATGATGCTATTGAAGTCGATGTCGATTGTGTTAGCGACGGTACTGATGTCGTCATTGGCGGTATCATGCAGCATATCGAACAAGCTGGCGTGCACTCTGGTGACTCAGCCTGTTCATTGCCACCTTACTCATTGTCTGATGAATTGTGTGACGTCATGCGCGCGCAAACCGTTGCGATGGCAAAAGAGCTTGGCGTAATTGGTCTAATGAACGTCCAGTTTGCGGTAAAAGGTGAAACCGTTTATATCTTAGAAGTGAATCCACGTGCTGCGCGTACCGTGCCGTTTGTCTCTAAATGTATTGGTACTTCTTTAGCACAAATCGCAGCGCGCTGTATGGCTGGCACGTCATTAAAAGACCAAGGCTTTACTACCGAGATTGTTCCTGCATTTTTCGCGGTCAAAGAAGCAGTATTCCCATTTGCTAAATTCCCTGGTGTTGACCCAATCTTGAGCCCTGAGATGAAATCAACCGGTGAAGTGATGGGCGTTGGTAAAACCTTTGGCGAAGCATTCTACAAAGCGGTTATCGGTAGTAACGAGCGTCTGCCAGGTCTACCTGTTGAGGGCGAAACCAAAACTGTCTTTATCTCGGTACGTGATAGCGATAAAGAACAAGTCGCCCCTATCGCCCGTCAGCTAATCGACTATGGCTTTAAAATCGTTGCCACCACGGGTACGCAAAAAGTACTTAGCGATAACGGTATTGAGTGTAAGCAAATCAATAAAGTCACCGAAGGTCGCCCACATATCGTCGATGCCTTGAAAAATGGTAAAATCGACCTTATTATCAATACCACTGAAGGCAAACAGGCACAAGAGGATTCATTCTCTATCCGCCGTAGTGCCCTACAAGGCAAAGTCTTTTATGTGACAACCTTAGGCGCGGCAGATGCGGTTTGTAAATCTTATGCCATCGACTTACCGTTTGATGTGTATAAGCTACAAGATTTGCACGAACAAGCAAAGACTATCGCATAGCTCTATTGACTTGGCGGTATAATTTCAGTAGATTAAGCATAACTGCAGTGCTTGTTTAATCGCTGCTGCAAAACTTGTTATCTATTTTTATATAACAGTAGTGCTTAAAAAAACAAAGTTTTAAAAAGATAGACCTAAAAAGCATAGTGGCTAAACTGCGACTATGCTTTTTATTACGTAAGGTTCATGTGTATCATCTATCAGTGTATATACGCTCATAGATAAGCGCGCATTTACTTATGACACCGTCTAAACCTCATTCTTTTTATATCTTCACATACTCATTGCAACAACACTGACACCATCTCACTATTCACTAGGAGATGGTGTGGTGTTATTGGTTTAAGGAAAAAACATGCAACGTTATCCCATGACTCCGCAAGGACATGCGGCTCTAGAAGCCGAATTAAAACAGTTAAAAAGTGTCGACCGTCCACGCATCACCGCTTCTATCGCTGAAGCTCGCGAACACGGCGATTTAAAAGAAAATGCTGAATATCATGCAGCCCGCGAACAACAAGGTTTTTGTGAAGCGCGTATCCGTGATATCGAAGCAAAACTTGGCGGCGCGCAAGTGATTGACCCGACGACTTTACCAAAAGATGGTCGTGTGATATTCGGCGTCAGCGTCGTTATTGAAAATATGGACACCGAAGAAGAAAAACAGTACAAAATCGTTGGTGACGACGAAGCTGATTTTAAAGCTGGTAAAATCTCTGTTAATTCACCTATCGCGCGTGGTTTGATTGGTAAATCTGAAGGCGACGAAGCCCGTATCGAAACGCCAAAAGGTGTGGTCGAATACGAAATCATGAAAGTGATTTACGATTAATCTGATTGGTTTTTATAGTGAGTAAAATAGTAATTTTCTTAAGAAATATATAAAGTAAAGCACACAAAAAGTTATCGTTTATAGGAGAGCAGTTACACAACGCTGCTTTTCTACTCAATTCGTTTTAGCGCATAATTGTTGAGTTGAGATGGCTAAATAATTAGGCGCATGGCACATGCTTAGCTATTCATTAAAATAATGACGGATAAATCAGTAATTCGATAGTTTATGATTTAATCGTTTGATAATACGCTTCGATAAATAGCTTATATTGTTTGGCGGTTTATGACTATTGCTAGTACTGCATTAATACTGCTACCCTCGTTGACCTGCTCTGTAGAGTCAACGAGGGTATTTTTATCTAAGTGTTTGTCATTTTTGTTTTACTTATTATAACTTTAAAGGACTTTATTATGACCACTACTATTCATCGCTCATCAGGTAATATGCAAAAAACAGCGACATTTACTGCAGTATCAGCACTGTTGGCAGGCGCAGTGATGTCTATCGTCACAGCCAATGCCGCGCCTGAGATAGCGGTTAGCTCGTCTGTTGGTAGCACGACGGTGGTTGAGCAATATTCTGATGGTAAAACGGCGGTCATCACCGCAACGCCGAATAGCATCACTATGCAAGATGGCATGCCGTTTGCGGTAACACAAGTGACCAATGTGCCGCGCTATACGGTTCGTCAAGTCGCCAGTAACGGTATTAGCAATACCGTCGTCACCCAAGGCAGTGCCACGGTGACGAGCGTGCCTGTGACCAACCAGATGACCAATCAAACCAGCAGAGTAGATGTCATAGCCGTGCCGACGACTAGCGTGACGGAAGTCTTGCCTGTGACGACGGCTACCCAATTGCCAGTCCTCAATGCGCCAACGACAACCGTAGTGACGAACCAACCTGCAACGACGCAAATCGTATCTACCTCTTTAGACGCTCTGCAACTGACCCCGACTTTTAGTACGCCTGGCGTGGTCAATGCACAAACCAAAGTGATGAAGATATTAAAAAACAAGGACGGTCGTGAAATGGCCGTACCAGCGAATCATATCGCGCCTGGCGACGTCATCGAATATCACACCACTTATACCAATACCACCGCGCAGCCTGTCACTGGTATCAATGCGATGGTGTCATTGCCAAATGGCGTGCAATTGGTATCATTAAACAGTCCATTACCGACGCTTGCGACCACTGGCGGCGATAGCTATCAAACTATTCAACAAGTTGGCAATACTGTAGTCGTTACGGAAAACTATTCTGGACTAAAATGGAACTTGGTTGACCTTCCTGCTAACGCACCGCAAACGGTTGTTATACGTGCGAAGGTTCAGTAAAAATTAGATCTAAAAGTTTAGATTTGAAAGCATTGTTATTTAATAAATCTTAAAATTAATAAAAGGTCTTGCCGGCTAATTTCCTAGTCAGCAAGACCTTTTTGATGAGTGTACCTTATTCCTTAACAACCAACCTTTTGCTATAGTGCTATTAACTCAAAACAAATATCCGGTCATTATTTCCATGTATAAATTTACTCCTCTCTATTCATTGGTTTTTATTATTTATAGCTGTATTTTTAGTTCTATATCTTGGGCTGAGGCTGCCGAACCAAAATTTGACGCTAGCTTTTATATGTCGAAAATTTGTACTGCCTATATGAGTAAAGACGGTCATGAATATTGCGATGATGGTTATATCCTTAAAAGCGAAACGTTAAATAATGGTGAAGTAATAGAAACCGTGCTTATGGATGGCATCGGTGGCTACGGCTGGAACCATACTTCGCTCAAAAGAATCGATAAAGATACTTATCATGTCTATATCGGCTGTGGTAGTCCGTGCGGCACTAATATACTATTTGGTCGTGGGGATAAAAAACAAAATTTTGACCTATACTTTGACTTTGATACAAAAAGTCAGTGTAGTGTTGAGTATAACAATGACCAAAAACTCTGGGTTGCCCGTCATTTTTTCTCCGATAAAGAGGTAGCTTTATCTTCAACTCGTGGCAATAGTGAATCTGCGATTTATCCCAAGTACGATGCTGAGTTCGATAAAAAAGGACGTCTGATTATTAAAAACCACTTCTCAGAGGAAGTGGTTCAAACGTTGCCTAATCCCTGCTCTCATAATTAAAAAAATCTCATAAATAGCACGACAACAGTTGTCGCATGAAATCAATATTTCTTCAATAATTCCAGTGACTTACAAGCCTATTTGCTAAAATAATAACCAATAAATGAATTGGTAATCTTATGGCCACCATCAATTATGAACGGCTACAAGGCAAACTCAATATCTTAGCGGACGCTGCTAAGTATGATGTCTCTTGTTCCTCTTCGGCTGGTACGCGTAAAAATCAAGGCGGTGGCCTCGGTGATGCCTCAGCAACCGGTATTTGCCACAGCTATACTGAAGATGGTCGCTGCGTCAGCCTCCTTAAAATTCTGCTGACCAATCATTGTATTTACGACTGTGCTTATTGTACGTCACGTAAAAGTAATGACACCCCGCGCGCCGCTTTTAGTGTCGAAGAAGTCGTTGATTTAACCATGCAATTTTATCGCCGTAATTATATCGAAGGACTGTTTCTCAGCTCAGGTATTTTTAAAAGTGGTAATTATACGATGGAGCGCTTGGTCGAAGTCGCCAAAATATTACGTACCCGTGAACGCTTTAACGGCTATATCCACCTAAAGACCATCCCCGGCGCGTCAAAAGAATTGTTATTAGAAGCAGGACTCTATGCCGATCGTCTTAGCGTCAATATTGAGATTCCTACTAAGTCTGGTCTGGCTTTATTGGCACCAGAAAAGTCGCATGAGCAATTAAAAGCACCAATGCAAACGGTAAAAGAAGAAATTATCACTATCCGTGAAAGCCGTAAAACCCATAAAAAAGCGCCGAAATTTGTGCCAGCGGGTCAGACCAGTCAAATGATCGTAGGTGCGAGTAACGAGACCGACTTGCAGGTCATTCAGCTATCAAGCCATTTTTATAAACAATATGATCTTAAACGGGTTTACTACTCTGGCTATGTGCCAATGCTGTCCGATAGTCGCCTGCCAGCTATCGGTACACCTGTCCCTATGATACGCGAAAACCGTCTGTATCAAGCCGATTGGCTCATGCGTTTTTATGGTTTTGGCGCGCACGAAATCGTTGAGCCGGACTCGCCATTTCTAGACTTGGATTGCGACCCAAAGCTGGCGTGGGCAATCCGCCACCGTGAGCACTTTCCCGTTAATATTCAAACCGCCACTTACGAGATGATTGTGCGTATTCCCGGGATCGGTACCAAAACCGCTAAAAAGATAGTCAAGGCACGCAAGTTTAATCAGTTGACGCTTTATCACTTGAAGAAAATGGGTGCGGCGGTTAATCGCGCCAAATACTTTATCGCTACAACGGGTAAAAACGAACATCTTGCCCATTTAACACGCGATAATTTCCGTCAATATGTACTGGCACAAACGCAGACGAAGTTTAATGATCAACGCAGTGGGCAGCTGGCTTTATTTTAGTAAAATTATTGATAAAGTTAACTACAATAATGAGATTGTCTTGGGATACATAATGTCGCAATCACTGTTACAGCTTGCCAGAAACCAAAACTATCAGCTAGGTCAATTGACACCCAGTATTGTGCTTTATGAGCCAAGTTTTGAAGGTTGGCTGAGTGCGGTATTTTATGTGTATGCCAATCGCTTACAAGATGATGAATCCTTACAGTTAATTGCTCAAGACTGCTATGTCCCCTCGTTAATCGCTCAGGCAGACAGCGTTACCATTAATGAAGACTATGCCGAACGCGTACTAACAAAACTGCATAAATTATTAGGTCGTTCAGGTATGCGTAATATTCTGTGGGGATTTTTATCAGAAAAAGACCATATCGGCACGACTTTATTTCAGGTGGTTAAATATGCCATCGACTACCCTAGCCGCGCTATTATGGAAGATTTGGGTAACCTGAATGTCTTGGATCTGGTACAAACCGTCAAGTCTGTCGGTAGAGAAAAGCACCGCATGGAAGCCTTTGTGCGCTTTGAGCATACGACTGATGACATTTACTTTGCCCGCGTTGAGCCTGATTTTAATGTGTTACCCTTAATTGGCGAGCATTTTCGGCAGCGCTACCAAGACCAGCATTGGGCGATTTATGATGTGGCGCGCGGCTATGGCATTTATTATGATAAAAGTAAAAGTACGCCGTCGCGCCCTGCTGCCTTGCAAACCATCACTGACCTAGACGATGCCGTACTGCGTAATCCTGCTAGTATCCATAGTCAAGATGAGCAGCGCTATCAAAAGTTTTGGCAAGGTTACTTTACCAACGTCAATATCAAGGAGCGTAAAAATCCGCGGCTGCATAAGCAATATTTGCCGCAGCGCTATTGGAAATATCTCAGTGAGAAGCAAGTGCTGCCAAATGCTGAGCATCTACAAAAACGCCGCTAGTTTATTAAGATTGAGAATAAGGTTAACAGTCATTAAATGATTAATCTTAGCTAAAAAAAGTATAGCAAATCCGACCTTATCTTTTTATCTTGGTGGTTGAGTTTTCGGCACTTTTAACTGACAATAGCAGCTTGATATCTTATTTGGTGACCGACGCTATTATGAAAGTTATGCGCTTACTGTCGTCTTTAAAGCATGATGAATCCGAGCGCGGTATTTTTCATCTTGGACGCGCTTTGGTTAAAAATGAGCATACTTCCATCATTATCTCCAGCGCTGATGAAGAAAATGACTTGGTCAAACGTCTAAAGCGTGACGGCAATATCTACCATCAGCTCTATATGAATAAAAAATCTTGGCTGTCGCTGCTACAAGTTGCCCCGCTGCGCCGCCTGATTGAAAAATACGACCCCGACGTCATTCATGTGCATTCACGCACACCCGCATGGATACTGCATTTGGCACTGCGCCGCGCGCGCGTCAAGCGTCGACCAAAACTGGTCTCGACCATGTATGGCTTTTATCCGATTAATAAATACTCGCAAGCGTTGCTTGATGTCGATACCATCATCACGGTCTCTGATAGCGTCACCAATTATCTAAAAAAAGGCCTGCGCCGTGAAGATCTAGAACCCAAGGTCATTAAGCGTATCTATCGCGGTGTCGATACGCGCCGTTATCCGTATCGGCATAATCCTTCTGTTTATTGGTTGCGGCACACTTTTGCTGAATATCCTGAGCTTGAGCACAAAAAATGGCTGGTCTTTCCGACCATCATTGGCAATGAATATGGGCAAGAATGGCTGATTGATATTCTGGGCAATCTACAAGAACAGTTTCCCAATATTCACGCCATTATTATGGATGAAGATTACCGCGAGGGCGACGTCGCGCATGAAGACTTTCGCCAACGTAGCAATACGTTAGGGCTTTCTGAGCGTATTACCTATGTCGGTAGTAAGCGTAACGACATGCGCGAGTGGCTGTCAGCCGCAAATATCGTCATGGCGCTTGCTAACGAGCCTGAATCTATCGGTATCAATGCCCTGCAAGCGATTCATTTAGGTACGCCAGTCATTGGCTGGGATCAAGCGGCATTTAGCGAAATTTTACAACCCTTATATCCGCAAGGATTGGTGAAAAAATATAATGCCAAAGCGCTCTGTAAAGCGGTGCGTAACCAGCTAGAGAGTGTTACCCGTCCTGAGATGACCAATAAATTCACCATGCGTGAAATGATTGAACAAACGCTACTCGTCTATCAAGGGTTATATGACCAATCGCTTGCAGAAGAACAAGCGCAGGCGGATGCAGCGGCGATTAAAAAAATTAAGAAAGGCCTTAGCAAGGCGTCTAAATCCATTCCTGAATCCCCTTATGTAAAAATCGAACCAGCGGATAAAATCACCAAAGTCAGGCTGCTTAAAGACACTACTAAAACGACCGATGCTAAAGTGCTAGAGGCTAAAACCGCAGACATGAAAGCGACAGATACTAAAGTATTAGAGCCTAAAATTACACAAATAACCAAACCAGCTGATGATTCAAAAGCAACTCAAGACAATACCGAATAGCATGCTTACAAGTCCTCATTTTTAACAAAAAAGCGCTGCTTCTATTTTTAGACGTAGCGCTTTACATGATAATGAATAATTTCTAAAACTCTTTTAAAATACCCAATAACGTTAATTAAGCTCTAACATTAACTTAATAAGTCGTGGGCGTATGCGCACTTACGATACGAGTTACGCCGTCAGTAGGATTGATAAAGGTGTGCGGTTTAATGGTATCAATCACATAACTGTCACCTTCATTCAGCAGATAAGTCGTCTCTTCAATACGAATAAATACCTTGCCTTCAATGACAGTGCCAATCTCTTCACCTTCGTGAGCGATTTTTTCTTCCGTGGAGCTATTTGGCTGATAAGTCTCAATCAAAAACCCAAGATTTTTGGTGGTGCTACAATTATATACCTGCTTTAAAGACACTTTACTGCTTGGCTCGCTCAGCTCTATCAAGTCTTATCAAATCACGCCGTCAATCATTATTAGCTACTTTTGCCTTAGGCGTCGTGGTTTTTATTGATGATTATTTAAACTGTCTAGCCGTATCAACTTCTGTCAAAAAGCTCACTGACGTCTATAACGTCTCGCGTGAGAAACTCGCTTATATTGTCGATTCAACCGCCGCACCTATGTGTATCATCGTTCCTATCTCTACTTGGGCGGTCTATTTTGCCGGTCTATTAGAAGAGAATGGTGTGGCTGGAGACGGTATCGGGCTTTATATCAGTGCCATTCCTTATATGGCTTATGCTTGGTTTGCACTGTTGATTGTATTCTTAGTAGCTTATGGCATTTTGGGTGACTGGGGTCCGATGAAAAAAGCCGAGGCTCGCGCCAAAGCGGGTAATCCTGTCCCTGAAGCATTTGTAGAAGAGCAATTGGTTTCAAACATTCAAGCCAAACGTAAGCTGTCGTTTAAAGCCAATATCATGAACTTTGCTTTTCCAATGATTTTATTGATTGTTTCAACGGTTTATTTTGAAATTGATTTATTACGTGGCGCATTACTGACTTGCTTTATTACGGTTGTGGTGTATTGGATACAAGGTATTTTAAGCTTTGAGACTCAAGTTGAGGCTATCACGCCATATATGACGATTGTCATCTTCCCTGCTGTTATCTTTGCGGTCATGGCATTCCTAACTTTTGCCACCTCATCAAGCTGGGGAATATATGTCCTTGCCATGCCAATTGTATTCCCAATATCGTTAGCACTTGGTGTCAGCACGCCACTGATGATTGGGGCTTTATTGTCAGCTTCTTCATTTGGTAGTCATGCCTGTTTCTTTAGTGACTCATCGTTATTGGCTGCCCAAGGCGCTGGTTGCTCTCCGATGCAACATGCCTTTACTCAGTTCCCCTATGCCATGCTCGGCGCGGGTTTATCCGTCGTGACGTTCTTAGGCTTGGGTTATATGATGGCTTAATTTGGACTATTACAAGCATTCCAATGAGCGCTATCTATGGATAAATACTTTATCAATTATTACCCATAGATAGTCCTCTCAGAAGACCGCCCACCTCTCTCAATAACTAAAAGGAATTAGATAATGAGAACTGTCACCGTTGCGACAACCCAAATGGCGTGCGGTTGGGATAAACAGCAAAATATCGATACCGCCACTGAATTAGTGACCAAGGCTGCAAAAGCGGGTGCTAATATTGTCTTGCTACAAGAGCTGTTTGAAACCCCTTACTTCTGCCAAGTTCATGATTTTGATTACTTTAAAATGGCGACTTCAGTTGCCGACAATGCCGCTATCAACCACTTTAAAGCATTGGCCAAAGAGTTAGACATAGTATTGCCCATCAGCTTTTATGAAAAGTCTGGCAATACGTTTTTTAATAGTGTCACCGTGATTGATGCCGATGGTGAGATACTGGGCACGTATCGTAAAACCCACATTCCAGATGGTATTCCTTATGCAGAAAAGTTTTACTTTACCCCAGGCGACACTGGATTTAAGGTTTGGGATACCAAATATGCCAAAATCGGCGTCGGTATCTGCTGGGATCAGTGGTTTCCTGAGTGCGCGCGTAGCATGGCGCTGATGGGTGCAGAGCTACTGTTTTATCCGACAGCGATTGGCGATGAGCCGACATTGGGCATTAACTCAAAAGGTCACTGGCAGCGCTGTATGCAAGGTCATGCCGCCGCCAACCTTATGCCAGTTATCGCGGCGAATCGTATCGGTACAGAAACCATCAGTCAAAATGGCAATGACAGCACGCTAGAATTCTACGGTAGCTCGTTTATCACCGATGGTCGCGGCGAGATTATCCAAGAAGCATCGAAGGATAAAAAAGAAGTTCTTACTGCTACTTTTGATTTAGATGAACTGGCTATCGCGCGCCGCCAATGGGGCGTATTCCGTGATCGCCGTCCATCAATGTATGGCACGTTACTGACTCATGGCTAAATGATAAGCGATGCCTAAATGAAGCCTTTGTAGCACTTGAAATAGACTTTCTTTAGCATCAGGTTATGGATGTACGCATAAGACAAATCGTTTTTGCTGGTAGCAAGACTCATAACGTTACTCAGCAGCAACCAACATTATCTGCTTAAAAAGATAAACTTAAACAGACAAGCACAGAAAGATAAGTATAGATAGATAAGTATAGATAGATAAGTATAGGAATACACACATAGAAAGAAAGGCATAGAAAAAAACATAAACGGATTTTGAATCTAACCCTAAGGAATAATGATGAGCGATTATCAAGTAAACAACCCAGCAACTGGCGAAGTAGAAGGCACCTACCCGACAGCAACTGAGCAAGACATCCAAAACGCTATTGAACAAGCGCACAGCGCTTATCAAGACTGGCGTCAGGTTTCACTCACTGAACGCAGTGCCTTGCTGCATAAAATTGCCGATATTTATCTTGAACGCCAAGATGAGCTGGCTCGTATCGTGGCCAATGAGATGGGCAAACCTGTCGCCCAAGCAAAAGGCGAGATTGGCTTGGTTGCTGAGATTTATCGCTACTACGCAGACAACGCTGAGCAGCTACTAGCACCGCATAGCATCGATGTTGATAGTGGTTCTGCTTCTGTAGAAAAACTCCCTGTAGGTGCTCTATTAGGTATCATGCCGTGGAACTATCCGCATTATCAAGTAGCACGTTTTGCCGCGCCAAACTTTATGGCGGGCAATACCATTATCCTAAAACACGCGCCGCAGTGCCCTAAGACTGCCGAAGCCATCGTTGATATCCTAAAAGAGGCAGGCTTACCTGAGGGCGTCTATAACAATGTGTTTGCCACCAATGAGCAAGCAGCGACCATCATCGAAGACAGCCGCGTACAAGGCGTCTCATTAACAGGCTCTGAGCGCGCAGGTCAGGCGGTTGCTAAAGTTGCAGGCGGCGCGCTGAAGAAAGTAGTGCTAGAGCTTGGTGGTTCAGATGCCTTTATCGTCGCAGCCGATGCCGATATCGAACAAGCTGTGAAAGGCGCAATCGAAGGTCGTTTTGGTAATACAGGGCAAGCTTGTAATGCGGCCAAACGCCTTATCGTCGTTGAATCGGTCTATGATAAATTCGTCGAAGGCTTTACCAATGCCGTACGTAACATGACATTGGCTGATCCGCTTGATGAAGGTACTTTTATCGGTCCAATGTCTTCAAAAGCGGCGGCAGTTAATTTACAAGAGCAGCTAGACAGTGCCGTTCAAGCCGGCGCAACGGTATTGGTCAAAGGTGGCATGGTCAAAGACAAGCCGGGTGCTTGGTTTGCGCCTGCCGTACTGACAGACGTTGATGAGTCTATGGATGTCTACCGTGAAGAGCTATTTGGTCCTGTCGCAGTCGTCTATAAGGCGCGTGATATTGAGCATGCGATTAAGATAGCCAACGACGTGCCTTTCGGCCTTGGGGCTTCCATCCAAACGCAAGATGCTGCCCTAGCTGCTGATATTGCTGACAAACTAGAAGTCGGTATGGTTACTATCAATGCTCCTTCTGGTAGTGAAGCAAACACGCCATTTGGCGGTGTCAAACGCTCAGGATTTGGCCGCGAACTTGGTACGCTTGGTATCACTGAGTTTTTAAATTATAAATTGATTCGTGATAAATCCTAATCGATTGATTGATTGATTTTGAGAATAATAAAAAGCCTAACATTCACTGTTAGGCTTTTTTTGCAGCGGAATTTTATTACTATAATCAGTTTAAAATAAAAGCTATTTCTTTGGATTATCCTTTAACCATAGCTGATTGACAATTTTTAATTCGCGTAGCTCTTCTGCCATAATTGCTTCACTGATACCAGGATATTTTATCCTTGCATAGCTATATAACACGATACCTAAGACGGTCCAGCCAAAGAAAATCCACCATTCAACAGCGGTCAACGCAGATGGCATACCTGGCATATAGAGCATCAATAAACCAAAACTTAGCACAATCGTCAGCATACCGACCAGTTTGCCTGCTGGTATTCTAAACGGACGAACCATATCAGGCTCACGGTAGCGCAGTACTAAGAATGAGATAGCCACGCAGGTGTAAGCGATAACGATACCAAAACCACCGGCATCGACAATCCAAACCAACATTTTGCGACCAAATAACGGCGCAAGCGTCGCCAAACCGCCAATTAATAAAATGGCATTTGATGGCGTTTTATATTTTGGATGCAATTTACCTAAAAAGGCTGGCAACATATGTGCTCTGGACATCGCATACAGCAGACGACTGCCGCCGATTAAAAAGGCGTTCCAGCTCGATAAAATACCAAGCACACCGCCAATCACTAACAAAATACCCGCCCATTTGCCTTGCCATGCATTGGTCATGGCATCAGCCGTGGCGAGGGTTGAGCTCTCTGCTTGTACCAGTGGTAAAGTCGTGCCCACACTCCACGCAATACCCACATACCACATCACCGCAACGATAATCGAGATAATCAAAAATTTACCGATATTGGGCCGCGTTAAATCAATCTCTTCTGCTGCCTGCGGGATAACGTCAAAGCCAACAAACATAAACGGCACCATAACAATAACCGCCATTATACCGCCGATACCACCAATGAATGCTGGCGCTTGTACTGAGTTTGAGCTTTCAGGATTAAACAGTACCGCCCCGATAAACAATAACGTCCCGACGAATAAAATGCCTAATACGGCCGTTTTTTGGAACCAAGCACTGACTTCCATACCGCGGATATTGAGCCACGTTACAATAACGGAGCCCAGCATACCGACGCCGACCCAAGTGGCATAGACATCCCAGCCAGCGATGGTCCAGAGGTAACCTTGGTTATAATTGGGGATAAAATATTCTACGACTGTCGGGAGTGCGACCGCCTCAAACGCGACCACTGAGAAGTAACCAAATAGAATACTCCATGAGCAGATAAAGGAGACATTGACCCCTAATGCGCGATGGGTATAAGTGTGCTCACCGCCGGTGACTGGCATCGATGCGGCAAGCTCAGCATAAGTCACCCCAATCAATATCACTGCCAGTCCGCCTATCAAGAATGCCAGCATGGCACCCCACGTACCAGCAGACAAAATCCAACCGCCCGCTAAGACGACCCAGCCCCAACCGACCATCGCCCCAAATGCCAACGCGATAACGTCTAGCGTCCCTAAAGATTTTTTTAATTCAGACATAATCTACTCCTTGTCCGTGTTTAATCCATGTGAATCTTTTGCTCATTACACCTAGAGTGACATGTATTTTATATAACAGGATTTATGTAACAGGGCATCGCCCCTCATATTTATCTTTCCATACTTCTCGACTGAGAAGCTTGATAATGTTTTTATATATTGATAGCAGAGACAACAACGGCGTCTTGACTTGCAAGGCGCCGTTGTAAAACCACCGCTCAAAGCAGAACTGTCATCATCCAAACCTTAAGCATCCATTATTGTTAAATCTTAACGCCTTTAAGCAGTCAAAATACCTTTGATAATATCAAGGCCTTCTTGGAGCACTTCATCTTCAACCGTTAGTGGCACCATCACGCGAATGGCGTTACCGAACATGCCACAAGAGGCTAATAACAGACCTTGCTCAAATGCTTTGGCTTTTAAATTGGCCGTTGCTTCAACATCAGGCTTGCCATCACTGTCGATTAACTCAAACGCTAACATCGCGCCTTTATGACGAATATGACCGATGCTGCTTAAGTTTAAACCCTTTAAGAAAGCTTCGATTTTATCGCCAATCTCAACACTACGCTCAAGCAGGTTTTCTTCTTCGATGACTTCCATGACTGCTAAAGCTGCCACACAAGCCAGTGGGTTACCAGAATAAGTACCACCCAAACCGCCTACTTGCGGCGCATCCATAATATCAGCGCGGCCGATAACGGCAGAGATAGGATAACCACCCGCCAAGCTCTTGGCACTGGTCATTAGGTCCGGCTCAACGCCCAACTGCTCACTGGCGAACAAGGTACCGGTACGGGCAAAACCACACTGTACTTCATCAAAAATCAGCACAATGCCATGCTCATCGCAAATCTCGCGCAAGGCTTTGGCAAACGATGGCGTCACTTGATGGAAACCACCCTCGCCCTGTACTGGCTCGATAATCATCGCCGCCACTTCACTTGGGTCGATATCCGCTTGGAAAATCATCTCAAGGCTATGCAATGCTTGTGCTTCAGTGACATTTAGCTCTTCAGCTGGGAATAGCGCATGAAAGACTGGGCCTGGCATCGGACCAAAGTTCTTTTTATATGGCAATACTTTACCCGTTAGACTCATGCACATCAGCGTGCGACCATGCCAACCGCCAACGAAAGAGACGACACCCGGACGACCGGTTTTTGCACGAGCAATCTTGATACAGTTTTCAACGGCTTCTGCGCCAGTGGTCAAAAAGAATGCCTTTGTCTGACCGCTGATAGGGGCTTTTTGGCAAAGCTTTTCAGCAAGCTCAACATAGCATTCATAGTTAATCATTTGCGCGGCAGTATGGGTAAATTTGTCTAGCTGCTCATGCACACGCTGCGTGATTTTTGGATGGCTGTGACCGGTATTCAATACTGAGATACCGCCGACGAAGTCGATATAACGATTGCCTTCAATATCCCAAACTTCCGAGTTTTTTGCTTTTTCGGCAAAGACAGGAAAGGCAACGCCAAGTCCTGTTGGCAAAACCGCTTTACGGCGCTCAAGTAATGATTGATTGGTAGTAGTCATAAGAATATCCTTTTCTTTCTTCTTTACGTAAATGCCAGTGATGTGATGGCGGTTTATAAAATAAGGTTTAGCAATATTGGGGATTCCTGCTGCTGAATCCCGTTAAATACTGAGTGAAAATTAAACGGTTAAAACATAAAATAGCTAACTATTAGCTCCAGCTATTAACTAACATCAGAGCACCAGTATTTGGTCACAACATATTCTTCGATGCCGTATTTTGAGCCTTCGCGGCCAAAGCCCGACTGCTTAACGCCGCCAAATGGTGCGACTTCGGTAGAAATTAGACCGGTATTATGACCGATGATGCCGTACTCTAAACCTTCGGTAACGCGCCATGAGCGTGCATAACTACCACTGTAGAAGTAAGCAGCCAAACCATAAATAGTATCGTTAGCTTGACGAATGACGTCGGCTTCATCTTTAAAGGTAAAGATAGTGGCGATAGGGCCAAAGATTTCTTCGTGGGCGATATCCATGTCACTGCTGATATCGGTAATCACCGTTGGATTATAAGTCAGCTCTGATGCGCCATTGGTGCTGCCGCCCGTGATAAGGGTTGCGCCTTTATCTAACGCGTCTTTTAGCAGTGCTTGCACTTTTTCCAAGGCTTTTTTATTAATCAACGGACCGATATCGACGCCTTCGTCCATGCCATTACCGACATTAAGCTCAGCGACTTTTTTCACAAATACGTCTAGGAATTTGTCTTTGATACTGTCCTGCACGTAGACGCGGTTGGCGCAAACACAAGTTTGACCGGCGTTACGATATTTAGAGGCGATTAATCCTTCAGCGGCTTTTTCAAGATCAGCATCATCAAAGACGATAAATGGCGCATTGCCACCGAGCTCTAATGACAGTTTTTTGATGGTTGGCGCGCATTGAGCCATCAAGGTACGACCGACTTCGGTAGAGCCGGTAAATGATAGTTTGTGAATGCGTGCATCGCCAGTTAGGATATCGCCGATGGTTGATGATTTGCCTGTGACGACTTGGATAACGCCTGCAGGAATACCCGCTTGCTCAGCCAAGGCAGCCAGTGCCAAGGCAGAAAATGGCGTTTCGGTTGCAGGTTTGATAATCATGGTACAGCCTGCTGCTAGGGCAGGGGCTGCTTTACGGGTAATCATCGCTGCTGGGAAGTTCCAAGGCGTGATAGCCGCGCAAACACCCACAGGCTGTTTTAGGATGACATGGCGCAGCTGTGCTTGATTGGCAGGGATAACATCGCCGTATACACGCTTGCCTTCTTCAGCAAACCAGCGGATAAAACTATTGGCATAGCCAACTTCCCCGCGTGACTCGGTTAAAGGCTTGCCTTGCTCGGCGGTCATAATGATGGCCAAATCTTCTTTGTTGGCATCGATAAGGTCGGCCCACTTTTGTAGTAGCTCAGCGCGCTCTTTTGGGGTTTTGGCCGCCCACGTGATTTGCGCTTCATGAGAAGCCGCAACCGCATCATTGACATCGTCGGTCGTCAGGCTTGGCACGCTACCGATAATCTCGCTGTTAAAAGGATTGCTGACGTCAATAGTGGCGTCATCACTAGCACCATGCCAGCCATCTTTGATGAAGCATTGCTGTTTGAGTAGGTCTGGGTTTGATAGCGGTAGCGTATGTGGCAGTTGTGACATGTTGACACTCCTTGTCAATGTTATTTTGCAGATAGGGTTTGCAAATTTATAGCGATAAAAAACTAACAATAAATAAAAGGTTATAACTTAAATAATTATTGATAACTTGTTATTTGTTCAATATACTGAACATCTATTCTATATATGAGACATCATTATAAGAATGATGGACGCATATTTGCAACCCCTATTATCAACTTTGTGATGATTTATCGCTTTATTTTGATGTTTTTTTAATTTTACCGACTTTTATAGGTTCCTTATGAGCACCACTGCCGTTCCTGCTTTGGACAAGACTTTTCAGATTTTAGATTTGATTACCGATAGCACCCAGCCTTTAACAGCGGCTCATATTGCCAAAGAGCTTAACCTGCCGCGTAGCTCGACCCACAATATTTTGCAAACCCTCCTGACTAAGCATGTGATCTATAAAGACAGCGACAGCCGCTTTCATTTGGGTTCGTATTTGATGTATTGGGCGGGTAAGTATGAGCAGCAGCAAGGTGTCATTCAGCTATTTAAAGACCTTATTGTCCAGTATCCTACCCTGCTTCAACATACGGTGACTTTGTCCAAACTCGATTTTGGTGAAGTGGTATTTTTAGCTTGCCATGAAGCGCCTGCTCCGCTTGGCTTTACTTTCCGCGCTGGTGTTCGCGTACCAGCAGTATTTTCTGCTACTGGTAAAGCCATGCTTTCCACCTTTTCTATGGACAGCATAAAGTCCATCTATGCCAGCGGTTTCCCTACGCCTATTACCCAGCATGGTGTCGATAACTTTAATGACTTGTCCACTGAGCTGACGGCTATTCAAAACAGTCGCATCTCCCTTGACGATGGACAACTGCGCGAGGGCATGTATTGCTTAGGCACTTATATTCGCAATGCCTCAGGCAACGCGGTAGCAGGTATGGCTGTCAGCTTTTTACAAGCAGAGTATGAGTCCAAGCGAGCTGAGGTCAGTGCGGTACTGATTGAATTGGCAGAGCAAATTGAGCAGCGTTTGGGTTTTAAGGCCGAGTATTTAAAACTGAGATAGCAATAAATATTATTAAACGTCCGCTACTGATATCTATGATTTAAAAATAAGCTTAAACAATCCCATCGGCTTTCAGCTTGGCTATCATGTCGCTGTCATAGCCCAAATCAGCAAGCGTACTATCGGTATGCTCGCTCAATTGCGGTGGCGGCGTACGATAAGTAACTGGTGAGGCGGATAATTTAATCGGATTCCCAAGGGCACGAACAGGGCTGCCTTGTCTGGCAAAATCAACCACCATCTCACGTGCCAGCGCTTGCGGCATGTCCAATGCCTCAGAGATATTATGAATCGCGCCACAAGGAATACCTGCTTTATCTAACACCTCTAACCAATAGCTGCGAGGTTGCTCGGCAAACTTCTTAGCTAACTCATCACAAAGTAGCTCACGATTGGCAACCCGGGTAGGATTGGTCGCAAAACGGCTGTCGCTATGCCAATCAACGCCCAACACAGTGCAAAGCTTGGCAAACTGACTGTCATTACCACAGGCTAAGATAAAGTGCGCGTCACCCTGCCCTGCAAACACTTGATAAGGCACGATATTAGGATGCTGATTGCCGAGTCTTGGCGGGACTTTGTCGGATGCCAAATAATTCATACCGACGTTGGCGAGCATCGCAAGCGCGCTATCAAGCAATGCCACATCGACATGCTGCCCAAGTCCCGTATTTTGACGCGCTAATAAGGCCGCTTGAATACCGATGGTCAGCTGCAATCCGGCGAATAAATCGACGACTGCCACGCCTACCTTATGCGGTTCGCCATCGCTTGGACCAGTAATACTCATCAGTCCTGACAAGCCTTGAATAATATAGTCATAACCGGGGCGCTTGGCGTCTGGACCTGTCTGACCAAAACCCGTTAATGACGCATAAATAAGGCGCGGATTGTCTTGTTTTAGACTGTCATAATCTAAGCCGTATTTCTTTAAACCACCCACTTTAAAGTTTTCAACGACGATATCGCTATCGGCAACAAGCTGCTTGATAATGGTTTGTCCGGCAGGCGTGGTGATATCGACGGTGAGAGATTTTTTATTGCGGTTAATAGTGGCGTAATAAGCGGAGGTATCATCACTGAATTTTGGCGGCGCCCAATGACGCGTTTCATCACCAATATGTGGACGCTCAACCTTGATGACTTCAGCGCCCAAATCTGCAAGCACTTGAGTACAAGAAGGACCGGCCAACACTCTCGACAAGTCGAGCACCTTGATACCGTGTAATGCACCATTTGCCATATCAGTCATAATCTTCCCTTATTATGTAACTTATTCTTTGATAAAAATTTGATAAAAAATTGCCATGTATCATTTAGCTTTTACTGTCTTTTCTTCAATGCCTGAATACCTTTTAAGAATAGACACTGCTAAATAAATGATGCATAACAACGATGGATGAAAACAATGTATAAGAACTATGCATAGGAACTATGCATAAGAACAGTGCTTAAAAAATGCTTAAAAACTCAGAAACGTACGTTCCTGTTTATAACAGCTTATAAAAAGCCAAACAGCAACGTACGTTAATGGTCTAAAACTGGCTAGCATTGACTAGCTAGCACTTATTAATAAAACGCTTGAATGCCAGTCTGTGCACGACCTAGGATAAGCGCATGAATATCGTGCGTACCTTCATAGGTATTAACCGCTTCTAAGTTCATCACATGACGAATAATGTGGAACTCATCCGAAATACCGTTGCCGCCATGCATATCACGAGCAATACGCGCGATATCGAGCGCCTTACCGCAGTTATTACGCTTAATCAGTGAAATCATCTCAGGCGCCGCATTGTCTTCATCCATCAGACGACCAACACGCAATGCCGCTTGTAGACCCAAGGTAATTTCTGTTTGCATATTGGCAAGCTTCAATTGTACGAGCTGCGTTGCGGCGAGCGGACGACCAAACTGTTTACGGTCTAGCGTGTACTGGCGTGCTGCTTTCCAGCAGAATTCAGCTGCCCCCATCGCGCCCCAAGCGATACCGTAACGGGCTTTATTTAAGCAACCAAATGGACCTTTTAGACCACGGATATCTGGGAAAGCATTGGCTTCAGGGACAAATACCTTGTCCATAACGATTTCACCGGTGACTGAAGCACGTAGTGAAAACTTACCTTCAATCTTCGGCGCTGATAACCCTTTCATACCTTTATCTAAAACAAAACCGCGAATCTCACCGGAATCGTCCTTTGCCCAAACGACAAACACATCAGCGATAGGGCTGTTGGTAATCCACATCTTATTACCTGTCAGCTCATAACCGCCATCAACCGCGCGCGCACGGGTCGACATCGAGGCAGGATCTGAGCCTGAATCCGGCTCAGTCAGACCAAAGCAGCCAACATATTCGCCAGTAGCAAGCTTAGGCAGATATCTCTCTCTTTGCTCTTCGGTGCCGTACGCCCAGATAGGATGCATGACCAAGCTTGATTGCACGCTCATCGCTGAACGGTAGCCAGAGTCAACGGCTTCGATTTCTTTGGCAATCAGACCGTAAGCGACACTTGATAAACCAGCACAGCCATAACCTTCAATCGTTACGCCAAGCAAGCCCATCTCACCCATTTGACGCATGATATTACGGTCAAAGTTCTCGTTACGATTAGCCTCTAAAATGCCAGGCATCAACTCTTTTTGAAAAAACTGACGGGCGCTGTCCGTGACTATGCGCTCTTCATCAGTCAACTGGTTGCGTAATAAAAACGGATCTTCCCAATCGAAACTTGGACGCGTAGATGTTGCCATGTGGATCTCCTTGATGTCAGTCTTCCTGACCGACGAGTAGTGATTAATAAGTAAATTGACTGCACAGGTTATTGACTTGCTTATTCCGCTGTGCGAAACTTAGTTTCATAATTTAAATCTATTTAAGCAAAGTTTTACCGCGCTGTAAACCTTTATCAAAAAAAATGAGCATAAAATGACAAAAAATGTATCGGCAGCTCTGCCACTACTCGATCGAATGACCACCATTCTTGAGCAAAGTAAGGACGATAACGACCGGCAGTTTGTCACCGCACTGGGGCGTGGACTGACTTTATTGGCAGCCTTTGAGCAGCATGAGCAACTCAGCCACCAGCAATTGTGTCAAATGACTTCCTTGCCAAAAGCGACCATCACCCGTCTTATTCATACTTTGATGACGCTTGGATTTTTACGCATGACCGAGCATGGACAATATCAATTAGGCAGTAGCGCGGTGAGACTCAGCGCAACGGCGTGGAGTCGTCACGACATGGTGGCGGCAGCTGAGCCGTTGCTACGACAGTTTGCCAGTAGCAATGAAGTATCGGTGAATTTAGCAACCGAAGTCGAAGGAGAAATGCGCTATCACGCTTGTTGTCGTAGCCCTGCTCGCCTGTCAGTCAATTTGCAAGTTGGCTCGGCAGTGCCCGTCGCCCGTACTGCTATTGGGCGCGCTTTTTATGCGGCCAGCTCGCCAGCAAGACAGAGTGTGATTCTTAGTAATTTACAACAGCACTTATCTACAGAGGATTATAAACACGCGCAGTTGGCTTTATCTGATGCAGAAGAGCATTATAGATTGCATGGTTATACGGTATCAGACGGTGAGTTTTCTACCGATATATTGGCCGTGGCCGTTGGTGTATTTGATGTTGCCACTGGGCAGTATGCGTATTCGCTCAATGCCAGTGTGCCGAGTGCCAACTGGAAAGCAGATGAATATGCGGCGACGATTGTACCTAAGTTGCAGGCGCTAGCAGAAAAAATTGGGCGCGGTATTTAAGCGCTTATCTGGCTAATAAGCCGTTTATGCCATGCTAAAACCTTTAAAAACGGCGTTATCACGTCATTATTAGCAAGCCGTTACTCAATTAATATGGAGCCGTGATATTATAGGCGTATGATGTACGCCATCAATTTGAGCCCCTGCCTTTATTGTCAGTGTTTAAGTTGGTGGCGCTTTAATTTGTTTTAATGAGTATTATCCAATCCTTTTATACTGAATAATGAATAGCGGCAAAGTTACGAAATAACTTTCTGCCGCATTTTTAATTCCAATGTTTTACTGTTGAGTATCGTTATGCCCCAATCTCGTACCAATTTGAATCCAGAATCAAAAACCAGTTCTCCTTATTTAGTCGGCGTATTTTTGCGCTATAGTACCTTTGCTGCCGCGGTCTTGCTGTTTTTAGCCGGACTGTTACTGACGAATTGGTGGCTAATCATTCTTGGCGGCTTCGGTGTGTGCTTGGGGATTTACGATATCACACAGTTAAAGCACGCTATTTTGAGAAACTATCCGGTTGCCGGCCACATCCGCTACGTGCTCGAAGACTTCCGCCCTGAAATTCGCCAATATTTATTGGAAAACGATAAAGAACAAGTGCCGTTTTCACGCCAGCAGCGCGCGCTGGTTTATCAACGTGCCAAAAACGTCAGTGACACCAATGCTTTTGGTACGCTAGACAATTTATACGCCCATGATAAAGAGTGGTTTTTACAATCCGCCGTCAGCCAGCCGTTAGAAAACAAAGATTTTCGCATCGTGGTCGGTGGTGATCGTTGTAAGCAGCCGCATGATATGTCGGTATTTAATATCTCGGCAATGAGCTTTGGTAGTTTATCTGCCAATGCCATTATGGCGCTCAACCAAGGCGCGAAGATGGGCGGCTTTACCCATGACACCGGCGAAGGTGCGATTAGCCCTTATCACCGTAAATTTGGTGGCGATTTGATTTGGGAGCTCGGCACCGGTTATTTTGGTTGCCGTGATGCTCAGGGTAATTTTGATCCGCAGTCGTTTGCCGAAAAAGCTGTTGACCCGCAAGTAAAAATGATTGAGATTAAACTCTCACAAGGTGCCAAACCCGGTCAAGGCGGTGTGTTACCCGCCGAAAAAATTACCCAAGAAATCGCTGATACCCGTGAAGTACCAACCGGTCAAGATTGCGTGTCGCCCTCTTCGCATAGCGCTTTTAGCACGCCGCGAGAGTTGGTTGCTTTTTGGCAGCAGCTACGTGATTTATCAGGCGGCAAACCTGTCGGCTTTAAGCTATGCGTAGGTCAACCTTGGCAGTTTATGGCGATTGTTAAAGCCATGATTGAAACCAACAACTATCCTGATTTTATCGTGATCGATGGCGCAGAGGGCGGCACAGGTGCAGCGCCCGTTGAATTTATGGACAACGTCGGTATGCCGATGGTTGAAGGATTTTTATTGGTACACAATACCTTGGTTGGCGCCGGTATCCGTGACAAAATCAAGCTTGGCGTCAGTGGCAAAATCGTCTCAGGCTTCGATATTGCGCGCATGATTGCGCTTGGCGCTGATTGGTGTAACTCAGCGCGCGGCTTTATGTTTGCCGTTGGTTGTATTCAATCACGCTCGTGTCATACCAACACTTGCCCGACGGGGGTTGCGACCCAAGACCCGTATCGCCAAAAAGCGCTCGATGTGCCAAGTAAAGCTGAGCGCGTGGCAAGCTTCCATAAAAATACGCTGAAATCACTGGCCAGCATCGTTGGCGCGGTTGGCCTCCAGCATCCAAGTCAATTACAGCCTTATCATATTGCGCGCCGTTTAGATAATGGACAAATTAAGCTATTATCAAAATTCTTTTATTTTGCTGACCAAGGCGCACTGCTTGCGCAAAACGCTCGCGCCGACGTCTTTAACCAAATGTGGGTCATGGCAAATCCTGATAGCTTCCTTGCCAATAACGATGCGCTGATTGCTTATAATAAAGACTCGCGCGATAGAGGCAAAGAAACCAGCGCGCCGACCACGAAACACCCTGATGATTCAGTAGACATCATCGATGGTGGCATGTTAATTGGCAACGTCAATAATACTTTTCGCGACTTACCCCATACAGATGACTAAATGGATAAGCGAAGCAGCAAATAAGCGACAAAATATGGTAGAAGCATTACAATAGATAACTTCTATCCACCTGCCACAAGGCAAGTCATTGATGCCAAGCGCCATTTTCACTTCATCCCACACTCTTTTGACGGCAGCGCTGATTGCATTAAGCATCAGCGCCTGTCAGCCAACAGACCACACAAATGATAGCAGCACTGATAATAGCAAAAAGCATTGGTCATGCCAGTCGCACAACGTGCCCTTTACTTATAGCGCTTGTCGTATCGACGCGCAGACGTTATCAGACCCACGCTATTCTTTACAGCTGTTTTGGCAGCAAGCAAATAGCAGTGCTAATAACACCCAGCCGCTGCTGACTTTTGATACTTTGTTAGCGAGATTACCGTCTGAGCAAACGCTGAATTTTGCCATGAACGCCGGTATGTATAATGAAAATTATGCGCCGATTGGCTATACGGTTATCGAAGGTAAAGAGCTGCGGGCGTTAAATATTAAAGAAGGCGGCGGCAACTTTCACTTATTGCCCAATGGCGTTATGTGGTGGGATAAGTCTGGCAAGGTGCAAATTACTGAAAGCAATGCTTTAGATAAGCAGCTCAAAAGTGGTACAGCACAGCCTTGGTATGCGACGCAATCAGGTCCCATGTTGGTCATCAATAATAAGATTCACCCGCAGTTCAATCCTGACAGTACCTCGATTAAACTGCGTAATGGTGCCGGTGTTTGCAGCGATGGCAGCCTACAATTTGTCAATAGCGAAGAGCCTGTGAGCTTTTATCAATTTGCCACCCTGTTTAAGGATGATTTAAACTGTCCAAATGCATTATTTTTAGATGGCGGCATTGCTTCGGCATTGTATGCACCGACTATCGATAAGCATGATAAAAAAGAGATGGGCGTTATGATTGGACTGATAGAAACAAAAAACTAGAAAAGGAAAGGTAAAAACGAAAAAATATAAAGAAAAAATAGCCGCTATATTTTATAACGGCTATTTTTATGCGTGTTTCAATAAGAAATAAAGCAAAGGATTCTTATCGTTATCTATAGTTAGCCGTTAGCGCGCCAGATAGTTGGTCATGTCTTCCACACCATGTAAAGTCATCGGATACATCTTATTATCGAACAGTTTTTTAATCTCGACGATGGTTTGCGTATATTGCCAGTACGCGGGGTTTTCAGGATTCAGCCAAGCGACTTTATCAAAATGCGCCAGCACCCGCTTAAGCCAAACGATACCCGCCTCATTATTCATATATTCAACGCTACCACCGACCGTCATCAGCTCATAGGGCGACATCGATGCATCACCGACGAATATCACGCGATATTCTCGGCCGTATTTATTGAGCAGCTCAAAGGTAGGCATCGGTGCACTATGACGACGATTATTATCCTTCCAAACATAATCATATAAACAGTTATGAAAGTAAAAAAACTCTAAGGTTTTAAATTCATTCTTCGCCGCTGAAAACAGTTTTTCTAATGCCTCTACATGGATATCCATACTACCACCGACATCAAATAGCATTAGTACCTTGACGCGGTTACGGCGCTCAGCTTGCATATGAATATCGAGCATGCCTTTTTTGGCGGTGCGCTTGATGGTCTCATGAATGTCTAGCTCATCCGCGCTTCCGGTACGCGCAAACTGGCGCAAGTTACGCAGTGCCATTTGAATTTGGCGCGTACCAAGCTGATTATCATCATCGAGGTTGCGATATTTTCGCTGCTCCCAAACTTTGGCAGCGCTACGTTTACGCGATTCACCGCCGACGCGCACCCCTTCTGGATGGTCGCCATAGGCACCAAATGGCGATGTCCCACCTGTACCGACCCATTTACTACCGCCTTGATGACGCTCTTTTTGCTCTTTAAGACGCTCTTCAAGCGCTTTCATCAACTCCTCTAGCGAGCCGTATTTTTTTAGCAAGCGCCGCTGCTCTTCGGTCAGATTTTTTGGGTCGAGCTTTAAATCGAGCCATTCTTTTGGGACGTCCGTCAACTTGGCCAACAGCTCGTCCATATCAAGGCTATCCACCCCTTCAAAATAGTCTGCCATGGCGCGGTCAAACTTATCAAAGTGACGCTCATCTTTGACCATACAGAGGCGAATCAGCCGATACATATCCTCGCGACTGGCAAAGGTAGATAGCTCTGGATTCTCAGGATGCGGCTGCATCATCAGCCCCTGATCTAACGCAGCGTTTAGGTCAAGCAGCTCACGGGTGCTGACGGGCACGCCGTAAGTACGTAGGGTATAGAACAATTTGATAAACATAAGACACGTATCACTTATTGGCTGACATTATTATCTGGCGACGTTGCTGATATGGTTACGAATAAAGCCGTTTCATTAACTTCAATCATGACAAATGGTCTGTCGCTTAGCGACGCATCATATTGGCAAAACGCTGCAATAAGTTGACATCGGCTTCATTCTTAAGCAGTGCACCATATAATGGCGGGATAGACTTTTCACCGCGCAAGTTTTCTTGCAGCTCTTCTTGTGCCATATCATCGGCTAATAATAACGTTAACCAGTCAACCAATTCTGACGTTGAGGGTGGCTTTTTAAGCCCTTGAACATTACGTAGCTTATAAAAGATATCTAATGCATCATTGACCAGCTTTTCTTGAATATCAGGGAAATGCACCTCAATGATTTGACGCATGGTTGCTTCTTCTGGGAAGTCGATATAATGAAAGAAACAGCGACGCAAAAACGCATCTGGCAGCTCTTTTTCATTGTTTGAGGTGATAATGACTACAGGACGCTGCTCGGCGGTAATGGTCTCACCTGTCTCATAGACATAAAACGACATCTTATCCAGCTCATGCAGCAAGTCATTGGGGAACTCGATATCAGCTTTATCAATCTCATCAATCAATAACACACTGCGCTCTTTACTGGTAAAGGCATCCCATAACTTACCCGGCTTGATATAGTTGCCAATCTCATAAACCTTATCATCACCCATTTGCGAATCTCGCAAGCGCGATACCGCATCATACTCGTACAAACCTTGCTCCGCCTTGGTGGTTGATTTGATATGCCATGTAATCAGCGGCATACCCAAACTCTCTGCTACTTCTTCAGCTAATAACGTCTTACCGGTGCCCGGCTCGCCTTTGATAAGCAGCGGCTTTTGTAAAGTCATCGCTGCGTTGACTGCCAACTGCAAATCATCGGTAGCGATATAGCTTTGCGTACCGGTAAAGGTTTTCTTGGTTTTATCGGTCGTGTTTGTCATAAACTAAGTCTCAGTTATTGTTATACATTACAGGGATTGAGGGGCAATTGGTGAATAAGAAATAATGAATTAGACTAGCACAGCTGCCTTAATTGCCAAAATACTCATGCGTTCGCAGTTGCTAAAAAAATAATACTGATATCGTTTTAATAGTCATTAATTACTTATATCCTCAATCGGTAAAAAAGGTGTAATGGACAAAATTCATGCTGGCGTAGGGTCTAACGCTATATACTGTCTATATTTGCAAGGAATCAACGCCATGAATCAAAAAACTGCCCTTTTTGTCGTGATAAACACACCAAGAAGAATGGACGCAAGCTAGGCAAACAACAGTACCAATGTCTAGTTTGCAGACGGCAGTTTTTAGGTGGCAAAAGACTCAATAACCAAACCCTTTGGACTGAATACACCCAAGGAAAACAGACCTACAAACAACTGGCTGACAAGTATAGCTGTAGTCTTAAAACCATTCAAAGACGCTTAGACAAAGTCAGTACCCAGTATCAAGTTAAGCGACCGAATACTGCTAATATCATTATGGATACCACTTACTTCGGTCGTAAGTTCGGTTTAATGGTTTTTATGGACAATACCACTAAAGCCGTTCTTTACTACGCGATAGTCAGTCATGAAACCAACAGTGCCTACAAGCAAGGAATTGATCATCTAGCATCGTTAGGCGTTGATGTACAAAGCATTACCTGTGATGGTAGACGAGGGCTTAGAACCCTGTTTACCCACACTCCTTGCCAGATGTGCCAGTTTCATCAGGTGCAAATAGTGACTCGTTACCTCACTCGTCGACCTAAGAATATCGCAAGTATTGAGCTTAGACGGCTCACTTTAAACTTAACACAGCTTAATAAAGCTGACTTCATAGAGCACTTAGATTATTGGATGTTAACTCATGAAGACTATCTGAGTGAGCGTAGTACCAATGAAGATACGGGTAGAAGTTGGTACACGCATAAGCGTCTTAGAAGTGCTTATCGCAGCCTCAGAACCAATAGCGATTGGCTATTCACTTATCAAGAATATGAGCACTTAGACATACCAAATACCATCAATTCTCTTGAAGGGTTATTCAGTGAGTTAAAGCGACAATTACACAGTCATCATGGTCTAAATGAGCAGCGTAAGTTGCGGTTTATTAAAGACTTTTTAGGGGCAAAATCACTCAAATAGCATGAATTATGTCCATTAGCGACTACCTTCTACTTTTTAGCATGAATTTTGTCCATTACACCGTAAAAAATGCTTTTACATAAAAAAGGCTTCACATAAAAAAAGACACACACGGTGTCTTCTATTTTAACTAATGCAGCTTAATTCTACTTTAAAGCTTATTAGATTTATTACTATCCGCTTGCTTCAATGGCTTATTGTCTTTTTTTAAACTGACTTCAGCTTCAGGCTTATTTATTTCCGCCTTAGCCATTTCAGGTTTGGTTATTTCAGACTTAGACATTAATACTGAGTCATCGGATGACTCTGCTAAACTCGCATTGTCTGTTAAGTAATTACCCGTGGTTAGCTGCATCGTCGCTTGCGTATCTTCTGCCGTTCGGCTGCGGGCTTTATCTAAGCTTGACTCAAACGCGCCGCGAATCAGTTGCCAAACAAAACCCACAAACAAGCCGACGACCAATACCACCAATATCGGCAACATATTAGCAATCGCGCCAGCCGTGTCTTTCATCATAATGGCATAGACAACGCTAATACTGGCTGGTGCAATCACGCTAGGGTCACCAAGCGCTGTACCGGGAGCTAGTAAAACAGCAAAGAGCATCATCCAACTCATACCGCCGAGTGGACGCGGCAAGACCCGAGCAACCAGTAGCCAAAGTATCAAGACGATGATGACACCGCCCAAATACGCATACATGGGTAGGTCTGCGGCTGGAACGTCTTTTACCAGCTGCCCCCACCAAATCGCAATCTCGCCGAGAATGTCACTGATGGCTTCCAATGGTAAGCTGTGTAAGATACTTTTAAACCAGTCCATACGTGTTTGGTTACCTGCATTTATCACCGGCGACACGTTATGTGTCTAGCGGTATAGGGTACGTTCTGTCGTACTAAAAATGGGGCCGACTACATCATCGACATCTGTACTGAATAGGCTGCTAGTTTATCACGACTTCTAAATAAAGTGCATGCTGACCACTGTTTGGTAACGTTTTTTATCAATTGGTCGCATCGCCAGTTGGCTTGTTATTAACACCGATTATGAGTGTTTATGAATTGCTGCCACTTGGCCGCTGACCTATATTTACCTTCAGTTGCTTTATAAAATAAGACACATTATAAAAGAAGCTTGCCATAAAACTTAAAAGAAATACTTTAAAACAAGCGCATTAATCGTAGATATTGTCTTGTGCTTCACGGGCGCGCAACTCGGCTTGACGGCGCATAACATCTTGCGGCGGCATTTGTACAAAATAGCCTTGTGATTGTAATTTCGCCAATACTTCTTCTTTATCAACACGAGCAAGCGTTGCCGTGGTTGCCAAATCTAGATGCATGACAAACTGACTGCGCCCTAAGCCTGCACGGAAGTCTTTTGGTAATACGCCAAGCCAGTCTTTAATCTCGTCGGTATCGTTAGGATAATCAGGACGAGCAATATAGACGTACATATCATTGTGTTTGGGAAATTTGTAAATATCGCAATGCATAAGGGGCACCTATTGAGCACGAAAGGTTAAAAACCATCAATTAAAACAGTTATCAAATGACTGGTATTAAATAGCCTGTATTAAATAGCTTAGATGAAATGAATTAGGAATATGGGAATAATGGTTGCTAGCCTAGCATAATTTGCCCGACTTTCAATAGTGGCTTTGCGTAGCAGGCTTTAACGAGATGGCTTTTGATTGCCTTATGTTGCTTTGTACAGGCGCAAAAAATTGACCTTTTTAGCGGTTTATTTGCCTAAATACCTCTAAAAAAGCGCATTTTGGTTAAATTATTCACTTTAATCCATGCGGTGGCTTGTAAAAAAACCATTAACCTTTCATAATAAAAGCGTTTTTCAGGAGAGAGTCTTGGGCACGATGTCAGATGCACTCATTTAATGAGTTGCGTTGATAGTTGTAACAAGACCACCGAAGGCGCATATACCCTGCCAATCGCTCAGGTAAAAGGACTGAAAAACACATGCCACGACTGTTTCGCTGTCTACCGTCAATCGCGTAGCACACCCAAACACAAGGCATAACAAATCTGGAGAGCGGTAAGGACGGACGACGCCTTACCCACCGAAGGGGAGAAAATGCGACATCATTGCTATTTTTTTGCAAATAGATGCTTAAAAAAATGATGGTTCGTGTTGAAAATCTCAGGTTACAGGACAGATAGGGCTTTTGCTTAAACCGACGTTCAGCGCTGGTTTGGCTTACTGCTTTATCTTTTTTTTCTGTGCTACCCTTGGTTGCAATGCTTGCACCCTGCAATATTGCTTCTCGCTACTATGATACTGCACATCGCTCATTACTCTACCGAGTACGACTGATGTACACATAAGGATTTGTTATGACCGCCACTCAAAACGCCAATTCTCAAAACGCCAGCCCTCAAAGCGCAAGTACTTCAGCCCCTAAACGCACGCCTCTTTACCAGTCTCACATTGATAGTGATGGCAAACTGGTGGATTTTTCTGGTTGGGAATTGCCAATCCATTATGGTTCACAAATCGAAGAGCACGAAGCGGTACGTACCGATGCCGGTATGTTTGATGTCTCACATATGGTCGTCGCCGATGTTAAAGGCGCTGACGCTAAAGCATGGCTACAAAAGCTGCTTGCCAATGATGTTGATAAACTAAAAACCGTCGGTAAAGCGCTATATTCTGGCATGCTCAATGAGCAAGGCGGCATCATCGATGACTTAATCGTTTACCTGATGAATGCAGACGCTACCGAATACCGTATCGTCTCAAACGCTGCTACTCGCGATAAAGACATGGCTCAGTTTGAAAAAGTCGCTAAAGGCTTTGACATTACTATTACCGAGCGTCCAGAGCTTGCGATGATTGCCGTACAAGGACCAAATGCGGTTGAAAAACTGGCGCAAGTTAAACCGAGCTGGGCGGATACCTTGGCGGGACTTAAGCCTTTCGTTGGTGCTGATTTAACAGACATCGAAGGCACAGATTGGTTCGTTGCTCGTACTGGCTACACTGGTGAAGATGGCGTCGAAGTGATTATGCATGGCGATGATGCTCCAGCGTTCTTTGAGCAATTAAAAGCCAATGGCGTTAAACCTGCTGGCCTTGGCGCGCGTGATACTTTACGTATGGAAGCGGGCATGAACCTTTATGGTCATGATATGAATGAAGAAACCAGCCCTTATGAGTGCAACATGGGCTGGACGCTGGCGCTAAAAGACGAGCGTGATTTTATCGGTCGTGAAGCCTTAGTAAGCAAACGTCAGCAAGCAAAAGACGACAACACCGCCATGAAACAAGTCGGCTTACTATTGACGACGCGCGGCGTATTGCGTGAAGGCATGACCGTCACCATCAATCAAGGCACGGACAATGAGCAAACTGGTCTTATTACCAGTGGCACCTTCTCCCCTAGCCTAAAAAACTCAATTGCAATCGCCCGCGTTCCTGCCAGCTTATCAGATGACGATAGCGTGCAGGTCGATTTGCGCGGCAAGGGTAAATTCGTCGACGTCCGCGTTGTCAAGCTGCCCTTTGTGCGTAATGGCAAGCAGCAGTTTGACTCTTAGTCATTATAAATTCTATTATTAGCTTCCACTATTTTTGTTAACCATCCTCTATCACTTAGGAGAGAGACCATGAGCAATATCCCAGCAGAACTAAAATACATCGCCAGCCACGAGTGGCTACGCCTAGAAGACGACGGTACTATCACTGTTGGTATCACTGACCATGCTCAAGACCTATTGGGTGACGTGGTGTTTGTTGAATTGCCAGACGTGGGTGACATCATCGCCGTTGATGACGAAATCTCAGTCGTAGAGTCAGTAAAAGCGGCCTCTGACGTTTACGCGCCTCTCTCAGGTGAAGTCGTTGCCATCAACGAAGCATTAGAAGATGATCCAGAAATCATCAACTCTGACCCATACGGCGAAGGTTGGTTCTTTAGAATGAAGCCTGACAACATCGCTGACTACGAAGCGCTGCTAACTGCTGATGAGTACGAAAACGAGCTGTAATATCAGCTTTGCTTTCTTGCTGAAAAGCGCTATTTGACTGAAATGAAATATCGCTATTTGCAATCTTAAAAATGTCGCTTGAAAAATGTAACTTGCTATGACAGATATTGGCGTCAGCTGATATCTGTACGCCTTTTTTAACCTATTTATCGCTCAATTGACTACTGCCAATCGCTATTCGATTACTCGTATTAACCACTTGTCAGACACTATTGAAAAGTTGCACTCAATACTGACCTAAGTTGATTATTCAATCCCCAGTATGGATTCTAATATGACCTCTAGCACTGACCTTAAAGACAATATTGCGACGCCTACTCATACCCCGCAGCTGCAAGCGTTTCGCGAAGTGGTTGAATCACGTCGTTCTGTTCGTCGTTTTACCGATACACCGATACCTGACGATGTGTTAGCAGATTGTCTGCGTTTGGCCATGCTAGCACCGAACTCGAGTAATCTACAGCCGTGGGAATTTTATGTGATTGACGATGCTAACAATCGCAAACGCGCGGTAAAGAATTGCATGAATCAAAACGCGGCAAAAACCGCCGCACGCTTAATTGCGGTCGTTGCGCGTACCGATATCTGGCAGGATCACGCTCAGCAGATATTGCGCGAATACCCTGATACACCCGTACCCAAAAAAGTCAAAGACTACTACACCAAAGTCGTGGCCATGGACTTTTTACGCGGACCAATTAACGTAATATCAGCGGCGAAATGGGGCGCAACGCAAGTATTTAGACGCGTAAAAGGTCCGATTAAGTCCCCTTATTATACTTTTGAAGACACCAAAAACTGGGCCACCAACAATACCGCCCTTGCCGCTGAAAACTTAATGCTTGCCCTACGCGCGCACGGTTTTGATAGCTGCCCGATGGGCGGCTTTGATGAGCCTGCGATGAAACGCTTATTAAATTTAAGCAACGACCAGCATATCATTATGATGATTGGTGCTGGTGAGCGCGCTGATAATGGCGTCTACAACACCCAGTTCCGCTTTAACCAAGAGCAGTTTGTCCATTACGTATAAAATCGTAAGTCGTCATTAGTTATTGTTATTGTTATTAGTTATTTTAGCCATCCCTTTATTACTCCCTTAACCAAGGACTCTCATGACTATTTCTCAAAACCCAACGTTTGATACCTTTAAAGGTTTATTCAACGAAGCTGAATTTGTCTATCGTCATCTAGGCTCAAATGAGACCAAGCAAGCTGACCTGCTCAGCGCAGTTGGCTATAAAGACATGGCGAGCTTCATTAACGATACCGTGCCTGAACCTGTGCGCTTACATAAAGAGCTAGATTTGCCTGTGGCGATGAGTGAGCATGCCGCGCTTGCTAAATTACGTACCATGGCAGACGACATCACGGTTAATAAGAGCTATATCGGTCAAGGTTACTCGCCTGTGCGCATGCCAGCGGTTATTCAGCGTAATGTGCTTGAAAATCCAGGTTGGTACACCGCTTATACCCCTTATCAAGCAGAAATCGCCCAAGGTCGCCTAGAAGCATTGCTAAACTTCCAGCAAGTTTGTATTGATTTGACTGGTTTGGAGATGGCTGGTGCGTCATTACTTGACGAAGCAACGGCTGCGGCAGAAGCGATGGCGATGTCAAAGCGTGTAAGCAAAAGCAAATCAAACCAGTTTTTTGTTGATGACCGTATCTATCCACAAACCTTAGACGTCATCAATACTCGTGCCAAATATTTCGGCTGGGAAGTGGTTGTTGGTGATTTCGAACTGGCTAAATCAGGTGATTATTTCGGTGCTATTTTTCAATACGTCGGTGTTGAGGGCGATGTAAAAGACTTAACCGACGTTATCGCGGCGGTGAAGAAAAATAAAACCTACGTCAGCGTTGCTAGTGACATACTAAGCTTAGTACTGCTAAAGTCACCGGCTGATATGGGTGCGGACGTTGCTTTGGGAAGTACGCAGCGCTTTGGTATTCCAATGGGCTTTGGTGGTCCACATGCCGCTTATTTTGCGTTCTCTGATAAAGCCAAGCGCTCAGCACCTGGTCGTATCATCGGTGTCTCAAAAGACTCACAAGGCAATACTGCATTACGTATGGCATTACAAACCCGCGAGCAGCATATCCGCCGCGAAAAAGCCAACTCAAACATCTGTACCTCACAAGTATTGCTTGCTAATCTAGCCGGTATGTATGCGGTTTATCATGGCCCAGGTGGCGTGAAGCGTATTGCTACTCGTATTCATGCCTTTGCTACTGCCTTTGCAAATGTTATTAAACAAGCTAACGACAGCAATCTAAACGTGGTACATGAGCAGTTCTTCGACACGGTTGTTATTGATTGTGGTTCAGAGAAGCTGGCGACGCAGATTTTTGAAAATGCGGACAATGTTGGCTATAACTTATGGCGTTTGGGCGACAGTAAATTGGGCGTCGCATTCAGTGAAATCAGCGATGCGCAGGACTTTAACGTTTTAACTCAGCTATTTGTTAGTAAATCACATGATTTACCTGAAGCAGCTAGCGTATCACTTGATAGCGCCCACTTGCGTACCGATGACATCTTGACCCATCCAGTGTTTAACTCACATCATACCGAACATGAAATGCTGCGCTACTTAAAATCGCTTGAAGACAAAGATTTGGCAATGAACCGTAGCATGATTTCACTTGGTAGCTGTACCATGAAATTGAACGCGACTAGTGAGATGCTGCCGATTACGTGGCCTGAATTTGCCAATGTACATCCATTTGCACCGCGCGATCAAGTCACCGGCTACATTGCGATGATTGATAGCTTGCAAGAGCAACTGAAAGCCATCACAGGTTTTGATGAAGTGTCTATGCAGCCAAACTCTGGCGCTTCAGGCGAATATGCTGGTTTATTAGCAATCCGTCGTTACCATGAGTCATTGGGTGAAACGGATCGTGATGTTTGCTTGATTCCAATGTCAGCGCACGGTACCAACCCTGCTACCGCCATGATGATGGGTATGAAAGTAGTCGTGGTCAAAACCGATGACAACGGTAACGTAGACATCGACGACTTGACCGCTAAATGTGAAGAACACAGCGCCAATCTAGGTGCCTTAATGATTACTTATCCATCAACGCATGGTGTGTTTGAAGAAGGCATTCGTCATATTTGTGATTTGATTCATAAGCATGGTGGTCAGGTCTATATGGATGGCGCCAACATGAATGCGCAGGTCGGCATGATGCAGCCTGCTGATGTTGGAGCAGACGTACTGCATATGAACTTGCATAAAACCTTCTGTATCCCACATGGCGGCGGCGGTCCAGGCATGGGCCCTATCGGTATGAAGGCACACTTAGCACCATTTATGGCCAACCATACGTTGAGCCCTGTGCATAATGCGCAAAATGATTGCTCAGCCGTATCAGCAGCGCCTTATGGTTCAGCAAGTATCTTACCTATCTCATGGATGTATATTGCCATGATGGGCCGTGATGGTCTGCTAAAAGCAACTGAGCTTGCGCTATTAAATGCCAACTATGTTGCCAGCCAGCTTAAAGACCACTACCCTGTTCTTTATACCGGCAAAAACGGTCGCGTCGCTCATGAATGTATCATCGATATTCGCCCATTGAAGGAAGAAACTGGCATCACTGAAAGCGATATTGCTAAGCGCTTGATGGATTATGGTTTCCACTCACCAACGATGAGTTTCCCAGTAGCAGGTACTTTGATGATTGAGCCCACTGAGTCTGAGTCGAAAGAAGAATTAGATCGTTTTATCAGTGCGCTACAATCTATCAAAGCCGAAGCGATGAAAGCCAAAGCTGGCGACGATGGTTGGACGTTAGAGGACAACCCGTTGGTCAATGCACCGCATACCGCAGCGATGATTACCAGCAGCGAATGGTCGCATCCGTACAGTCGTGATACGGCTGCCTTCCCACTGCCTTATATTCGTGCCCATAAATTCTGGCCGAGTGTGGCACGTGTTGATGATGCTTATGGTGATAAGAACCTCATGTGCTCTTGCCCAAGCATCGAAAACTATATGTAGTTTTCAAACAACTATAAACAGTTAATATAAAAACAAACCTCCAAGTCAGTAGCTGATTTGGAGGTTTTTATTTTGCCTATTCTGGGCTAGTAATTTAAAAGGTCATGTGATTAGCGTTTAAATTAGTGGCTAGAGTCTAATATAATAAAACATCAGTAAAATAACTTTTGGAAAATAACATGCAACAAAAAAACCGCGTTATTCTGATTCATGGTCTGCATCAAACCGCTTGGATTATGCGGCCATTGGCCAAACGCTTGCAAGTAGCAGGATTTGACACCCATCAATATGGCTATCGTAGTATGCGTGACGGCATCAAAACCAATAGCGCCCGCCTAAATGACTGGCTAGAAAACCATCATCATCCAGACCAACCGATAGATTTGGTCGGTCATAGTTTGGGCGGTTTGATTATTCGTGATTTTGTCACTGCATATCCGCAATGGCAAATTGGACGCTGCGTAACGCTTGGGACACCGCATTTAGGGAGTGTTTGTGCAGATTATATTTGGCGCTTGACGCCAGCTGTGGTGGGGCGCTCGTACGTCGATGCGCTAGATGGCACGGTCGCACCCTTACCGGAGCATATTACCTTAGGCGTGATTGCCGGTAGTCGTCCTTATGGCTTAGGGCAGTTATTTTTGCAGTATCATAATCGCAAACTGTGTAAGACAAATAACATGCCATCAGCAGAACATCTGCTACACGATGGCACAGTATATATAGAAGAAACCAAAATAGAGGCAGCCACTGACCATATCGTATTACCAGTCTCGCACACTGGAATGCTGGTCGATAAAACAGTGGCCGCACAAACCAAATATTTTTTACAACATGGACAGTTTGACCATAGCGATCTTAAGCATTTATAAATACTAAGCATTTATAGACACTAAGCACTTATAAACGCTACTCTTTATCGTTTAGCGAACATTGATACCCATACCCTGCTGCAACTCGGTTTTATGCTCCTTAATCACTGGAATCAAGGCTTGCATCACCCACTCATTGCGCCAGCCTTTTAACCCTTCTGGCAATTCGCTTAAATCTTTATCAAAAGCAATCACTTCATAGAGCTGTGCGAGCCATTTTTTACGCATCAATACATTAGCAGGTACGCCGATTTTTTCTGCTTGCTTATCTATCGCGTGTTGTACCGCTTTTGACAGTACTTTGTTTTTTGAGCGATACGGTGGTAATAGGCAGTCTGGATGTTCAGCAGGATGCAGATTTTTTGCTTCCTTAATGACCTTTAGCAACTCTTCACCATATAGGCGCAGCATACTACGGTGCATCGTGGTTTTATGTGCCAGCTCGCGCATGTTGTTTGGCTTTTCCGTGATAATCTCACGTACCGCTTGTTTTTTTATGACAAAGGTACGCGGTTGATTGGTCGCCCGTGCCAGCTCTTCGCGCCACGTTGCCACTGCTTGTAGTATCGCCATTTGCTCAGAGGTATAACGATAATCTGCCATCGTGAGATACATCGCCTCGTCTTCAACATGCTGCGCGTCATACAAATCACTGGCATAGAGCTGGCAGTCCGCCCATACATATTCAAACAGACCTTGCTTTTTCAGCTCGTACTCAAGACTTAAATAAAGCGCTGGCAAAAAGCGTACGTCATCAATCGCATATTGCTCTTGCTCATCTGATAGCGGACGCTGTAACCAGTCGGATTGGCTTTGTTCTTTATCAATATGCATATCTAGCTGATCATCAAGCGCCTGCTGATAGCCCATTTGCAATTGACCGGTTAAATAAGACAGGGCAATTTGCGTATCAAAGATATTGGTCAATGGCGGACAACCAGACAGTAGATAAAAAATCCCCAAATCCTCGCCGCAGGCATGCCAAATCGCCACATCCACTTTCATCAGCGCTTGCCACAGCTCAGCCAATTGCAGTTGCGGGGCATCTAACAAATAAATATGGTCACCCACATTTAACTGCACCAGTGCCAAGCGCGGATAATAGGTATCGCGCTTGATAAACTCGGTATCTAACGCTACCCGCCCGCAAGTTGCCAAGGCATCGATAACTTCCTTTAAACCATCTTGCTGACGTACCCAAGTGACCGCAGCTTCATCGGCGATATCTAGCAGTGCATCAATATCTGGCTCGGGCGGCAAATCTGCGGGCGCTACCTCATTATTGACTGATGGTTTTGAGGGCTCATCATCAGTAGCAGCAGTATTGTCTGAGAGATTTGGTTGGATAGCAGCAGTTGAAACAGTTGAAGCATGGTTGGACACGGGCAGATACCTGCATAAATAGGAGGAAATAAAACGCTAAACTGCGTCTTAATAAAAGTGGATAAGAAAACAATTATAACAATTCCATCAAATAAAATGGACAAGACTTGGCTTTTATAGAGAATTTATGAAATTGCCATACAGCATACTATAAGAAAGAGCGATTTTGCATGGCTTGTCCAAGGGTCATACTATCTAGATACTCAAGCTCGCCGCCCATCGGTACACCTTGTGCCAAGCGAGTGACCTTGTTGACATGACGACTGACCGCCTCACTGATAAAGTGCGCCGTCGTTTGACCCTCAACGGTAGTACCAGTTGCCAATATCAGCTCTTCAACAGGCTCTTGCTTAACCCGCCAGACCAGCTGATCGATATTTAAATCATCGGCACTGATGCCGTCTATTGGCGATAAATGACCGCCTAAAACAAAATAGCGCCCACGATAGCCTGCGGTTTGCTCGATAGCCATCACATCGGCGGCGGTTTCGACCACGCATAATAAGCCATTATCACGCCTTGGATCTTGGCATAATGGACAAACAGCCTCATCACTAAAGCTATGGCAGCGCTGGCATTCGACGATATCGCGCATCGCCTCATCAAGCGCTTGCGCGAGCGCCATGCCTTGGGGGCGTTTTTTGGTAAGCAGATGTAGCGCCATACGTTGGGCACTTTTTTGCCCCACGCCCGGCAAAATACGCAGCTGTTTGACCAGCTGATCAAATTTGGCTGTCAGCAAAGTAACTTCCTTTATTTAACTTAATTTATAAATCGTAGCTATAAAAATGGGGTCGTATCGTGTCGATAACAACCCCATTTTTGTGTTCAATCAGCAGTTTTTCGCGCTTAAAAGCTTAATATTTAACGGCTTTTTTTTAAAAAATTAGTCTTTAAAAGTTTCGTCTTTAAAAGCTTAGCGCTTAAAATCCAGCTATTTAGAACATGCCTTGCATACCTGGTGGTAAACCCATACCTGAGGTCGCGCCAGCCATGGTTTCTTCATATAACTCATCTGCTTGACGGACGGCATCATTGATCGCAGCTGCGATTAAGTCTTCAATCATATCAGGCTCATCTTCCAATAAGCTTGGATCTATAGTCAAACGCTTGACCACGTGACGACCTGTCATAGTAACTTTTACCAGACCGCTGCCCGCTTCGGCTTGAACTTCTTTATTGGCCAATTCTTTCTTAGCGTTTTCAACGTTTGCTTCGACTTTCTTTTGCATCGTTTGTGCTTGTTGCATCAATGCTTGAATATTCATAGTTGCCTCTTTGTATTTTGTCTTAATGCGTATAATAATGAATCGTCATTAATCACGTAAACTTGATGTTAACCGCGATTATACCTTTATCTTTACAAACTGTCTAAACCACGCGCCAAATCTTTGATGATATCTTCCACATCTTCTAAACCTACAGATAAACGGATGAGACTATCATTAACACCTGCCTCTGCTCTTGCCTCAGGCGTTAGGCGAAAATGGGTAGTAGTCGCCGGATGAGTAATTGTCGTTTTAGCATCGCCTAAGTTATTGGTGATAGAGACCATTTGTGTTGAATCAATCACATGCCAAGCAGCGGCTTTTGAATCCCTTTTGCTTGAATCAGCGCCAGCCGACGGCTTAACTTCAAAGCCCATAATAGCACCATAACCCCCTTTCATATGATGTTGACGCGTCGCCAACTCATGAGCGGGATGATTACTCAAACCTGAAAAATGCACGGTACTGACGTTGGGATGATTGACCAAAAATTCTGCCACTTGATTGGCATTTTGGCAATGCGCTTGCATACGCAATTTAAGCGTTTCAAGCCCCTTGGTAAAGACCCATGCGTTAAATGGGCTCATGCTGATACCGCCTGAGCGCACCACGGTAAATGCTTCTTGCATCAGCTTATCACTACCGACTAAAGCGCCGCCCAATACCCGACCTTGACCGTCTAGATATTTGGTCGCAGAGTGAATGACCACATCAGCGCCCAAATCTAACGGGCGTTGCAATGCTGGCGTCGCAAAGCAGTTATCAACGACCAATAAGATATCATTGGCTTTACATAGCTGACTTAAATAGCCGATATCGCAGATTTGCGCCAACGGATTGCTGGGGCTTTCGCAATAAATAACTTTGGTATTTGGCTGTACAGCTTTTGCCCACGCGTCATTATCGAAGCAATCGACATAGCTGACTTCAACGCCAAACTTTGCCATATAGTTATTAAATAAACCAATCGATGAGCCAAATAATTGATTGGCAGCGAGCAAATGATCGCCTGATTTTAGGTAGGCTAAACACATGGTCAAAATCGCGCCCATACCTGAGGCGGTCGCCACCGCACGCTCGCCATTTTCAAGCGCGGCTAAACGACGCTCAAAGGTACGCACGCTAGGATTGGTATGGCGTGAATAAACGTTGCCCGTCTTGTCACCATTAAAATGGGCTGCTGCATCTGCTGCCGACTCATAAACATAAGAGCTGGTGGTAAAAATAGCTTCTGAGTGCTCACCTTCGTCGGTACGATGCTGCCCTGCCCGTACCGCAATCGTTTGCATACCATAATCGAGTTCTAGATTGAGCGCGTCACTGCGCCAGTTAGGGTCTACTTTATTCAAATTTTTATCATCATGCACTTGCGACTGGCTCATAAATTTTCCATTGCACTGGTTATTATTAAACATACGGCTTATTTTGATTATAAACAGCATTTGTTCGCGTTATCATAGCATGGCAACTTATTCCAAACAGCTGGTTTCAAAGGCCTGCTAAATATTATTTTTGAATACTATAGGTTTAGCACTTAACATTAGGTTTTAGCACTTAGTGTTCAGAAATTATTATTAAATATTTAGAATTAACTATTAACGACTTAATACTAAAAACACCGATGCATTTATAAGGATAAGATGCAAGCGCAGACGATGACTGGACGATGTGGTTATCATGACCAAATAACGTGCCGTATCTAACAAAAATAACGTATTTATAATAGGCACAGATGACAACAGCTGCTAAGCTTAGCCGCGCTTTGAATATTGCCTTGAGCGATATTATGATCCGCTTCATAATCAGTGCTATCATCGGTAAAAAAGCAAGTAAAGTTAAATCCATTATTCACCAGTATGTCATTACATTCAGGCTCATTAAGGTATCTCATTTATGTCGATGTTTAGTATAGAACCAAGCAACTTATCGCTGAGTCTAACACTGGGACTCACCTTAAGTCTTAGTGGCTGCCAAACTTTGCCAAAGCAGCCACATTTGCCTGAAAGCCAAGCTTTATCAGCGCGTGTTGACGCTCTATATCAGCAAAATGATGAGCCAGAAGACGATAATATTGAAAGCGATAGCGATAATAATCAAAATAGTAGTAATCAAAATAGTAGTAATCAAAATAGTAGTAATCAAAGCAGTAATAATCAAAGCAGTAATAATCAAAGCAGTAATAATCAAAGCAGTAATAATCAAGATAGCAGCCAAGAAAATAGCCCAAATACCAATCCAAAAATCGACAATACGGATTTGGTGGCGGCGATTAGTGAACAAAGTGAGATTCACCCTGATTTATCTGGCTACCATCCGATTGTGACCGGTGCCAATGCGTTTGCCTCACGCAGTATTTTGACCAGTATGGCCACCCGCAATATCGATGCGCAATACTATATTTGGCACGATGACCAAGCCGGACAGCTGATGCTCAAAGACTTATGGGATGCCGCCGAACGCGGGGTTATTGTACGCTTGTTGCTCGATGATTTTAATAATAATGCCAAATTCGATCAGCATTTATTACGTTTTGCCAGTCACCCAAATATCGCGGTACGTATTATTAATCCATTAATGTACCGTAAATTTCAAACTTTAAACTTTGTCACCGGTTTACCGCGAATCAATCGACGCATGCACAATAAAAGCATGATTTTTGATAAGCAAATCACCATTATTGGTGGGCGTAATATCGGTGATGAATACTTAAGTAACGATAAAAACAGCCAGTTTGCGGATTTAGACGTTTTACTGATAGGTAAAGTTGTTGCTGATATTGACAATAGCTTTGCAAGCTACTGGTCGGCACCGATCTCATTTGATATTCAAACCCTAGCGACCCTTGATAAAGGCGAAACCACGGATTTTTTAGAGGGCTTGGATAAGTTAAGAGTTGATGAGAAAAATAACAGCAAAAGTAGCTTAGATGTCTATAAAGCTGCTATCGAAGATTCGTCTATTGATACCGATTTAATCAATAAGCGCGTGCCCTTTCGCTGGACGGACATGCAGTTTTTAAGTGATGATGTTGGTAAACTCACCAAAACTGTCCCAGCCGATACCAATTTGGTGCATCAGCTGCGCACTTTATTGGGCAGCCCGACCAAACGCCTGACTATTATCTCATCTTATTTTGTACCGACCAAAGACGGTGTCAATACGCTGGTTGCTTTGGCCGAAGCGGGCATCGACATCAAGATTTTAACCAACTCTTTTGATGCCACCGATGTGACCGCCGTGCATTCTGGCTACAGTCAATGGCGTCCTAACCTGCTGCGTGCAGGGGTAAAAATCTACGAGCTAAAATCTACCGCTTCTGAAGAAAAACGCGAAAACAAGCTTTGGAAAGCGCGCAGTCAATCGTCAACCAGCTTGCATGCAAAAACCTTTGCCGTTGATGACTATCAAGTATTTATCGGCTCATATAATGTCGACCCGCGCTCCGCGAATATCAATACCGAAATGGGCGTGATTATCAATGATGATGAGCTTGCAAAGCAGTTACATGGTGCGCTCAGCGATGACCTATTAAGCCAAGCTTATGAAGTCAAGTTATTAGAAAACGGCAATTTGCAGTGGCATACCGTAGAAGATGGCAAAAAGGTCATTTACGATTCAGAGCCACGCGTTGATATCAGTGACCATGTGTGGCTGACCATCATGTCATGGTTACCGATTGATTGGTTATTATAACTGTCAGCTCATTTAGCTTTAGCTTGAATTAATTTTAGCTTGAATCAATCAGTTTTGTTTGTAAGCGCTTATTTACAAATTGTCTATAGCGATAGTAACTTGAGCGAGATATCTTAAGCCGATAATTTAATGCTGAAGTATTTTTTAGTGCAAGACCCTATCTTTTCGGCAAATCATTAGCCAGTTATATGATTTGTCGTTTTTTATTATGGCCGGTTATCTAGATGGTGACTGCCTTAACAAACTCTTCCCTATGTGGATGCGTGATATATTATGCCTTCTCGTTCTCAATATGCTCTGATGTCCTCTAAAGATAGAAATGCCGTACTGTTTATTTGCTTTAGCAGCGCGGTCGCGTTTTTTGATTTTTTGATTTATTTATATCTTGCAAATATCATCGCTGCTACCTTTTTACCTGCTAATGCTGACTCTACGGTTGCCAGTATGCAAGGGCTTGGGCTTTTTGCGATTGGGTATTTGGCACGTCCATTCGGCGGCATCATCTTTGGCCGCTTTGGTGATATTAAAGGTCGAAAACCGCTCTTATTAATCAGCATATTGGTGACTGCTGTAAGCTTATTGGCCATGGCCTGCTTACCAACGCACGCACAATGGGGCTTGATTGCGCCCGCCTTATTTATTGCCTTACGTTTGATACAAGGGATGGCATTTGGCGTTTTTGTACCGCTTGCTTGGGTTTTTGTCTCAGAACACGTGCCGCGCCAATATTTATCAGTCGCTTGTGGCTATGTGACCGCAAGTTTCTATGTTGGTGTGTTATTTTCCAACGCCTTTTTTCTTTGGCTGACCAATGCGCTGACCACTGCGCAATTGGCTGATTATGGTTGGCGTATACCATTTTTTATCGCAGCATTTTTGAGCGTTTTACCTTTGTTAGCATGGCGCTGGATAGATGAGTCACCGTTTTTTATCGCTATGAAAGCATCAAAACCACGTGATTATGTGGTCAAACCCTTTACCCTGCTTTTTAAACATTGTAAGCATTCTATCTTTATCGGCTTGGTTCTGACCCTCATTGTCGCTAGTATCACGACCGTTATCGTCCTGTTATTACCAGATTTAATTGAATTGCGCTTTACCCTAGATAATGACTTGTTTGGATTCTCACACAGTCTTGGCATTGTGTTTATGATTTTTGGCTGTGTGTTTTATGGCATCATATCCAATCATCAAAATTTTGGTAAAGTATTGGCGATTGGCTCTGTATTATTGATTGTGCAGATGCTTGCTTTCTTTTACCATCTGCAAGCCAGTGGCGACTATATTCTTATTATGTATGCGCTTTTAGGTTTTTGCGCTGGTATCGTTGGCATGATACCCGCCATTATTGTGCAACTATTTCCGACCAATGTTCGACTCACTGGCATGGCACTTTGTTATAATCTATCTTACGGTCTTGTTGGGGTATTGGTGCCTTTTGCGCTTGGTTACGCCACTTTATACATCAGTTTCTCGCCCGCCCTATACATCGTATTTATCGGCTTTATTGGCATCATCATGGGCATTTATTTTTATAATTTGCCAGAGTTTAGAAAAATCAATGAAGTCATTTAAGAAGTATTTATGTCATAGTAGCCATGTCATTTAGCCCTACTTTGCTTGACCATTGATTTTTTCATCGTTTAACCAATATACCCTTAGTAATAAAAAGCGCCCTGCCTCTATCAGGCATGGCGCTTTATCGACTATTTTTTTTAATATATATAAAAATGCACTTAAAAGCATTCATGCTTAATAACGAGGCTTAACCCTAATGGTTGATATGACCAACAAACGACTCTCTGTTGCGCCAATGATTGATTGGACAACGACAGATTATCGCTACTTTGCACGGCTGTTTAATCCGCACGTTTATCTTTATACCGAGATGATTAGCACCGGTGCGCTGATACATGGCAATCGCGCACGGCATTTGCGCTTTGATACGCTTGAGCATCCGCTGGTGCTACAACTGGGCGGCGCCGATATTAGCGAGATGACCCAATGTGCCCAATTTGCCCAGCAGCATGGCTATGATGAGGTCAATATCAACGTCGGTTGTCCGTCCGATCGCGTCCAACATAATAAGATTGGTGCTTGTCTAATGGCAGAGCCGCATACGGTTGCTGATTTGGTTAAGCATATGCAGGCGGCGGTCGATATTCCGGTGACCGTCAAGCATCGTATTGGTATCGATGATTTTGACAGTTATGAGTTTATGGTGGATTTTGTCGAAAAAGTAGCGGCTGCAGGTTGTACGCGCTTTATTGTCCATGCCCGTACGGCGTGGCTACAGGGCTTGAGCCCGAAGCAAAATCGCGAAATACCGCCATTACGTTATGATGATGTTTACCGGCTTAAGCAGGACTTCCCTGCCCTTGATATCGAAATTAACGGCGGTATCGAAACGGTTGCTGATATCAAAGCCCATTTACAGTATATCGATGGGGTGATGATTGGACGGGCGTTTTATCATAACCCGTACTTGCTGGCAGAAGCTAATAGCTTATGGGGCGAGCCGATTCCTAAGCGCTCAGATATTTTAGCAAAACTATATCCATATTTAGAAGAACAAGTCGCTAAAGGTGAAGCACTACCAACGATGACGCGGCATTATTTAGGGTTGTTCCAAGGTTTGATGGGCGCTCGCAAATGGCGACAGGCATTAAGCGGCAAACCGCAATTAACGATTGATGATATTAAACGAGCCGCTGCCGAAGTCTTAGCCTTAAATCCAGATGCTTAAAGACAAGTAACTACCCTTCTCGCATAAAATATTATAAGCGCCCAATCACATAAGCATAAAACAATGGCTAATTGGTGCAAGTATTCATCAATTAGCTATTTGACATTTATATATAAACATTTAACTAACTTCCGCTAAATACTGCGCCATCGCAGCGCCATTATTAATAATATGTAGCAGCATCGGCAGCACTAGCGAGCCTGACTTAATACGCGCGTAGCAAAATATCAATGCCAATACCACAATGGTGCTGATTTCATAAATGCCATATTGCAAGTGAATCACTGCAAATATTACACTGGTCACTAGACTTGCGACGACTGCGCCGCGATGCTCTGCATAGGTTGCGCCTGGAAACTGCTCAGCGATAGCCGACCACAACAGCCCACGAAATATCAGCTCCTCATAAATTGGCGCGACAATCACCATCGCAAATACCAATAGCCATACAGAGCTGACAGACTGATATAAAGGGTCGACAAAGACCAGTGGCGATTTATCGAGCAGATAAGTTAATGCCTGACTGCCAATCATAAATATCAGCAGCAATCCTAACAGGCCGATGCCTACCGTCCATGAGAAGGGCTTTAGCGCCAAATACTGCTTTACATTCCCGCCTCTCACACGAATCAACAATACGCTGATTGCCACCAGTAATATACAGCCGATGATGATAGAAAGACTTACTACCGTGCCATCATTGCTACCAAAAAAGAAAATATCACCCATGGTTGCATTTTTAGTGGCCGGCAATACCAGTTTCCCCGCGATATAGACGCCGATTAATTGACTGATAAAAAATGTCACCACCATGCCTATGACCAACAGCAACGCACCCAAGCGTGAAAATAGCGGCGCAGGTTTAGACACTGTGGTCTTAATAGATGCGGTGGTCGCTTTTTTTAGCATAAATCGTCACTCAAAAAAGTGTGCTAGCTGCTCACATTACATTTATCCTAACCTCTAGGATTCACAACCATCGTTTATTTTGGCAATTGCTTTTTGATAAGCTCAAGCACTTGACGCGCCACCGACTCTGGGTGCTCAAGCGGGAACATATGTCCGCCAGTGTGGGTTTCATAATCGATATTCAGGCGTGATTTGATTTGCTGCGGGAAGCGGCGCTTAAGAAAGATACTGTCTTCACCAATGATGAGCGTCACTGGCGGTTTAGGTGCACGGTTTGGGGTCAGCCAATACCATGACGGATTGGTACGAAACACCTCAACTTCACTGGCTTTAGGGATTGCCAGTGTGACTTTGCCGTCCGCACGCTCATGTAAACCATGCTCGATATAGCCTTGAAAACTACGCTCATCGAAATCTTTAAAAAAGCCTTTATGACGCAGCTTATCATAAGCGTCTTCGCGGCTATCCCAGACATCACGGCGATGCTTGGACACGCCCGCTGGCGACAGCTTATCCATCAAGCGATTATTCATCAGCGGTAATCTATCGGCGTTTTTTGCCAAATGCCACAGCAGGCTTACTTTGCCATAAATCCACGGTGGATCCATCAGCACCGCTTGCGCAAATATCTCCGGCGCACGGTATAACGCCTGCATAGTACACATGGCACCAAGCGAATGCCCAACGCCTACTAACTGACTCACCCCATGCTGCTCACACGTGCGTTTAACGGTATCAATAATCTGCTGGGTCAGGCTTTGCCAATGGTTATCTACTGGATAATCGGGCGTATTACCCAGCATAGGGATATATTCAATGGTAAAAAATTCAGCAAGCGGGGCAAAAAACGGCGCATAAACGGCGCTTGGCATACCATTGGCATGGGCAAAATGAATGACAGGTTTTTGGGTTATCTTAGACTTGGGTAGTGAAGCAAAGGTCTGTGGATTAATGGCACTCATGACAAGCTCTCAGTAATTTAAATAGCTGTTTATTATAATAATCGAAATTTATATACAATTAAGGCTGAGCATAATCATATACTCAGCCTTAACAATCATACACATTAAATCTAAAATATAAAGCGCTTAGCGCATCTGCGCTTGACCCTCTTCTTGTGGTAACACGTCAAGCTTGATACTTGAACCAAGACCGGCGCCTAACTTAACGGCAAAGCGATCCATAAACAAGCTAAATGGGTCGGTTGGCGTATAATTAACGACGTTATCAAGCTTCAGTTTCTTCTCTAAAGTTGAGATACTGCCTTTTTTGTCAGCTAAGCCAAGCTCAATCGACTGCTCGCCGGTCCAAAACAGCCCTGAAAACAGTTTGTTTTCCTCAGGATTCTTTAGACGATCGCCGCGACCTTCTTTGACCGCATTGATAAAGTGCTTATGAGTATTGTCCAAAACTTTTTCGACGTGCTGCTCTTCATAATCAGTGAGCGGACGTGACAAGCTTAAGATGTCTTTATACTCGCCTGCGGTAATGGTGCGGTCTTTAACGCCAAATTTATCCATTAAGCCTTCGATATTATAGCTTGGCATAATCACGCCAATCGAACCGACTAAGCTTGATGGATTGACATAAATCTCATCCGCAGCTGAAGCGATATAATAAGCGCCCGAAGCACCCATATCACCAATCACCGCGTAGAGTTTTTTGTCAGGATATTCTTGACGCAAATCCATCATCGTCTGCCAGATTTCATCAGACTGTACGGGTGAGCCGCCGGGCGAGTTGATGTCAAGCGCCACGGCCTTGGCATTACTGTTTTCAAAAGCGCGAGTTAAGGCCTCATTAACATCGTAAGCATTGGCGACATCACCACTACTAATCGTTCCTTGGATTTCAACCACCGCCAAATGCGGCTTACTGGTATCCATGCCATCGAGACTGGTAGGTGTTTTAGTGCTGCAACCACGGCCGAGGGTTAAAAATATCAATAATATATAACCAAAGGTCAATAGCTTAAAGAAAATACTCCAGCGACGGGCGCGGCGCTGCTCAACCACACTGGCTAATAACGTATTTTCAATCAGTCGCCACTCTTGTCCGCTCGGCTGATTTGACTGCTGCAGCGGCGTTGGCTGATTTGCCGAGTTGTTAGGACGTTTGTTAGGGTCTGGTGGCCAGTTGGGCATATAACTTCCTAAGTCAGAAACAATGTAAAACAATAAAAGAGAGGGTCTTAAAACTTAATCGAGCAAAAACTTAATACAACCGCAATAAGTATATTTGCTTATATAAGTGCATTTTGGAGCGCTTTCATAAAAGTTAAATAAGCTACTAAGTATGATGCCATTTCACTCATGGTTCAATAGCAGAACTGTGAAATAGCTTGATATTATAAGGGCGACACCTTATAGCAGTGAGGCATTTCATAAGTAGAAGCGAGGCATTTTATAAGCATAGCACTATTAAGGTAAAGCTTAAGGTGAATCCTTAGTATCAGCATTAAAAGCTAAGGCGGCATCTAATGGCTTATTATCGTAAGTGATTATCTCATGGATTTGTTGCTGGCTTATTACCTCAGTAGAGATATGCGAAGTACTGTGTCCAAGCCATGTTGTGCTATTTACGGCATTGTCTAAGGTGTTGTTTAAATTGCTATTTTTATCATTATACTCAATCGAACATAATAACGACCACATTTGCCAAACGCGCGGATGGGTATCGGCATTCAGAACCAGACGTGATTGAGCATTTTTAGCTTGAGGGGTTGGCGCCTCTATATCGGACTGAAGCGTTTGTACTTTGCTAGGTAATGACTTGAGTGGCTCAGCAGCATTATAATTGATGACTTGAATAGGCAGTCGACTATCAATCGCAAGCGTACAATCCCACACACTAACATCGTTTATTTTGCTCCAGCCTGTTATTGCTCGTAAAGTTAAATCACCATTCATGAGTTGCCAGATTTTACCTTGCTCACAACCTTGGGCGCTGATGGTTGCATAAGTTTTATCTTGACCAGATTGACTGGCTACTTGATAAGCGCGCTGACGCTCAGGCCAGCGCTCACTACGTCCTGCTTGCCAGTATTGAGCCGTCGGGAAACGTTGACTTAGTTGCGCTACTGTCATGGGTAGTAATTCAGAGTTATTGGACTTCAATGTTTTACTTTTGCTAGTCGATGATGTTGACAGTGTAGCAGTCAATGTAGCGCTACTACTTTGTACCACGATACCCTCTAAGCGCTTAATGGATAAGCTACGTAATTGCTGCTCTAGGGTCGCGGAAAACTTATCAGCCGTTAGCGTGCTTGGCATCGTACGGACACTATCAGATCTATGGTCGGCCAAAAACAACCAGCTGACATTTTTCTTATTTACCCTTCTAGCGGCTGCGCGTTTCTTATTATCCTTATGCACATTTTCATTATTTATCACAGGGTATTGCAGCAAAACCGCACTCACATATTGGTCGCCAGTCGGTAAAATATAAAGAGTGGGTATTGTGGTTAGTGACTGCTGATTGGCATATACGGTCATCACTAGCAGTGTTAACGGCGGTAGCACGAGCCAACGACTGATAAGCCCGCGCGGCAATAACCACGGTAACATTGCCAATAATACCATCAGCAAAATAGCCATATTGACTGGCGTATAGAGCCATGCCCCTGAGAATATCGGTAATGCCGTCAGCCACATAATCAGCTCGTGTAAATAAGCGACAATGGCAATTACCAGCGCCCAAATAGCATCTGCCAGCGTGGGCACGATAAGATAGCAGAGCCCTGCCAATAGATTCAGCGGTACAATCACCCAGCCAAACAAAACAATGGCAAATAAATTGACGACAAGTCCTAACAATGACGCCTTGCCGAATAATAACAAGGTAATGGGTAATAGCGCGATAAATAGCCAAAACTGTAACTTAAACAGCCTTTTAAAGCCTAGCCACATACGTTTAAGCAGCTGCTTGCTTGTATTGTCATCATGACTAAAAGCCGTTAGCTGGGTAAGTTCTGCTTGAATCGACCGTGCTGAGCTATCCTCGTACTTTAATAACAACGCCACCGCTATAAAGGACAGCCAATAACCTGCCTGCCACAATACATATGGGTCGAGCCACGCCATCAATACCGCCAGCGCCAATAATATACGCATGGTACTAATCGGCAGGAGTGTTAAGCGTATCAAACCTATCGCTAATAACATCCATGCGGTACGCGCAGCAGGAACATCAAACCCGGTAAACAACGCATAAATAAAAGCCGCGCTAATCATAACCCACCAGCGCACTTGCCAGCGCGGGATATGACGATATAGAGAGGGACAAAAACGATTAAGCAGTACGACAGCCAATCCCGCTAACACAATCGCTAAAAATAAAACATGCGTCCCTGAGATAGCCAGTAAGTGTGAAATACCTGCCAGCTGATATAAATCTTTGGTATCGCGATTGATTAAGCTGCGATCACCGGTCAGCAAACTTAAAGTTACCGCTTTTGCTTGCTGCTGTGCGGTAGTTTGTGCGGCCCAATCTTGATAAAAGTGTTGACGCAGCTGCCAACGTCCTTGGTCGATAACGCTACGCAAACGGTATAAATAAGACTCAGCAGCTTTAGATGCTGCTGAGTCATCAAACGGAATAGTCGAGGTACTGGTCGCTATTATATTAGCAACGCCATCGATATGCCGACCCCGTAACCACCGATAACTATCAAACCCGGTTGGATTATTCAGCGCTTGCTCAGAGTTAGCAAGTGGCGCTAGCGTTAAGGTCATCAATAATTGATCACCGGGCTGCAGATGATTTAAGTCTATAATCTGTGTTTGCTTAAATGGGTTTTTAGCTTGTTTCGTAGAATATTTTTTGGAAGGTTTTTTAGGCTTGGGCTTTTTTGGATATGCGTTTAACAATACGCGGTATTCAGCTCTCTCAAAGCTTTCAAAATCTTCAGAATTATCATGGTTTAAATTAGCTGTATGTTCGCTATCTTTGCTTAGGCTATTATTCAACCCTTCTTTATAATTGGCAGCGTAATCCGCGGTAAGATTATCTAAATCCTGCGCTGTCAATTCAGACAATAACGGTGATATCTGACTGATGGTGGCAACCTGTCGATATCCACTATCACTTACAACATCATAAACACTATCACTTATGCCTTCGATGCTAACCAGCGCCTGTACACGCAAAGGTTGTTTTATGGCGCTACTTTGCGCCTGTTGATGACTTATCAAGGCGAGCAGTCCACTACCACTAATCAGCGTCAGTGCTAGCGCTGCTAATAATAAATAGCGGACACACTTAGAAAGTAACGACAAGCTATACGCTGAGGTTTTCGTAGAATTTTTAACAGAAGGGTTTTGAGCAAGAGGTGTTTTTTCGTTAAAGGAATGAGGAAATGAAATACGACATTGACTGACGACTAACAAAATAATAGTAAGTATCGTTAATAATAGCGGCAATGTCGCAGTAGCACTGAGGTCTGCTAATAACGGACTAATAGGCAGCGGCATGCTATCAGCAACGGCTAAAACGCCTATCATAACGATGATTATCAAGCTACCAATTAACCAGTACACCAGCGCTCCTTGCTTGATAGTCTGTATGATAAGTATAGGCTGTATGATAAATGATGATTGACGATAGCCTTAATGTTAGACCGAACCGTCAAGCGATGGCATTTATCCTGCTATTACCCTATACTGAGCAGAAATATTGCGATAGTGATTATCCAACATTATCTTCCTGCTTTTCTGATAACATCCTTACCTGTATTTTTTATCAATAATATCACTGCATACCAGCCCATCATTATGATTGAGCGGGCTGTAGATAACGAGTAAAGGCGATTCTGTGCCAAACAAACGTCTGAAAGACCTACTTCCTACCCCTGAAAAAATCCTAGCCAGTCGCACATTAAAACTGTTTGCGCCGCAGCTTGCTGACCCGCGTTTGTGGCATTTTAATCGCCATAGTCTAAATAAAGCGGTTTATATCGGTGTGCTTAGCGCGTTTTTTCCGCTGCCAGGACAAATGTTACTGGCATTAATCGGCGCGCTCATTTTTCGAGCCAATGTCCCGATGGCGCTCGGTCTGACTTGGATTACCAATCCAGTGACCAGCTTACCGGTCTTTTATGCTGGCTACTATGTCGGTGCCAAAATCCTTGACGTACCGATGATTAGTTTGCGGCTTATCGGCAGTATGATTGCTGATTTTAGCTTATGGGCATTGTCAGATGGCGCTAATCCCTTTATTACTTATAAAGGCACGGTATCTCTGACGGCGTTCTGTTTAGGACTCACGATTTTAGCCATCGTTAGCAGCATTGTATGCGGTTTGGCGTTTAAAGCCATCTGGCGCTATAAGACCGTCACCAGCTGGCAAAAACGCCAGCAGAACTCCTCTGACGAAACGCCTAAGCACTAACAGCTATTACTCATTTATAACGATTCATTCAGCACCAGTCATACGATAAAAATAGCAGCATTTTATAAAAATCATTGCCCAAATTTTAGGCGGCGTTATAATTCGCCTTCTTGCTCTTTATGTTTTTCGATAGCATTGAGAATATTATCAGTAAGATTGGTATCCATCACAAAGACATCTATCACCTTCTCATCTTTAAGCAGCGTATAGCGCTTGCCAGTCGCACTATCTTGCGCCTTTAAGTCGTAATCGACACCCACTAAAGTAATCGAGTCAAAAACTGGCGTTAGCAACTCTATTTGTGCCTGCTTATCAATGGTGTCGAACAACGTTGGATCCATATAAGGCTTTAAGGGCTCATTACCTTCTTCGATACTGCCAAATGCTTCAATCGGGTCATCGTCTTTATTCATACTATCCATCCTTACTTAATGAATAAGGCTGCCCTATACAGCCTATTTGTTATCTTATTTTTATAAAAATTCTAACCCTATCATGCTACTGCTTAGTAACGGCAATCATGCAACTTTTAGAAGAAACGGTTAAGAATATTATTTAGTACATTGTTTAAAATGAAAGGTTAAAGGTTTAATAATCTTCCCAATGACCATTACGCAATAATAGCTGACGGTCAGCAAGTGCTGCCAAACTACGGTCATGCGTCACCATTAACAGCGCCGTTTGCATCGTACTTTGCAGCTCGGATAACAGCCCAAACACACTTTGAGCATTGTCATAATCCAAGTTACCGGTCGGCTCATCGGCCAAGACAAGCGATGGCTTAGTCACCAGCGCGCGGGCAATCGCCACACGTTGACGCTCACCGCCTGATAGCTCACCTGGCCTGTGCGCCAAACGGTGCTCAAGACCAACACTGTTTAAAATATCTATCGCTTGTTGGCGCGCTTCAGTAGTCGACATTTTTGGGCGCATCAGCAGCGGCATAGCGACGTTTTCAACCGCAGTAAATTCCGCCAATAGATGATGAAACTGATAAATAAACCCTAAGTGCTTGTTACGCATCGCGCCGCGCTCAGTCTCATTCATGGTATTTAGCAGCTGCCCATGTAGCCAGACTTCACCACTGGTTGGCGTATCAAGTCCGCCGAGCAAGTGCAACAAGGTGCTTTTTCCTGAACCACTGGTACCGACAATCGCAATGCGTTCACCAGCATTGACGGTCAAATCTAAGCCCGTCAATACTTGGGTACTCACCGCCCCTTCATCGTAAATTTTATTAATATTGGTCGCTTTTAAAATCGCAGACATAGCGCTTCCTTTATTTTATTTATCATGGCATTAACGCCTATATATTACTCATAACGTAGCGTTTGCGCGGGCTGAATTTTAGCCGCTCGGCGTGCTGGATAAATGGTCGCCAAAAAGCTCAATACAAATGACGCACTGGTAATCAGCACCACATCGGTCAAACGCAGCTGCGATGGCAGATAGTTCACAAAGTAAGCATCAAATAAATTCAAACCAAAGCTATTATTAATAAAGCCCAAAATATCACTGACGGTCAGGGCAAAGATAACGCCGAGTATCGTGCCTGCAATCGTACCGATAAAACCAATGACCACACCCTGTACCATAAAGACATGGGTAATCAGACGCGGTGAAGCACCAAAGGTTTTTAGAATGGCGATATCGGCTTTTTTGTCGGTGACTAGCATCACCAAACTTGAGACAATATTAAAAGCCGCAACTAAAATAATTAAGAATAACAGCAAGCCAACCATGGCTTTTTCCATTTGAATCGCACCGAACAGATTGCCGTGCGTTTGGGTCCAATCGCTAGGATATAACTGCTCAGGGGCAATGGCAGCAGCTCGTTGGGCGGCCATCGGTGCGTTAAAGATATCGTCAAGCTTCATACGAATGCCCTGCGCGCCCTCTGGTAGACGCAGTAATTTTGCCGCGTCACCCATCGGAATAAACGCCATCAGGCTATCTACTTCAGGGCTGATGGTAAAAATACCCGTCAACGTAAAACGCTTAAAGCGCGGTATCACACCCGCTGGTGATGGCGACGCTTCTGGCAACACCAACGTCACTTTATCGCCTAAGCGCAGCCCCAAAGATTGCACCATCTCTTCACCAAGCACAATACTGAACTCACCGTTTTGTAAGGTATCAATACTGCCTTCTACCATATGCTCGTTAATGATAGAGACGTTTTTCTCGTACTCAGGATCGACGCCGGTGACCATAATCCCAGCCACTTGACCGTTGGAGGTCAGCATACCTTGCAGCTGGATAAAAGGCGCAACGGCAGCGACTTCTGGATCTTCTTTGATCTTATCTGCCACCTGTTTCCAATCACCGATAATCTCGGTTGAGATCACCGTCGCTTGTGGCACCATACCCAAAATACGAGTCTTTAGCTCCCGATCAAAACCATTCATGACCGATAGCACGGTAATCAATACCGCCACGCCAAGCGTCAGACCAATCATTGAAATCAGCGATATAAAGGAGATAAAACCATTACTACGCTCTGCTCGGGTGTACCGTAAGCCGATAAATAACGCTAAAGGACGAAACATATTCAAACTCTTTATCTTATCCACGTGCGACTTTATTTATGTTATAAAACCAGATGCAACAACCGCCTCGTAGCATTACATTTACTAAGACAGTTACCGCAAAAACATATCAATCGAACACAAAAACAGGGGTTATGACCAGCAAAATGCCGCTGTCAAAAGGGAGCTAGTTTGACACAATTTGACTTATATGTGCCAGTCATTAGCGCAAACTGCCAGTATTTTTTAATAAAAACTCAACTTTTAACATTATTTTTCATGAGGGGCTTGCTATTAGTTGCGTCTATACCTATATATTGTATGCTAAGGACAATTGTCATTAACCCCTCATTGTTGTTTGTTGCCTCTTTACTGACGACATTGCTGGTTATCATAAACCAATCCGCTCACATATTGGATAATGGTCAGCAATCACAGTTTTAGACCCAAACCTCATGGCTGACTTAAGTTTGAGTATATTCATGACCATTAATTATCAATATAAAAATATCCAATCCCCCACCAAAATCACTCTATCTGATGAGCAGTCTGCCGGTCACGCCGATCATTGGCGCATTTTGACCGATGACATGAGTCAAGACGTGCCAGAATGGCTGCAAAAGATGATTGAAAAAGCGGCCATGCCGAAAGGGCTTAACAGCAATGTCAGTGCCAAAGACAGCTGTTTGCTGCTATCTGAAGACCAGCCTTGTCATATCAATCAGGTGCTGGCGATGAAAGATGGCAAGCCTGAATGCTTTATCAATGCCTACCCTTGTGTCGATAGCCCTTATGGGCTGACGTGCAAAATCGAACGTATGATTGTCAATGACAATACCCATGATGCGGTATTACGCTTACGCACCGCTGATGGCAGCATCATTTATGCTTTTGACCAGCTTTATACGGCCAACCGTCATTTATATCAGCAGGATATGGCGTATTATGTGAATTTTAGTGCTTGGGCGCATGAGATTAAGCTTAGCGAACAAGACGAAGTGATTATGGTCGAAGACCAAGAAGCCATTCGCTATCATCGCGCTTTTAACGACATTGTCGCCGCCAACGATGGAAAAATGCCTGACGATTTACAAGAGCAAATCAAAGCATGGCAGCCTGAAACCAAAGAGCAAATGGCACCAGTTGAGATTAATCTCGGTCATATGTGTGCTTACCTGTTTGGTGATACCTTAGGGCAAGAAGATGAAGCTTGGTGTCAAGGTCAGGTGCTTGGTAAGCAAGAAACGCTGTTTAATGGTAAGCCCATCATCTTATTTGATGTGGTGGTACTGCGTGAGCAAGATGCTGACCCGTTTGTAATCCGTATTGGTGCGCCTAAAACTTCAACCACTGCTGCTATCCAAGTTCATGACTATGTACAGGCGAATATCTGGTTACAAGCAGCGATTTATAAAGAAAATCAAAAATCGCAAGCAAGCGCGCAACAATCAAAAGCCACCTAATTTAATACAGTCCTATACTGTTAAATTTGTCAATAAAAAAGCCCTTAATATGAATTAAGGGCTTTTTTATGTTAAACGTTATATTTTATAAAAACTCAAGACAAACCATTAAGCCATGGTAGTCATTGACTTAATACGACTATAAAGCTCTTTTTGCTCAGCACTTGGACGCGCCGTTTGTACTGCCATCAATTGTGACATATCGCCTTCAACACGGATTTTACCACCCATAAAGGCTCCCATGATTTCATTGGTATCAAAATCAGTGATGATTGATTGTAAGATGCTGCGATCAAGCAATAAAGTGGTCGTCGCTGCGTCATTTAAGCCGCGATGTAATAAACCATTCGCGAAACTGGCTTCGATATCTTGCTCAGTATCAGATACTTTTAGGTTTACAATCATATTAGCCAATGCTGGTGGTAGATTTAGTTCACCGGCTTCTTGACCCATTTGCTCAACTTGTTCAAACCATTCGTCTGTCAAAAAAACTGCCATATTATTATCCTTAATACCTATTATGAAAAGCTCATTTATAAAAAATTCATGTATAAAAAGCTTATGTATGGACAGCTTGTGCCATTAAAGGCATAAGTCTGACCGCTATTTCAATGATTAAAATAATTGTTAACAGAAGCATAAAAACGTCCTGTCAGCAATACTGTTCAGCGCCATTATAAGATGCGACTTGATAATAAGTAAAACTTATTTATAGCCTCTTAAAGGTTCAATGTCGTCATGGTTACAAATTTTTCTGATAAGTTTGCGTTTTGCTTCGTTAGCACTATGTTTTTTCACCCCTAGAATAGTAGGGAAATTGGGTATAAAATGGGAGCATAATGCTGCAATATTAAGTTGTTGGCGCATATTTTTACCAAAGAGTTTGTATTTTGGCGCATAGTTCTGATGATATTTGATTAGGTTTGCGTTACAATACCCTTAAACAGAGTCGGGAGTTTTAACTAAACATTACCTAAACATGTTTTTTCGTCAGCCGCCGCTAGCATACATTGATGGTGCATAAGCTTTTTAGCGCCAGTTGAATATCAGTATCTATCTTCGTTCATACTGTTTTTATCAGTAATAATTAAGATACATACTCAGCCTCAATAGATGTTTGATGCTCAAGGAAGGCACGTTTTCTTATCAAATCTGACCGTTTATTAACAATCCTACTATCGACTAGCTGTGAGCGCAGTGCGTTTTTATCGCCGTCCTCTACTCATCAGCGATAGCTGATAACTAGCGAAGTTGATAGTTAATAATGGCAAGACTGATAAGAGTAGTCAAAAAATAGCATGTACCGCAATCATTGTCTGCTTATAAATTTTTATAAGACAGCTGCCGCGGAGAGTTAGTTAATTCTGTTGATAATTCGGGCTGTAAAGGAATCATCCAATGAGTTTACAAAACACAGCAGTCGCCCCAGTTGACCGTGAATATGAAATCACTGTCGTAAGATTCTTTACGATAATGGCCGTGATATGGGGCATCGTCGGCATGAGTATTGGTGTGTTCATTGCTTCACAGTTAGCATGGCCAGCACTCAACTTTGACATTCCATGGTTGACATTTAGTCGCCTAAGACCGCTCCACACCAATGCGGTCATTTTTGCGTTCGGTGGCTCTGCCCTGTTCGCAACGTCTTACTATATTGTCCAGCGTACCTGTAAAACGAGGCTATTTGCGCCTTATTTGGCCTGGTTCACCTTTTGGGGTTGGCAGACGGTTATCGTCGCCGCCGTTATCACCCTGCCTTTAGGGTTAACGTCTACCAAAGAATACGCCGAGCTTGAGTGGCCGATCGATATTTTGATTGCCTTGGTGTGGATTTCTTACGCCATCGTCTTCTTCGGTACGCTAATCAAACGTAAAACCTCACATATTTATGTGGCTAACTGGTTCTTTGCGGCCTTTATTATTACGATTGCTCTACTGCATATCGTAAACAGTATGGCTATCCCTGTTAGTGCGTTTAAATCTTATTCGTTATTTGGCGGTGCAACCGATGCGATGGTGCAGTGGTGGTACGGGCATAATGCGGTAGGTTTCTACTTAACGGCCGCTTTCCTTGGGATGATGTATTACTTCGTTCCAGTACAGATTGGTCGTCCTATTTACTCTTACCGTTTGTCTATCGTTCACTTTTGGGCGTTGATTGCATCATACATGTGGGCTGGTGGTCACCATTTGCATTATTCAGCGCTTCCAGATTGGACGCAGTCATTAGCAATGGTATTCTCAATCATCCTATTTGCACCATCTTGGGGTGGTATGATTAACGGGGTACTAACGCTATCAGGTAGTTGGGATAAGTTACGTACCGATCCGATCATTCGCTTTATGATTGTGGCATTGTCGTTCTATGCGATGTCGACGTTTGAAGGTCCAATGATGTCTATTAAGACCGTCAACGCCTTATCTCATAACACTGACTGGACTGTAGGTCACGTACACTCAGGTGCGCTTGGCTGGGTTGGTATGATTACCATTGGTTCGCTATACGTACTGTTACCACGTATCTATAACAAACCAAAAATGTACTCAATCAGCTTAATCACCACGCATTTCTGGTTGGCAACAGCAGGTACTATCTTCTATATCGTCTCTATGTGGATTTCAGGTATTGGCCAAGGCATGATGTGGCTTGCGACCAACCCAGACGGTACGTTGGTATACAGCTTCGTTGATACGGTTGAGTTCTCACATTTCCCATATATCGGTCGTGCTTTTGGTGGCCTATTGTATGTATCGGGTATGTTTGTCATGGCATATAACGTTTATAAAACACTGCAAATGCCAGAAGGTAAGCCTGTAGATATCGCTGACCCAACGGATCATGAACCTAGTGTTGATAAACCTTCGGCAGCTAACGTATAAGGAGCGATCATGTCTGGTACACCGCATGAAATTATTGAAAAAAATACAGGCTTGTTGGTTATCGGTATTGTTATTGCCATTAGCTTTGCAACGCTCGTTGAAATCGTACCGCTGATTTATGATAACAAGGGTCCTGAAGAAGGTGGGGTGAACGCTCCCCTTCCCGCTATGGAGCCATGGACTGCACTTGAGTTTGAAGGTCGTGACATCTACATTCGTGAAGGCTGTCACGTCTGTCATACCCAAATGATTCGTCCGTTACGTGCTGAAGTTGAGCGTTATGGACCTTATTCGCGTGCTGCAGAATCAACGTGGGACCATCCATTCTTATGGGGTTCAAAACGTACGGGTCCTGACCTTGCACGTGTTGGTGGACGCTATTCTGAAGATTGGCAAAAACAGCATCTGATTGCGCCACGTTCTTTAGTACCTGAGTCAGTAATGCCTGGTTTCCCTTGGCTTGCAACCAATGAAGTTAATGGTAGCAATGTTCAAGCCAAAATGCGTCTATTCCGCGATCGCTTCGGTGTGCCTTATACTGAAGAAGATATCGAAGGCGCACCCGATGCTGTACTTGGTGCCACTGAGCTTGATGCTTTGGTTGCCTACTTACAGCAGTTAGGTACCGCGATGGAAGGACAGCGCTAATGGGTATTGGTGAATTACAAACAATTGCGACCGTTTCTGCCTTTATTGCCTTCGTAGGCGTTGCATGGTGGGCGTATTCGCCAAAAAACAAAAAACGCTTCGAAGAAGATGCACAACTTGCGCTTGATGACGAAGATATCGAATCTTTGTCTGAAGAGCAGCGCAATAAGGATAAACGATGACATTTTTTTGGAGTTCTTGGATCACCATACTAAGTATTATGTGTTGGGCGGGTATCCTCGGTGTTTTGCTAATGGTTTTGAAGTACAAGCCAGAAGTAGAGGAAGACGGTACCACTGGTCACACTTACGATGGCATTCAGGAATACGATAAGCCACTCCCTAAATGGTGGCTAGTGATATTTTTTGGCTCAATCATTTGGGCCGTTGCATACTGGATATTTTTCCCTGCTATCTTTCCATCAAAGTGGGAAGGTATTACAACCGTAGAAGTGGATGGCAAAACCTTACCATGGACTTCTCATAACGAGTTGAACAGCGAACTTGAAAGTAATAACAAAGTATTTACCGATAACTTTGAGCAAAACATTTTGGCCAAGGCCGATGCGAGCGGTGCAACAAAAACCCTAGCAACGCTTTCTGAGATGCAAGCAACCCTGCGTCATAGTGAGAAGCCACCAGCAGAGCTACAGGCTCAAATCGACGAGAAAGTGGCCGAGTTGGCACCTTATGTAGAAAAGCTGGCTGAAAACCCGAATGCATTGAAGGTTGGTAGTCGCTTGTTCTTACAGAACTGTGCAGTTTGTCATGGCTCTAACGCCAAAGGTGCGGCTGGCTATCCAAATCTTACCGATAATGACTGGTTATATGGCGGTGAGGCGGCAAATATCTTGACGACTCTACATAACGGCCGCGTCGGTGGTATGACCGCATGGCGTGATCAAATCGGTGAAGACGGTGTTCGTGCCGTGTCTGAATATGTCCTATCAATATCTGGCAATCAACCAGGTTATGAGTTGGATAAAGCCAAAGTTACTCAGGGTGAGGCAATCTTCAACGAGCCAACCAACTGTGTACTTTGTCATGGTCCAGACGCAAAAGGTATGACCTCTACTGGCGCGCCAAACTTGACAGATAAAATCTGGCTATACGGCGGCGATCGTGAAACTATTCGCGAAACGGTACGTTATGGTCGTGCAGGCGTAATGCCTGAGTGGGAAACCAAACTGGGTAATGAGCGCATTATGTTGCTTGCTGCTTATGTTTATTCTCTATCAGACAGAAGCGCTCAACCTGCTAAAGCAAAAACAGTCTCTGCCTCTGCTCCTCAGGCAGAGACAACCGCAACCGCTACAGCAGAAACGACAGCCGCTAACTAATCATATTTAGTCAGTCGCTATATCGTAAATAAGTAAGTTTAAAAAAGGGAGGACTGTTATTGCAGTTCTCCCTTTTTAGTTATTCACTGAGGGCTAAATGTTGGTTATAGTGAGTAAATTCAATAAAAACCTTAATACTCTCATTAGCAATAATCAGGCTTGGTCATTTGTCCCTTGTTTATGATTTGTTTCTCATGAGTAGATGCTATTACTGCATTTGGCTATCAATAATGATGAGATTAATGTTGCTTTCTAGCATTATTGCCCCATTTATAGTAGGGAGAATGTTAAAATAGCTATCTATGAGAAACACTATTGAATCATCCATTTAAGCATATTTAAACCCATTATTTACAATCGCTCATTTGGTAGTCGAGTCAGCATATTTTGACTTTCAGTCTGTCTCGCTACTTACTGACATTGATAACATCGCACATTCATATACCCAGTTATTCAGGGTATTTGTTCATCATGCCAGCAGACTGATTCTTTTTTTAAAGAGGCACGTTTATGTCAGCACAACAATCCAATAAAATCCCTGTCGTCGATCTTAACGCCAATAAAAAACGTGTGCATCCCAGATTTGTCACCGGATTTTATCAAAACATCCGTGTCATTAGCATGTATGCGTTTTTGGCATTATTTCTGATTTTGCCGTGGCTACGTTATAACGGTAGGCAAGCAATCTGGTTTGATGTGCCGTCGCAGCATTATTATATTTTTGGTATGACCTTTTTAACCCAAGATTTTTATTTTATTGCTGCTTTTGCGCTTATTGCTGCCTTTGCCCTATTTATGGTGACTGTCTACGCCGGACGGGTGTGGTGTGGCTATGCCTGTCCCCAGACCATTTGGACGCATATGTTCCAATATGTTGAAAAGCTGATGATTGGCGATCGTAACAAGCGTATAAAGTTCGATAAAGAGCCTATGAGCGCACAGAAAGCGTTTAAGCGTTTTTTAGTGTATTTTATCTGGTTTGTGTTTTCGATGATTACCGCCACAACCTTTGTCAGTTATGTGTCAGGTACTGAGGCGTTGTATCAAAATTGGCAGATGATAGGGTTTATCCCCTTCCCTGATTGGTCAACGTGGATATGGGTATCGATATTTATTTTTGCTTTCTCGACCTACGTCAATGCAGGCTATATGCGTGAGCAGATGTGTGTGCAAATCTGTCCTTATGGTCGCTTCCAAAGCGTGATGTTCGATAAAGATACGTTAATCGTTTCTTACGATTATGAGCGCGGTGAGCCTCGCGGCGCGCGCAAAAAAGGCACCAACCCTGAGGATTTAGGCGACTGTATCGAATGTCAGATGTGTGTGCAGGTCTGCCCAACGGGTATTGATATTCGTGATGGTTTGCAAGTAGCTTGTATCCAATGCGCTGCCTGTATCGATGCGTGTAATGATGTAATGGATAAAGTTGGCTACCCACGCGGGCTGATTCGTTATACAACAGAGCGTCAATTGGTCGAGAAAGAGCCAAGCCGAATATTCCGTCCGCGCTTCTTCGCCTACTTAACCTTACTGACCGTGCTTTGTGGCGGCGTAATTTATGCCTTGAATGATCGCGTACCGCTAGAGATTGATATTCGCCGTGACCGCAACCAGTTGTCGTCATTGAATCAGCAAGGCATGATTGAGAACAGCTATATCGTTAAATTGACCAACAAAACGCAAGAGCCTCACACTTATAAGATAACCCTTGAGCCACAAGACGGTTTGAGCTTAGAGCTACGCTTTAACGATGTGCCGTTAGAGGCTGGTGAAAGCTTTGATATGCCAGTGAGTATTTATGGTGACCCTGATGTGATTGAGTTTGGTCAAACACCAGTTACTTTAAATGTGAAGAGCGAAAATGGTCAGTATAATGTCAGCAAACAAAACATCTTTACCACGCAAGGACAATAAGTCTTTGCGTGCTTAATTACTATATTTTTATATTTTATAGCTTTCATCCGTTAGTTATTAGCTGTTGGTTGATGAATATCTGTCAATGATTAGCGGGTGAATATTTCGTCATTAATCTGGCAGTATTGAGCCATCATTTTATCCGTTGATACCGTTTATAACTCTCTGACAGACAGCTATAAACGAATATCTGATTAATAGGTATGTTATGTCTAGTCCAGCCCCCAACTTTAAGCATCAAGATAGCCAGCCATGGTACAAAAACTATATGGTGGTTATTTTTGTCATTGGCATGCCAGCGTTAGTCGTTATTGCCTGCATCTGGTTTGTCTATTATTCTTACCAAATACGTGACAGTGTGGTACGTGACGATTGGTATATGGATGGTAAAACCCTCTATCATGACGTCTCGCGCGACAAGCTCACCTATGATTTAGACTTACACGGTCAAATGCAGTTTGCCGATAATGGTGATATCGTGTTTTATCTCAATTATCCCGAGCAGAGCTTGCAGTCTGGTAAATTATCAAATGGTGAGCCGGTTACTTATCCTGATACCTTAGAGTTATCTATCTCACATGCCACCGATATCAAAAAAGATCGTGATGTTGTGTTAAAACATGAAGAAGGCAACAAATATAGCGCTCAGGTAAATATTGACCCAGTCAAAGCCAAATATTACTTACAAGTTAGTAATGATGGTAAGGATGATTGGCGTATGCAAGATGTAGCAAAATTGCCACGCTCAGAGGTAAGTTTTAATCCGCTACCGGTGTTTGCCGAAAGCTAGTGTTATTTAAATAGCTATTTTAGATTAAAAAAACCAGCCCTTAGTTATTAAGGGCTGGTTTTTTATGGGGCTAACTTTTATGGATTTAACTTTATCAAATTAACTTAAGATTATTTAAGCAACATATAGTCAGTGAAAAGTAATATCGATACATCACGCGCTGCTGATATCAATTTTTCTTGCTTGCTGTGCCTGCGCAGACAGAGGCTACAAAAAATTGATATCAGCAATACCGTAGCGTTTTTAGGATATTTTGACTATAGCTTTAAACCATCAGCTCATTAAATGACAGGATTAATCGTTGGAATTTTCTGCGTTATACGGCTGTTTTTTTCCGTTTCATCTGCTGCGTCCGTGTTCTGATTATTGGCAAATTTTGGATTAAAGACTTGAGTTTTTGGCGCTACAGGTAATCCAATCTCAGCCAGACTATCGGTCTGCCCTGCTTGGATATTATCGCCTTCAAATAAGCGCTCATTATCATCACGCTCGAGGCTTAATGTCTCAAAATCAAATAATTCACGATCGGCTAATTGCGACGGTGCGACATTTTGCATGGCTTTAAAAATAGACGCTAAGCGCTGCGGATGGGCGTCATCCCATTCGCGTAGCATGTCATTGATAATCGCCCGTTGTAGATTGGTTTGGCTGCCGCATAGATTGCACGGAATAATCGGAAATTCTTTTAAACGGGCATATTCAATGATGTCTTTTTCTTCAACGTAGGCAAGCGGGCGAATCAGCAAGTTTTGCTTATCATCGCTGAGCAGTTTCGGTGGCATCGATTTAAGCGCGCCGCCGTGAAATAAGTTTAAAAAGAACGTCGCCAGCATATCGTCGCGATGATGGCCAAGGGCGATTTTGGTTGCGCCAATTTGTTTGGCAAAGCCGTATAGCGAGCCACGGCGCAGACGTGAACAGGCCGAGCAATAAGTTTTACCTTCTGGCACCACGCTTTTGACGATACTATAAGTGTCTTTTTCTAAAATATAATGCGCGATACCCTGCTCATTCAGATAAGCGGGCAAAATATCTTCAGGATAACCAGGCTGCTTTTGGTCGAGATTGACCGCGACGATATCAAAGCTAATCGGGGCAATACGCTTGAGTAACAACAAGATATCTAGCAGTGTATAGCTGTCTTTGCCGCCTGACACACAAACCATGATGACGTCGCCATCTTCAATCATGTTAAAATCGCGAATCGCCCATGATACTTGGCGGCGTATCTTTTTTTGTAGTTTGCGAAATTGTGCCGTTTCAGTCGGTAGCAGCTGATTAGATGATAATTGCTCAGCCATATCATTGTCATGCGCAACTTCATCAGATTCGTTAGATTCGTCAGCGACATCCGTATCTAATGCAGAGCTATCCCAACCAGTCTCGGCAGAGCTAGCATCCGTAGAATCAGTATCGATAGGCGCAACATCAGGCTGAGGGGTGATTTGTGGCGTAAACAAGGTCGCTACGGTCATAAGTTACTCAATATCTTTACAAGGTTGATTTTGCTATAAAGCAGTTAGCAATATTTTTAGCACATGGGCTTTAAAAGCAGCGATTATAACAAATTTTGCTAACAGATTGAAAATATGACGTTAATTGATAAGGCTAAATATCAGGGCAACTTAAGACTGTTATTTAACTTTACAACAGTACTTATGCCTAATCGCCTGTTTGATTGCCCTATGTCTGATTAATAGTGTTTGATGGATAATACAAATACAGTGCTGACTGAACCATCCTTTAGCCACTACTTAATCACGCTTTAGCCCTCTTTTAATAACACCTTCAAGGTTCTGTAACGGGGCTATTTTTGTTAAAATAGACGGCTTTCGTAAATCCATATTTTTGAACCAATACTTTCAAACTAATAATAGATACCACTATGACTCATGTTACTGCGCAGACCTTCTCTACCCATTCACAAGACGATTCTAACTTGACTTCCCTGCATAAAAGCCAAAATGCCGTGGTGCTACTATCAGGCGGGCTTGATTCCGTGACTTGTTTGTATTGGGCAAAGGCGCGCTATGCTTCTGTGACGGCGGTCAGTTTTAATTACGGTCAACGTCATAATAGTGAGCTGGTCGCCGCCAAAGCCATCGCTGAAACCGCAGGTGTCAATCATCGCATTATTGATATCGATATCGCGCAGCTTGGCGGCTCATCACTCACTGACCACAGCATGATTGTCCCTGATGGCGATACCGATAAATTCCCCAGTAAAAAACGTGGTGAGATCGATAACGACGCTATCCCAAACACTTATGTGCCTGCGCGTAATACCATATTTTTATCTTACGCCTTGGCAGTTGCTGAGGTGACCGATGCCAACCATATCGTCATTGGCGTAAGCTCCGTCGATTATTCAGGCTACCCTGATTGCCGTCCCGAATATATCGCTGCTTTTGAACACATGGCCAATCTTGCCACCAAAGCTGGCGTCACCGGTCACCATTTATCGATTCAAACACCACTGCAGCAGTTATCTAAAGCCAAAACCATCGAGCTTGGTTTATCGTTAGGGGTTGATTATGGGCAGACGATTTCTTGTTATCAAGCAGATGTCGATGGGTTGGCTTGCGGTGTTTGCGACAGCTGTGTGCTGCGCCGCCAAGGATTTGCCCAAGCTGGCGTTACTGACCCTACCCATTATCAGCCTGAATAAATACTGTAAAAACAGGCTTATAGCTACCTTAAAGGCGAGTATGATTGTCTTAATAGCGCAGCTCATTAAATATTTGCGCAACATTTGCTTGCATTAACACAGCACGCTGGCGTTGTATTTTAAGCAATTTAATTGCTATGGTATGGGCGACTATATCAATGACAAGATAACCGTACTGATAGTTAGCTAAATGTAATGAGCGCTATATAGATGAAGAATTGCCTATATATTTGCTCATGCAAGTTATAAAATCAGTGACAAAATTAGTGTCCTAACCATTATTAAAATCAGTGCTAAAATCAATACTTAGACCAGTAACCAAATAAAACGACCAAGATTTTTGCCTATAAAATCTGAAAAATTGACGCGACCTATAGAGGATGTTTATGAAGTTGTTACCCGTATTACCCCTAGCCCTAGCTGCTCTGTTTGCATTGCCACAAGCAAACGCTGCCAATATCAAGCAAAATAATATCAATACTTGTGTTAATGGCGCGGTCAAATATAAGGTCGCTGACAAAAATACCGCGACCAAATTATGCAAGTGCACCATCGGTGTCCGCAGCGAGATGACCATCGGTCAGATGTGGGAAATTGAAAGCTACGCACAAGATAAAAAAGATCCATCAAGCTTACCTTACGTGAAAAAAATGCAAAAAGACCTGCAGCAATGCACGGTTGGTTTGGATTTAAAGCAGCCACAAAAACCTGCTTAAAGCCCGTAAAAAATATTTGCTGCAAAATACAAAAGACTGGTCATTGCCAGTCTTTTTTGTTGCTAATGAATAAGTGAAGTGTAAAACTGAGTAGTTATTGCGATGAAATTGCGATGCATCTGCCTATAATAAGAGCAATCACTATAATATATGTATAAACAACAATATATGCATAACCAAAACTAATAAGGATTTTATCATGGCCAAGCCGACCACCGAGACTATTGCCCTACCTGATTTCCCAGTCACCATCGTGCGCGAGCTAGATGGCAACTTTATACATGACGACATCAGCCTAAAAGAGCTGGTTACTCATACTGATAAAGGCCTAATTTTATACTTTTATCCCAAAGACAATACCCCAGGCTGCACCACGCAAGCGACAGAGTTTACCGCTCAGCTCAATGAGTTTGATAAATTGGGTTACGATATCATCGGTGTTTCGCGTGATAGCGTCGAATCTCACGAAAAATTCATCGCTAAACACCATCTTAATATCGCACTTATCAGTGATAGTGATGAAAAATTATGCCAGTACTTTGATGTTATTAAAGAAAAAAACATGTATGGAAAAATCAGCTTAGGTCTAGTACGTTCAGCCTTTGTCTTTGATAAAGATGGCACGCTAACTCATGCGCAGCGTAATTTACGCGCGGCTGGCTATACTGAGCGTTTATTGAATACGTTAGCGCCTTAATTTTTCAATAGCCTTTTTCATCATTTTTTGTGCAAATTCATCACCTAATATCACATTCGCCTTTGAGAATATTATGAATAAACAGCCTGATAACACTGCTGACAATAGCCATAAAAAAGTGACACGCAAGGTATCGGTTGCGGTCATTGGCGCTGGTACTGCTGGTCAAAATGCCTTTCACCAAGCCCGCAAATTAAAAGACGACGTCATAATTATTAATGATGGATTTTGGACAACCACCTGTATTGCGGTCGGTTGTATGCCAAGTAAACTGCTTATTGCTGCTGCTGACCGCGCACATGAGGCCAATCATTCTGGCGAGTTTGGTGTGCATGCCAGCGCACGAATAGATGGCAAACAAGTCATGGCGCGGGTTCGCGCTGAGCGTGATCATTTTGCCAGCTACGTTGAGAAGCAAGTAGAAAGTTGGCCTGCAGAAACGAAAATAGCGGGTCGCGCTTATATCAATGAACAGGGATTGATTGAGGTTAATAACGAGCTAATCGAAGCGGATAAAATCATTGTCGCGACTGGTAGCTCAACCTTTATCCCAGAGGGTTGGGCGGACAAGCTTGGCGATACCATGATTACCTCTGACACTGTCTTTGAGCTGGCTGATTTACCAAAATCACTGGCGGTGGTTGGTGCAGGTGCCATCGGCTTAGAGCTTGCCCAAGCCTTTAAACGCTTAGGCGTCGACGTTACTTTATTTAATCGTGTCAAACGCGTGGCCAGTTTAAAAGACGATGACATTAATAATAAAGCCATCGATTGCTTAAATCGCGAACTAACCATGCATTTAGGTAGCAACATTACCGAGGTTGGTATTCAGGAAAATTCAATCGATAAAGGCTCGGTTGCCTTTATTGACTACGAAGATAGCGCCGGTCAAACGCAGCAGTGGCAAGGCGAATACGTACTGGTTGCCACAGGTCGCCGCAATAACATTGATGAGCTTGGTGTTGAAAACCTAGGCGTTGAGCTTGATGATAAAAATCGCCCAAAGCAGCTTGATAAAAAGACTGGTAAAATCGGTGATTTAGAAGTCTATATCGTTGGTGATGCCAATGCCAATCTTCCTTTATTACATGTAGCCAGTGATGAAGGGTTTAGCGCCGGCAGCCTTGTTTGCGACAATAAGACAGACGCCTATATTCGCCCGCCTGCCACGCCATTTTCCATTGTATTTTGCGCGCCACAAATCATGAACGTCGGTATGTCGCTATCTGAAATCCAAGCAGACTCAGAGCTTGAACATGTGATTGGCAAAGTGAGCTTTGACAATCAAGGGCGTAGCCGCGTGATGGGTGTTAACTGCGGTCTATTGCATATTTATGGTTGCAAAAAGACCGATAGAATCTTGGGCGCCAGCATGGTCGGCCCTGATGCGGAATATATTGGACATATATTGGCGATGGCAATTACCAACGATTTGAGTATCAAAGACATGCTTGATACGCCGTTTTATCATCCGACGATATTAGAAGGTTTGCGTACCGCATTACGTGATGTTCAGCGTATGATGAAAATACCTTATCAATCGCATGATACCCAAGAAGGCAATTTTTAAGTATTTGCTTTTAACGAGATAAGCGGCAATGTTTTTTAATAAAATTATGCTTCGTACTTTTGTCGTTTTGACTTATATCACTTTAAGTTAGTGCTCAAATGAACGTTCAAAGCAGTTGAGGTCATAGTTGATTTGCCTGAGCGATTTGAGTTAATTTACAATCAGACTTTTTAATACCCATTTTATTTAGACCTAAACCCTGCATGGATGAAACAATGGCAATCGCTGGTATTACTGACTTCTTTCAAGAGATTGTTCGCGACCTACATACTAGCCTATACCTTGCTATCGGTGGCACTATAGATGAAGACTCGTTAGACTGGTCAGCTAAATCGGTAGAATTGGTGAGTACGGGTATCAAAATCCTAATACTGCTGGCGGTATTGGGATTTTTCTATTGGCTTGCTATCTACATTGTCAAAAAAAGCAGAACCAGAATCCGCTTAAATGAGCGCCGATCTAAAATTGTTCGCTCAATACTGCGCTATATCTGGATTGTGACCAGTTTGATAGCCATTATGAGCCAGCTTAATTTTGAGCCAGATACGGTCAAAGCCACTGCTAAAGCCAGTACTTGGGCGGGTATTTATTATGTGCTGTGGACGTCATCTGGGCAAATTATCCATAAGGTTTTGCAGCATTATGGCCTAAACGCTTCTATCGAGCAGCTACTCAAAAATATCTTGTCCGTACTGTTATTGGTATTCGGACTTGCCAGCGTCATGGCGCAATTTGGCTTTGATATCGTATCGTTAGTGGCAGGTTTAGGTATTGCCGGTATTGCCGTGGGCTTTGCCGCCCAATCAACGCTGGCTAACTTTATCGCTGGTATTACCATTTTGCTTGAGCAATCGTTTCAAGTTGGCGACTGGGTCAATATCAATGACAATGAAGGGCGCGTCGTGGTTATCGCTTTACGCACGACCCATGTCTTAACCCGCGACAATATCACCGTTATTATCCCCAACTCAAATGTCGCTTCTTCTGTGGTCATCAATTTAACCTCGAAAAACTTTATACGTTTTGATATTCGTATGCGCATTGCTTTTGAAGATGATATCGACAAGGCACGTGAGGTGATTTTGCAGGTATTGTCTGAGAGCGACGTGGTATTAAATCGCCCTGAAACCTCAGCGACTGTTGATGAGATTGGCGAATATGGCGTGTTTTTTATCGTGCGTTTTTGGGTCAAGCCTGCGGCTGTTGCACGTATGCCTAAAATCAAAGAAGTCTTACGCGAGAATATCAAACGTGCCTTTGATGCCGCTGATATCTCAACCCCTTATCCGCATATGCGCCTACTGATGCCAACAGAGCAGGTTTACCCTATCGTTACTAAGCCAGTTGCGACCCCTACGCAATTGGTCACAGAAACAGCCGCGTTAAAAAAAGGCGGTAAGTAATCAGTGTCATTAGCTGCTTAACGATATTAAAAAACAATGATGCGCCATGATTTTAGTTTAAAAACAAAAAGCCGTTTCTTAAAAACAGTCTTTTAAACAATGCCGCTTTAAACTATCCATGGTGTAATTATGGTAAAATTGGCGGTTAAACATCTTATTTTATGATGTACCTTATTTATCAATATTTATCAATTTAGCCCACAGGTATCCGTATGACCGAAACAACCACGCCCAACTCCTCACCAGCCGCTTCAGCAGAGTTGTCGCTTGACCTTATTATTACCTGTGCCGATGGGCTTGAGGCACCGCTACAAACTGAGCTGACCAGTTTTGGTATTGCAAGCGAGATCAAGAGTACTGGTCGTTTAGCGGTGACTGGTACATTGCGTGACCTATACACCATTTGCTTGTGGTCGCGGGTTGCGTCACGGGTATTGATGCTGATTAAACGTAAAAACATCAATACTGAATACGATGTGGCAGAGCAGCTTTATGGTTTGGCAAAATCGGTCGATTGGACGGAACAATTTAAGCTAGAGCAAACGTTCGCCATTCGTCTATCGGTTGATAAACGCGTTGCCGTCAGTCAGCAATTTGCCATGCTGCGTATCAAAGATGCGATTGCCGATACCTTTAACGAAGTATATGACAGCCGTCCTAACGTCGATAGTAAAAACCCAGATTTTTCGGTGTTTGCAACGGTCAATGATAAGCAAGCTGAGCTGTATTTAGATTTATCAGGCACCAGTTTGCATCGCCGTGGCTACCGTGTGGCGATGACCGAAGCGCCATTAAAAGAGAACTTAGCAGCAGCGTTGCTTTACAGCGCAGGCTGGCATAAGAAAAATGAAGAAGGTAATGCCCCTTTATATAATGCTCTGATTGATCCAATGTGTGGTTCTGGCACCTTTATTATTGAAGCCCTTCTCATGCATTGCGATTATGCCGTCGGTATTGATAAAGCCGCCAATCAATTTGGTTTTTACGAGTGGCAGCATCATGACGATGCGCTGTGGCAACAGATGATTGATGATGCCCAGACGCGTTTCCGTGATGCGTTGGCCATTACCAACGAGCAGCCAGATACTTTACCGCTAATTTTGGGCTTTGATGCCGATAGCGGCGCGATTTTGGCGACAGAAAAGAACTTAATTGCTGCCGGTTTGCAGGACTTATTACCACTGCTTGACCTTGAGACTCGCGCTCTTGACCAACTCAGCAGCGTCCTAAAACCATTGGTCGATGATGGTCGCTTAAGCAATCCTTTAGTCATTACCAACCCACCGTATGGTGAGCGCTTGGGTGATGAAGAGATGATTAAGCCGTTATATCATGCGCTTGGGCTGATTTTACAAGACAGTTTTGCCGGTATTGATATCGACCCTATGGTTGGAATCTTGGCGGCCAATGTCGAACAAGTGGATATCTTGCCGATTAAAGAGCCAAAAACTTTACGCTGTCATAACGGTGCTATTACGGTTTATTTCCGCTACGGCACCTTGATTGCGGGGCAAACGGGTAATTTGGTCAGCCGCTTTGAGAAGCGTGAGATTGAAGTGGAAGAAGGACAAGACTTCATCAACCGCTTGCAAAAAAATCTTGCCAAACTGAAGAAACTGGCTAAAAAAGACACTGTCAGTAATTTACGCGTTTATAACGCTGATTTGCCTGATTTCAAAGTAGCGGTCGATTTATATGGCGATTATGTGCACGTGCAAGAATACGCGCCACCAAAAACCATTCCACCTGAGACGGCGAAAAAACGCTTTAATTTGGCGTTAATGGGTATTCGTGAAGTCTTTGGCATTAACCGTGAACAAATCTTTATCAAAACCCGGGCGCGTCAGTCTGGTAATGACCAATATAGCAAGCAAGGCAATACTGAAAAGCGTGGCAAGTTCTATGTCGCTCGTGAAGATGGCGCGTACTTCTATGTCAACTTTACCGATTATCTCGATACGGGTTTGTTTATTGATCACCGTAATATGCGCGCCCGTATCAAAGACAACAGTCGTAATAAATCCGTACTGAACTTATTTGCTTATACCTGTACGGCAAGTGTCCATGCGGCCTTGGCTGGCGCGAAAAAAGTCACCAGCGTCGATTTATCACAGAATTATCTCGATTGGGGCAAGCAAAACTTCGTCCTAAATGGTCTTGACGTTAGCCGCAACAAATATCAGTTTGTCGCCGCTGATATCTTTGAGTGGATTAAAGACAATACGGAACAATTTGATATTATCTTTATTGATCCGCCAACCTTTTCGAACTCGAAAAAGTTCCAAGGTACCTTTGATGTGCAGCGCGACCACTCTGCTCTTATCAACCGCGCGATGAACCGCTTGACCTCAGACGGCGTGTTGTATTTCTCCAATAACTTTACCCGCTTTGAGCTCGATGAGCAGCTGACTGAGCGCTATGATATTGTTGATATCACCCAAAAAACCATTGGTTTTGATTTTGATGTTAAAAAGCCGATTCATCAGAGCTTTGAGATTCGCCATCGTCAAAGCCTATAATTTAGGTTTCTAGATGCCGGTAAAGCTTAAGCACTGCATGTAAACGCTGTCCTTTATCGTCAGTCTTATCGTACGCATAACCGTACACATAACAATGACCCAATCGGCTTTGATTGGGTCATTTTTTGTTGTTATGATAGAGCGTCATTAAGTAATAGTTAGACAACCGTTAAACGATAGTTTTACGAACAGTTTAATCCCGCTATCGCTTATATTTATAGACTTTGACTTTTATAGCATTCATTCCTAACGCTGTAATAGTTAAACCTTCCCTACTCTAATAACAAGGACAATTCCATGGCATTATCCCTTAATAAAGGCGGTAACTTATCGCTAACCAAAACTGACCCAAACTTAACTAAGCTGCTTATCGGTCTTGGTTGGGATGAGCGCGCAACGTCTGGCGCTGAGTTCGATTTGGATGCCAGTGTATTTTTACTCAGCACTGCGGGTAAAGTACGCGGCGATCATGACTTTATCTTTTACAACCAGCTAAAATCTGACAATGGCGCGGTTGAGCATACCGGCGACAACCGTACTGGCGAAGGCGACGGCGATGATGAAGTCGTTAAAGTAAACCTGACCCAAGTTCCTGCTGATGTCGATAAAATCGTCGTTACCGTCACTATTCATGATGCAGCCGCTCGTAGCCAAAACTTTGGTCAAGTAGCCAACGCCTTTATCCGTGTTGTGAACGAAGAAACAGGCACGGAAGTGGTACGTTTTGATTTAGCAGAAGATTACTCTGTTGAAACGGCGATGGTATTTGGCGAGGTCTATCGTCATAACGGTGAGTGGAAATTCCGCGCCGTTGGTCAAGGCTATTCAGGTGGCTTGCAAGCCATGTGTCAGCAGTATGGCGTCGATATCTAACACGGTCTTAATGTTTTATTCTTACCGTAAATCGACTTTTATAGAATGATCACGTCCAAGACCTAAAGCAGGTCCTAGCTATTTATTTAAAGTGGCTATTTTAAAGTGATTATTGAAAATCAATATTTAAAATCAATATTTGAAACCACTATAAACAGCCACTGTTTGAAGGTGCTGTAAACAGGTACTTCAACAGTAATTATAAGCCGCTATTTTGACGGTAAAATATGGTTGCAAAATAGTCACAATTATTCATAGCTAAAAGACTGGTAATGCTTTATGTTTCGTTTAAAATTATGCAAAAAAGTGGTTAGCAATAACCGCTTTTTTTGCGGTTTGTGTCTATAATAGACCGACCTTAGCTTTATGCAACCAGACAGGATGTGTCATGAGACATTTTTATTTAGACTTTATCTTCACTATTATTGCCCTAGCGGTAGCGGCATGGTGGGGATATTCACACGGCGGTATAGGCGGTATGATAACCACCTTATCTATTACCGCTATTTTGGCCGTCATGGAAATTTCATTATCATTTGATAATGCGGTGGTCAACGCCTCAGTCCTTAAAGGCTGGGACGAATTTTGGAAAAAGATTTTCTTAACCGTCGGTATTTTAATCGCCGTCTTCGGTATGCGTTTGGTATTCCCTATTGTCATCGTCGCGGTTACCGCTGATCTTGGTATGATGCAAGTTATAGATTTGGCATTGAACGATCCTAAAGAATACTCGGCAAGACTAATGGCACACCATGCTGAAATCTCAGCCTTTGGTGGTATCTTCTTACTATTGGTGTTCTTGAACTTTATCTTTGATGATAAAGAAGTGCACTGGTTTGATTGGCTCGAGAGCCGCTTGGCAAAACTGGGTAAAGTCGATGCTATGAGCGTGTTTGTGGCGCTTATCGTGTTGATGATTGCGGTATCATTTGCTAACCCTGAGCAGTCAGCAGCGGTATTGATTGCAGGCATATGGGGTATCTTGGTATACCTTGGCGTACAAGTGGTCTCGGGTATGCTTGAAGGTGATCTTGAAGAAGAACTAGACGCTCAAGGTAATAGTACTGGTGCTGCAACTAGCGCGATTATGAAGGGCGGTATTATCGGCTTTTTATACTTAGAAGTCCTTGATGCTTCATTCAGTTTTGATGGTGTGATTGGCGCATTTGCGATTACCAATGACGTTATCGTGATTATGCTTGGTCTGGCTATTGGTGCGATGTTTGTGCGTTCGATGACTATCTTCTTGGTAGACAAAGGCACGCTTGATGAGTTCGTCTATCTTGAGCATGGTGCGCATTATGCCATCGGTGCTTTAGCCATCATTATGTTATTATCGGTGAAATTCCATGTGCCAGAGCTTATCACTGGCCTTATCGGTATTACCTTTATTGGTTGGGCGTTTGTCGCCTCACTCAATTATCGTAAGCGCGAAGCAAAGTCGATTACTTAGTTTGAATTTTAGTTTCAACGCTAACTTCATATTAAGCAAAAAGCGCTTTGATAGAAAATCGTAGTAATGACAGGTTATATCAAGTAATTGGTATAACCTGTTTTTTTATCTGTATTTACATACTATATTTTTGAATGCTTAGATGTTTCTGAATGCGCAGATGTTTCTGAATAGTTAGCTAAATCTTTGGCATTAAATTTGAGTCTGTCTACACGCTTGATGCATGGCCCACACTTTACCAACCTCTATCATCAGCAGTGCGCTCAACATAGCTCATTGCTTTCTTATTTCTCCTTCCCTGCAAGCACTTTCTGCAACTTTGCCAATATCACACCATATAAAGGTAAGAAAATAAGCACGCCCATTACTATTTTAAACAAGTAATCCATCGCGCCAATCTCAACCCAGTGCGTCGCCATAAAGGAGTCAGGGCTTTTATAAAAAGCGATGGCAAAAAAGCAAAAGCTATCGACAAGATTACCAATAAACGTCGATACTAAGGGCGCAATCCACCATGTTTTAAGCTGGCGTAATTTATTAAACACTTGGATATCTAACAGCTGTCCGACGACATAAGCGCTAAAGCTTGCCACCACAATGCGAAAGACAAACAGGTTAAAATCTAGCAGATGCTCATGACCAACAAACTGACCATTTGAAAACACCACTGAGAAATAATAAGAAATCACCAGCGCTGGCAGCATAGCAAAAAAGATAATGCGTCTAGCGAGATTTTGACCAAATATGCGTACGGTCAAATCCGTAATCAGAAAGATGAAGGGGAAGGTGACGGCGCCCCATGTGGTAATAAAACCAAATAGTCCGACAGGTATTTGCACCAAGTAATTACTGATAGCAATAATAAATATATGCAGACTGACAAGCCAAAATAAAGCACGGCTATAGCGAATAGATTGAATCGGGGTGGTTGAAAGGGTACTACTGCTCATAGAAGAGTCCTTTTTTTAAGTCAGGGTAGAGGGAACCTGAGCGCGCTATTATAAATCATATTAAGATAAATAGCCAAAATAGGTCTGATATCGCTATAAAATCCTTTTTTTCTAAACAAACATATAAATGTCATATAGTCACACAAAATACGCCTTGCTTAGTCAGCAAACGCTTAGTATAGTAAACCGTAATGATATGCAGGACGTGGCGTACAGGTCGATTTATTGACCTTTTGCGCTCAGATACTTTCGCTAAGATACTTTCGCTAAGATAGTTACTTTATCTAAGAGAGTAATCACTGCACTATTTTTAGTTTGTTTTATAAAACCAAATCCACTTAATTATTAATCCAAAGGATATTTATATGGCTATTAGCTTAACAAAAGGCGGCAACGTAAACTTATCAAAAGAAGCGCCAGGTTTAACCAATATTACTGTCGGTCTTGGCTGGGATCCACGCGCCACTGACGGTCAAGAATTTGACTTAGATGCGATTGGCTTTTTGGTCAACGAAGCAGGCAAAGTCCGTAACGACCAAGATTTTATCTTCTTTAATAACTTAAAGTCAGACAATGGCGCGGTTGAGCACACCGGCGATAACCGTACTGGTGAAGGCGACGGCGATGATGAAAAAATCAAAATCAACCTAGCTAGTATCCCAGCTGACGTCAGCAAAGTCGCTATCTGCGCCATCATTTATGAAGGCACAGCTCGTAACCAAAACTTCGGTCAAGTTGGTGATGCTTACATCCGTGTGGTAAACGATAACGGCGAAGCTGAAATCGCTCGTTATGACCTATCAGAAGATGGTAGCACTGAAACAGCGATGATTTTTGGTGAATTATATCGCCATAGCGGTGACTGGAAATTCCGCGCGGTCGGTCAAGGCTTTAGCGGTGGTCTTGGACCATTAGCAGCCTCTTACGGCGTCAACGTTTAACGTTAAAATAACGTCATCGTTTTATACGATAACTGTAAGACCGCTATTAAGCCCCCTATCGCAATCGATTATTTGATTGCGATAGTTAATAAGCCATCAAGTGTGCCTGTTTAAAGCATTTGATGGCTTTAAATGTAATTGGCAGGCTTAAATTAACAACGATGATTTTTATAGAAAACGAAGCATTTAAAAATTTCAGAATAAGGATTTGCACACCATGGCCGCAACATTTAGCTTAATCGGCACTATTGAACCTTTTTTGCATTGTAACTTAAAAAAAGGCGATTCAATTTATTGTGAAGCCAATGCCATGGTGATGATGGAGTCGAACCTTGAGCTGAAAGGTAAGCTACAAGGTGGGCTCATGCAATCACTGATGCGCCGCTTTGCTAACGACGAGTCACTTTTTCAACAGCAGATTGAAGCCGTCAATGGTGAAGGTGATTGTTTGCTGGCACCCACACTAGATGGTGATATGCAAATCATCGATTGCGGCGCTCAGCAATATACTTTGAGCGATGGCGCGTTCGTTGCCGCACAAACTGGCGTCGATATCAGAGCCAATATCCAGCGCAACCTTGGCGGCGCGGTATTTGGCGATACTGGCGGCTTTATGGTTATGCAAACCCAAGGTCAAGGTCAGGTAGTGGTGTCAGGTTTTGGCTCACTATTTGAGATTGATGTGACGCCTGACAAAGACGTCATCATTGATAACGGCCATGTGGTCTGCTGGGATTCAAACCTTGATTATAAGCTTTCGGTATCGACCAGCAAGAAAAAAGGCATCATGAGCAATATTATTAACTCCGTCACCAGTGGCGAAGGCATGGTTTTAAACTTCTCAGGAACGGGCAAAGTTATCATCTGCTCGCGCAATCGTGACAGCTATCAAGGCTGGCTACAAAGCATCTTAGGTACTAGCTCAGGTGGTCGTGGTGGCAATAACGGCTTACTTGGCAATATTCTATAACACTTTTCCAATAACTATCGTTTTTAAATAACTATTATAAGGACAATCACATGGCAGTTAGTTTACAGAAGGGTCAAAAAATCTCCCTCAGCAAAGAAGCTGGTGGTGAGCTTACTCAAGTAAAATTGGGTTTAGGTTGGGATGTCTTTCAAGGACCGCAAGAGAAAAAGGGCGGCTTCTTGGGTAAATTGTTCGGCGGCGGCACGGGCGGCGACTCTATTGACTTGGATGCTTCTTGCATTATGTTCGATAGTAATAAACAAGCGGTCGATGCGATTTGGTTCAGTCAGCTAAAATCAAAAGATGGCAGTATCGTCCATACTGGTGACAACCGCACTGGTGACGGCGATGGTGATGATGAAGTCATCAATGTTGATTTATCAAAAGTTCCAGCGAACGTAGTATCACTGGTATTTACCGTAAATAGCTTTACCGGTCAGACGTTCGAGACAGTAGAAAACGCCTTTTGCCGTATCGTTAATGCCAATAATAATACTGAAGTGGCGCGCTATAACTTATCGTCACAAGGTACTCATACGGCAATGATTATGGCAAAAGTGTATCGCCATAATAATGAGTGGAAAATGCACGCCATTGGCGAGACTGCTTCTGGTCGTACTTTCCATGATTTGATGCCTGCTATCACACCGCATGCGTAAATAGGTTAAGCAGTCGAACTTAAGACTGTGAATCATCTATAAGCAATCAGCCCGTCTATTTATAATAGACGGGCTGATTTTTTGTATTAAATAATACTATTAAAGCGCTTACTTACTACCACGTTTCCAGCTAAAGCCCCAGTTAAAGGCTTTATCCATCTCTTGATGGCCTTTAAAGTACTGGTTAATACGCTCAACATTGATACTGCCTTGCTGATTGACCAAACGCGCAATCGCACACATTGGTAAATTACCCGCCCCTTCTGTCAAACGAGTTTCAATCGGTGGCTGGTCGGGTACATGAATGGTTACGACGCCATCGGTTTGCGCCCAATTTGGTGCACCTTCGTAGATAAAAGCAAAGATAAACACTTCCTCAATCTGCGACCACTGTTGTCCATTGATATCGAGCCACTCACCGCCGCTGACTTGTCCGGTTCTATCATCGGCACGCAACAATACATAAGGCGCTGATTGTAGATTACCAAAGCGATTGCCCAAGGCCTGAATCAGCGTTTTTTCGCCATTTTTTAGATGAATCATCGCCCCAACATCAAGGTCAATACCAGCGGCTTTATGCTGCTTAAACAGGTCGCCTAGCAAGCCTTTTTTAGGGGCTTGTGTGCTGCTATCTGGGCGCTGATTCCAATTAAGATTGACAGAAATTTTACCAAAATCATCGCGTTTTTTTAGATTGATGCTAGATTGGTTTTTAGTTAAGGTGATTTTACTTAAGTTAATTGACGGGTTTTGAGAAGCTGTAGGAATTGGCGGCGGCGTCGTTGTTTGAGGCGCACTACCCGCTTTTTGCGTATTGATAGGTCTTTGCGTATTGATAGATTGAGATGGGCTTTGCGCTTGATTTTGTGACTGGTCTTGAGCTGGAGCTTCATCGGCAATTTCAACACCGAAATGTTCAGACAAAGGCTTTAAGCCACCTTCAAAACCTTGGGCGATAAAACGGAATTTCCAACTGCCTTGGCGGCGGTAACACTCTGCTAAAATAATGGCTTTTTCATTACGTCCGGCAGCACTTAACTGACAAGTCATCAGTACTTGGCTGCCTTGTAAAACCTGAATATCCACATCGCCGACTTGCGCAAGCGTTTGCGCACTAGAAAACGCAAGGGCTATCTTCTCAATACTCGCAGGCTGCGCAGGTAAGTTAATATCAAAAAATCCATCGCTATCATGACCACGGAAACTGACGCTGCCATCATCGCTACGCGTCTGCCCATAAAATATCATGTCGCCATCGCCGCGTACTTTGCCTTCAGTCGTCAGGCGATAAGCGGCGCAATCGATGGCGCTTTGGCTTAAAATACGAATGCTGATATTATCCGTTGGCAGCGGTGCATTAGCGCCAGCAATCAGTTTTTGAGGTTGACTCATCATTTATCCTTTAGGTTATTTATTATTTGTTTATATAGGTGAGGTTGGCTATCGCTATATAGTAGCATGGATAGCGCCTGATTTTTACAGTGCACGGCACAGTTCAACAAGGCGTTAACAACGCTACAAAAACATTTTTACAAATCCTTAATGCTATTTTGTCAGCAGCATTTATAACGCTTAGCATTTGTATATAATAGACCCTGCTATAACCCATACTGTTAATAAACACTGTTAATCAATACTGTTAACCAACGCCGTATCGCGCCTTGGGTTATTACCTTATTAAATGCCAGTCCCAGTTATTCCCCTCTAAAATTTATGATAACGCTGAGAGAATTATGAAAACCCCTGCTAACGAAAGCCCTCATACAACGTCGACTGCCGCGCCATCTGCCGTTTGGTTAGCTGAAGGTCAGTCAAGCCAGCGTGATATGTTAGCCAGCCTGCAAACATTAAAAGCCCAATCTGAGACGCCATTTAACATTATCGCGTCACATCGCCATAATAGACCTGAGATTTTTGAGTTTGCCGATAGCATTTACCTTGAGCCTTCTGCAAGCGCTGCAGATAGCGATGAGCAAGCAATGCTCGAACCTTTAGAGCCATTGATGCCGCGTTGGCAGTTTGTCTTAGAGCAAGCTCAGAAAAACAACGTGAAAGTATTACTCACTGGACGCAATGGTATTGATTACGAAGCCCACCGTGAGGCATTTGACGCGGCTGGCATTCGTTTATTGACTGGCGCGACGAGTGTGGCGGCGTTAGAAGCGATAGATGATAAATTTGCCTTTATGCAGCAGTGTCATGAGCATGATATTCCCGTTGCCGATGCATGGCGCTTTGATAATGTCGCAGAGCTTGAGGCGTTACTTGCTACGTACGGTCATCAGCCTTTATGCGTCAAACCGGTTACGGGCATTTTTGCCCAAGGATTTTGGCGCTTAGGCAAAGTTCAAGATGCGGATAAAGAGGCTGGCAAAGAAGCAAGCGAGCCATACGATAGCTTTGAGCATTTATACTTTACCGAAGAGAAAAAAATCAATACCACGCAGTTTATCAATGCCTATGCAAACAGTCTGATGGTGCACGAGCGCCCTATTCCTATGTTACTGATGCCTTATTTATCAGGGCAAGAATACTCTATCGATGTCGTTTGCGAATATGGTGAAGTATTGGCTGCCATCACCCGTTATAAGACGGGGAAAATCCAGCATATCGGCTACGAGCAAGCGGTCATGGATGTGGTTATTCCACTGATTAAAGCCTTTGGCTGTGATGGTATCGTCAGCGTGCAAACCAAGGCCGATGATGACGGTCAGCATCGTGTGCTTGAAATTAATAGTCGCCCCTCTGGTGGTATCGGTTACACCACTCATAGCGGTGTAGATTTAACCCAAGTTGCATTTGGCAATTGGCTTGGCTTAACCGCTAAGCCAAAGCTTGCAGATATTGCACAGCAAATCATGCCCTGCCAAGTACGCTCAATTATGGTTAGCGTAAAGATTGAAGCAGAAAATGCTAGCGAGTAAGTAAAAACAATGAAATAAAAAATCGGCAGTAATAAATCGGCGGTAAAAATCGACGGCAACCGAATATGTTCAATAAGAGGCAGGCGATGACAGCACAAACCACGTTAGTGTTAGGGGCAAATACGGTTATCGCCCAATCGAATTGTTCGGTCGCTTTTGCGATGACAAATCAGCTAAAGTTTGGCGAGCAGCTTGGGCTATTATGGCTGCCTTTAGATGAGCATCGTAAAGCGGCTTGTAGCCCTGCCTATCTGCATGAACCAAAAGAGTGGGCGCAGCTCAATAGCAAGGATAATCCAAGCGCATGGCAATTGGATTTGCCTGCATTGTTTGATAAACAAGGCGTAAGCTTTTTACAATTGATTGCTTATGTTTATCATGAGCCAAGCCTCAACTTACCCGCTGTCGAATTAAGCAAAGTAAATTTAACGCTAAACAATGGCGATATTCATTATGAATTTACCGCAAGTGAGCGCCATGTTAAAGCAGCAATCATATTAGAAATATATCGGCGCAATGGACAATTTAAATGCCGCGCCCTTGGTGAAAGCTCTACGCAAGGGCTGGCAAGCCTAGAGCATCATGTGCAAATTAGCCTCGATATGCGTCCGCCAGATACGCACGCCCTTATCCAAGATGCTCAACGTGCGCAGCAGGGTTATCCTAACGATACGCGCCCGCCAAGACACGTTCAGTCTGGTGAAACTTGGACAGGGACGGCTTTTGCTATTGACCCTTATCATCTATTGACTTGCTATCATGTCATTGAGTCGGCGGCGATGATTGGAATTCGACAACAAGGGCAGCCTGATCGTGAGGCGCAAGTGGTGCTTAGCGATATCGGTAGTGATTCAGCCATTATTAAAGTAAGCGAGCCGCTGCCAAGTTATTTACCCTTAGCACAGCGTTGTACTGATAATTTGGGTGAAACCATTACGACTTTAGGATTTCCATTATCTGGATTGAGCAGCCAACTACAAGTGACACAAGGCTGTATCTCAGGTTTGACAGGGTTTGGTGATGATATTCGCTATATGCAATTTACCGCGCCCATTCAACCCGGCTCTAGTGGCAGCCCTTTATTACTACCGACTGGCGAAGTTATCGGCATGGTGACGTCCAGCCTTGTGCACGAACATGCACAAAATATGAACTATGCGGTGAAATTTCAGTTATTATCCGCCCTACTCGCGAGCGCTGGAATCAGCTTGGATGATTTATCTGGCTCATCTGGCATGTCACGCACGACAGCTGCCGCGTTGACCACACCGCAATTGAGTAAGCAAAGTCGCGGTGCTTTGTGGTTAGTAGGATGTCAGGGTTAAGTAATCATTACAACGATATAAAAATTGAAAGACCAAAGGAAAATAAATGCTAAATAAGCAATACAGCACAACCATTAACTTACCACGCGGCACTCTTGATCTGACTTATCAAACCAATTCAGCCACTGAGAAAAATGAAATAGAACAAAGCAATCACTATCAATTAGAAGACTTGCTTGGATTTGCGCAGCGCATTAATCCTAAACGCGCATTTCTATTTGTATCAAAAGTCTTAGGTCGCCATATTCCAGTCGCGCCTAGCACCATGCGTCATGCTTTTACTGATTTGGCAAACCTAGTACCAGATGATTTGCCTGAACCCATTTTGGTCATCGGTATGGCCGAAACTGCCGTTGGCTTATCTGCGGGGGTACATCAAGCGCTACAAACTCGCTATCCACAAGCTTTATTATTAAATTCTACGCGTCATGCGCAACATGATGACAGTCATGACAAAAGCAGTCACTCTTTATTGACCACGTTTAGCGAAGATCATAGTCACGCAAGCCAGCATCTGATTTATCAAAGTGCAGATAACGTCACTCAAGCGCAGCTACTAGCGAGCAAAACCTTGATTATGGTGGATGACGAAGCGTCAACGGGCAATACTTGCGTCAATGTCGTCACAGCCTTACGTAACGCAGGGCTTGATCAATTAGAGCAAGTACATCTGACCACTTTGGTTGATTGGTCCCTAAATCAGGAACGACATCAGCATCAGGATACAGCTGACTCGGATGACGCTGTGTCTGATCAAATCGCTAAACGCCTACCTAATATCAAGTTTCAACGTCATCACTTGTTATCTGGTGCCTGGACATGGACGGATGCGCCCAACCCTGAGCCGATTGCGATGCCATCGGTCGATACCACTGAGGCTGGCAGTCATACGCTAGGTGATACTGGCAACTGGGGACGCTTCCCAACCCTAGACAGCACCGATGGCTTTGATAATTACCTTTTGAGGTTTCAAACCGTATTCAAGGTGTTTAATAAGCAAGCCCAATCTGAGAAAGAACAGTTTGATAAAGAGCAGTTGCCCAAGCGGATTTTAGTATTGGGCAGTAATGAGTTTGTTTGGTTACCGTTTTTATTGGCTGAATGGCTTGAGACGCAAACTCAAAACTCTACCGTTAATTTTAGTGCGTTAACGCGCTCACCGATTGCCCTTGGTGGCGCGATTACCACTATGCTCAGTTTTAGCGACAACTACGGGCTTGGTATGACCAACTTTGCTTATAATGTTGAGCCTAACGATTGGGACTTAATTGTTTTGTGTGTGGAAACATCAGCGGATAGCGTCGATGACATGTGGCAAAGTTTGGATAATGTGTTGGTGGTGAGTCCGACGCTTTAAGCTGTTTTATGAAAGCTAGCTTACAAAGGCTATCTTATAAAAGCTGTCCTATTAAAACTACCCTTTAAATTCTGCTTTGATTTTCACATTTAACCCTTACGCACGCTTTTATGGCAAATCCTATGACTATCCCATTTTTTCAAGCCAATCCCGATATTATCAAACCCTACGCGCTGATGGATTTGGACGATACGCTTTTTCAAACCCAACGTAAAATTGATGCATGGGATTTGCCAACGTCTGAACCTGAAAATCTAGTGTGCGCGACCGTTAATAAACAAGGCAAGCCACTAAGTTTTATGAGTCAGCGCCAAGCCGCATTCTTTAATTGGCTGCTGCTTAGTACAGAGCTGATAGTGGTCACCGCACGCGATCGCAGTGAAATCAAACGCGTTAAGCTGCCTTTTGATAGCTGGCAGGTCTTAACCCACGGTGCGATTATTCTTGATAGAGACGGCACGCTACAAGCTCAGTGGCAACAGCGTATGCATAGTGAACTTGCACCATTGCAGGGCAAATTGCAGCAGCTGAGCCAATTATTTGCCAATCACAGTAGAAATGACAACAGTCAGCTGGTTTTTACACCGCATATCGATCACTTTAATAATGGCGCTGTTAATGAAGAGCTGACCATTTATCTGGCTATTAAGCATGGGCAAAAGTACCATCAAGCGTTAGTAGAGCTAGCTAAAAAGTTACCAACGTTAATACGTGATTTTGAGCAAGATTTTTATGTGCATGTCAATGCGAACAATCTTGCGATATTACCGCACGCAGTGCATAAACGCCATGCGGTGCAGTTTTTATTAGACCAGCATTTAGACAACCAGCGTCCGAGCTTTGGTTTTGGTGATAGCTTGGCCGATTTACCATTTTTGCAACTACTTGATTGGTACGGCATGCCCAATCATGGTCAGCTACATGAGCGCTTTAGCTCACAGTAATTCTAAACGCTTAACCTCTCCTAGGGCGTGTCCTCATTTTAAAAACAATAATCGAATGCATTTTTGTAAGTAGAAACTATCTTATGACCCATCCTATAACGAACCCTAATATTCAAAAAATACAGGAATATGGCTCAGGCAGCTATCTTGCCAGCGATGTGACTGTGCTGCTTGATATCGTTGATAAAAACGCCGTTGCCGATGTACCCGTCAGTCAAAAAGAAGCGCTCATCCAAAGCGGTCAGCGCCATTATTCTGATATGTTGACACTAGAGCATGCGCCAACTGCCATGCATGAGCAATTGTATCAGCAGGCATTAGCGCAAGGTACAACGAGAACTGCAACTGATATTGCTAACTTGGCTTATACGCTACATCATATTTTTCAGCAAACGGTAAGTACTGAACGTCCATTAATATTAGTCAGCTTGGTACGCGCAGGTTTACCAGTTGGCGTATTGTTGCAGCGTGCCCTATTAGACAATGAAAGGTCAGATACCGATAGCAGCTATGCGTTGCCAAGTGTGCATTATGGTATCAGTATCATTCGCGACCGAGGACTTGATCCAGTCGCGCTGCAGATGATATTGGACGCTCATCCAGACAGCACAATCATATTTGTCGACGGCTGGACGGGCAAAGGGGCAATTTATCAAGAGCTGGCTCGTAGTGTAGAAGTCTTTAGTGACCCTAATCATCCAAATTTTACCAATATTTTCCATCAGGGTGAGAATGTTATTCCTCTATTAACCCTTGCGGACCCCGCAGGCGTTGCTTGGTTGGCGGCAAGTGAGGAAGATTGGCTGATTCCATCGGGATTATTGAACAGTACCGTATCTGGGCTGATATCACGCAGTTTATATACCGAGCCACAATCGGGGCTACATCGTAGCGTCTTTTATGATAACTTGGTTGCGGTAGATCATAGCCTAGCCTTTGTTGATCATATTGATAGCACGCGGCGTGCATTGTCTACGTCTCCACAATACTTGCAAACGTTTGAGCAACCACGCTATCAGACAGCTGCTTTAATTGATACGCTGGCAGCAGAGTATGACATTAGCAATCGCAACCGTATTAAGCCGACCATTGCAGAGGCGACACGGGCGATATTACGCCGTGATCCTGAGCGCATCTTGTTGGCAACCGCCGATCACCCTGATACGGTGTTATTGCGGCATTTATGTAGCGAGCGTGATATCAATATTACGGTATTAGGTGCTAAAATACTCCCCTATCAAGCGATTACGCTGATTAAGCAGCGGGCAACAGATCGCTCATGATTCATTAATGTATTGATGCCTTGATGTATTGATGCCTTGCGAAAGAAATGCATCAATACCGCATCAGCACCGCTGTTTTTATCATACGTCCTTACGCTATGATTTCTTGCTATAACCATTCACTTATCACTATTTACGATGCCAACTATGTCCGATATGCCCCACAATGAGTCTAATCTTTATAATAACAATCAGTCTTATGCCCACCTGATTACTGAGCGTCATGCGATGCTCAAACCGCATACCCATCACCCGTATCAGCTGGGTGCTAGCCTATATATGCCTGCGACGCGGCAAGATATTTGGCAAGTCATTACGCGCGACAAATTACCGACGATTAACAGTATTATTATCTGCTTAGAAGATGCGGTCAGCCATAGCGATGTTGAGTTGGCACTTGAGCGTCTACAAACGCTGCTACATACATGGGCCGCGCATGTCGATAGTATCAATGACCCAGCAAAAAAAGATGGCATTCAATCAAAAGCGCACACCGATCAGCCAACCAGACCTTTGGTTTTCGTGCGCCCGCGTCATCCAGCGATGTTAGAGCAGCTGGCAGATTTTGCCCATATTGATTTGGTAGATGGTTTTGTTTTGCCCAAAGTCGATATGTATAGCTTGTCTAATTGGCGTATGGCCTGTCAGAATTTAAGCACTGAGCAGCTATTGATGCCGACGCTTGAGACGGCAGCGCTATTTAATCCACATCACAATCAAGAGTTGGCGATTGGCTTTAAAGAAGCCTTTAGCCAGCCAGTTTTTGCCCTGCGTATCGGTGGTAATGACTTATTTGCAGCGCTGCGTTTACGCCGTCCTAAAAACAGCATCGTCTATGATACCCCGATTGGTACGCTCGCCTATCAGCTGCTTGGCTGCTTTGTACCGCATGGTTTTTATCTTACCGCGCCAGTATTTGAATACTTAGAGCAGCCAACACTGTTTATGAAAGAGCTGATGCGTGATGTGAACTTGGGACTGGTCGGCAAAACGGTCATTCACCCAAGCCAGATTGCTTTGGTACAGCAAGCGTATTGCGTACCGTTAAGCACCTTGGATGAAGCGCAGGCAATCTTGCATAGCGAGGCAAAAGCGGTATTTAAATATAACGATACCATGCTCGAGCCTGCCACACACCGTGCATGGGCAACAGAAATCGTCAATCGCGCTGAGGTTTTTGGCACCCTTGATGATATTAATAATGACTATACCGCACGGTTATAAATAAAGACGTTAACCTTGCTGCTTTGAAATTAATATTTTAATGTTAATTTCTTAAATAGTTTCAATAAAAAAAGCCGTTATCCTATTTAAGATAACGGCTTTTTTTCGTATAAACACTTTATTAATTGCTATGTCTGATTCAAAACTGGTTCCAGTCTCGCTCAAAGTTAGACACAGTTTGCTAAAAAGGTATTAATCACCTTATTAACCTGCTCCGGTTCTTCTACCGTCGCTGTATGCCCAGCGCCTTTAATAAGCGCAAGCTTAGAGCCTTTAATCGCAAAATGCATCCGCTCCGCCTTTGCATAAGGCGTTGCCGTATCTTCATCACCAACGATAATCAGTGTCGGCGTGCTAATTTCCCCTAGCCGATCATAAGTGGCCGAGCGCTCAATGACGCCTGTGGTCGCCTTAACGACCCCACCTTTACGATTACTTTGTAGCATCGCGAGCCACTCTCTGCGATCAGCCTTACGCGACTTATCGTTCAAAAAGCTATTGCCAAACATAATAGGCATGACTTTTTGACTGACCCGCTTCATCCCAAGCCAGCGGATAGCTTTCATCAATTTGCGATACTGCGGCACGTTTTTTGGGTCTTCAGGGTCTGCTGACGTTTCAAGTAAGGTCAGCGATAACAGTAACTCTGGACGTTTTAGCGCGATACGCTGAGCGACAAAACCACCCATGGATAACCCTAAAAAATGGCATTTCTCAATATTTAGCGCATCCAATAACGCTAGCGTATCCTCGGTCAGCGTCTCCATATCATAGCCTGATTTGGTAATCTCAGACTGACCTTGCCCACGAAAATCAAATGCAATACAGCGGCAGCCAGATTTAAAGTACTCCACCTGCTTATCATACATCCGCGTATTCCATAGCAGTCCATGGGCAAATACCATCACAGGCTTTTGCTTATCATCCGGCGCGCTGTCTTCATAATAAATATCAACGTTATTCACATTTATCATTGGCATAATCACTTCCTTGTTTTTTGCTTGTTGATTGCTTGTTTAGTTAAAGAAATTCTTAAAAATACTGCCTTTTAGCATAATGCAGCGAGCGGAGAGTTCATAGCGTTATTTTTGCACAGTACGCGTTGTATATTCAATAATGTAAATGTTTATTGAAATAGATAAAATTTAAACCTCTTTAAGCGTGCCTTAAGCGCCCACAAAACCCGCTTTTATAATCATAGCAAGCTGCTATAGTAATCAGCTTGCATGACTTGTTACACCTAACCACCATATCCATATCCATCATAACGTCCATTGTTATCAGCAATGCTTATCTAAAATTTCTCATTAAGGAAACCAACTATGTCACAACCTCTGGTCGAATATCATAGCGAAAACCATATTGCCACCATTACCATGAATGACCCTAAGACGCTAAATGCGTTTAGCACGCCATTAAAAAACGCGATTATGGATGCGCTTGATCAAGCCGATCAAGATGCTGACGTCCGCGTGATTGTGCTGCAAGGGTCAAATAACAACTTCTCTAGTGGCGGTCATATCGGTGAGATGCTAGAAAACGGCATGGAATCTGAGGCACTCGTGGCAAAGCTTGATTTTATGCTCAGAGAAGTGGCAGAAGTAAGCCTAAAACTGCGTAATATTCATAAGCCAATTATCGCCAAGTTAGAAGGTGCCGTGGCTGGCGCTGGGATGAACTTGGCATTAACGTGTGATTTCCGTATTGCCGCTGATAATGCCAAATTTGTACAAGCCTTTGTCAATATCGGTTTGATTCCAGATGCAGGTGGCATTTACTTGCTTAATCAGTTGATTGGGGCGGCTAAAACGACTGAGCTTGTGATGCTGGGTGATAAACTCACTAGCGACGATGTCGCGCGTCTAAACTTAGTGAATAACGTCGTGAGCAAAGACGAGCTTGATGCCAGCGTATTGGCATTGGCAACACGCCTAAGCAACCTGCCCGGTAAAGCCTTGGCGTCAATGAAGCATATGATTAACGTTCATGCTTTTTCTGGCTTAAATGAAGCGCTCGATATGGAAGTTGATCAACAAACCATGATGGCAAAAACCGCTGACTTTGCCGAAGGTATCACCGCCTTTATGGAAAAACGTAAGCCCGTTTATCAAGGTAAATAAAAAATCCTAACGCCACCTTCTGTACTATAGTCAGTTCAAAATAAAAGCGAGACATTATAGCTGTGTGCGACTGGTATAAATTTTCCTTGCTTGCTGTTATCACAGAGGCTACGAAAAATTCATCCCAGTCGCACTGTATCGATTTTAAAGTAATTCTACTGTATCAGCAAAAAGGCTACCATTAGGTAGCCTTTTTTTGGGTAAAACAATATAAAGACAAGTCTATATTAATACCTTTACTTATGAAGAAGCAGAAGCGGTCTTATAGTGAAGCGGTAAGGTAAATATCTTGTCAAAACCCAAGGTAAAAACAAAGGTATAAACCAAGAAAAATAGCAGTAACGCCGCCTCCATCATAAAGGCTTTGATTAAACCAACGTCATACCAAATCATATATAGCGGTAAGCAAATCAATACCAAGCCGCCTTCAAACCCTAAAGCATGAGCACTGCGGATTAACAACGTGCGTTTTTTAACCTGCTTGCGCCGCTCCCACGCTTCAAAAGCCGTATTGTATAAAAAGTTCCAGATAACAGCGGCTAATGACACCATAACAGCAACGGGTAACGACTCTGCCGCATCGCCGCCGCTGAGTTTCATTAATACAAAGGTAGAAGCAATGATAGCAATAAGCTCAAAAACAGTCACATAGACGATACGACGTTTGAGTGGGGATAAAGTAATCAACCAAGACTCCAAAGCACTTGAATATAAAAAAAGTGCCTATCAAAGTATCGGTCCGTCCCGAGATAGAAAAAGATAAGTCACATACAGAGCCACGGTTTCCGCCTGCCCTTATATTATACATAAGATAACGAGAGAAACCAGTCGCAGCTTATTTTGCTGGTGGACCCCATTGATTGGTTTCAAGCTTGGTATCGCTCGCTAAAAATACCAGTAATATAATAGAGCCTATCAACGGCAAAATAGATAGCAAAAACCACCATCCTGAACGGCTGGTATCATGCAACCTGCGAATAGTCACCGCTAAGCCCGGCAAAAACAGACCAAGCGCTACAACAATATAGAATAGCCCCGTTTCTGAATTAAATATAATGGCATCTAAAATCATCGCTACAATAATCAAACCCATTTGTACCAATACAAAGTACCAATATTCTTTACGTCGAGCACGACCAGAGAAATTGGTATAATTTCTTAAAGCTTTTTTAAACCAGTCAAGGATGCCAAAGTTTGCTTCAGCACTATGATTATTAACCATTGCAGAATTCGGTAAAGGTGGCGGCGTCGTTTTATCAAGCATATTTTTATTTTCCCTAGGATTTGTCGTCAACCTTAACGGTAAAGTCGCCAACCAAAAAATTTAATCAGCCACTTTGATTATAAGCACTCAATAAAAGTTTGCAAACCGTTATTGATTTATTTTAAATTTAAAAAACCCCGCATCATCACGATACGGGGTTTCTATTTAAATAAGAATTGTAAAACTTAAAAATACTTAATTTAAGCTTTAAGCAAAATTAGGTCAACTGAGCAACGTTAATTTTGTCGGCTTCTTCCGTATAAGAATCCATACGATCGAAGTTCATGTACTGATAGACTTCCTCGCCCATGCTATCAAGCATGCCAGCGTACTGCTGGTATTCGTCGTTGGTTGGCAGTTTACCAAGTACCGCTGCGACTGCTGCAAGCTCTGCAGACGCTAGGTAAACGTCAGCACCTTGACCTAGACGGTTCGGGAAGTTACGAGTTGACGTCGAAACGGCCGTAGAGTTCGGTGCGATACGTGCCTGGTTACCCATACATAGTGAACAACCTGGCATTTCAGTACGAGCGCCGGCTTGTGCATAAATGTTGTAATACCCTTCTTCCATCAATTGACGCGCATCCATTTTCGTTGGTGGCGCAATCCATAGACGAGTCTTGAGGCTACCTGCTGGTACGTCTTGTAGCAGTTTACCCGCTGCACGGAAGTGACCGATGTTGGTCATACATGAACCAATGAATACTTCATCAATGGTATCACCAGCGACGTCAGCTAGCGTTTTAGCATCGTCTGGATCATTCGGGCAGCAAAGAATCGGCTCTTTGATGTCAGACATATTGATGGTCATGTCGATGGCGTATTCTGCATCTTCGTCAGCACGCAATAGGCTTGGGTTTGCTAGCCACTCTTGCATTTGCTCAACACGGCGGCTAATCGTACGCGCATCGCCATAGCCTTCTGAAATCATCCATTTAAGCAAGGTGATGTTTGAGTTTAGGTACTCAGTCACAGACGCTTCAGATAGAGTGATGGTACAACCAGCAGCACTACGCTCAGCTGATGCATCAGATAACTCAAACGCTTGCTCAGCAGTTAGGTCTTCTAAACCTTCGATTTCAAGAATACGACCGTTGAACTCGTTGATTTTACCTTTCTTATCAACGGTCAAATAACCTTCTTTGATGGCTTGATAAGGAATCGCATGGACCAAGTCACGTAGCGTGATACCAGGCTGACGTTCGCCAACGAAGCGTACGCGAACAGACTCAGGCATATCAAGTGGCATCACACCAGTCGCCGCGGCGAATGCAACCAAACCAGAACCGGCTGGGAACGAGATACCCATTGGGAAACGAGTATGCGAGTCACCACCAGTACCAACGGTATCTGGAAGTAGCATACGGTTCAACCATGAGTGAATGATACCATCACCAGGACGTAAGCTTACGCCGCCACGGTTCATGATAAAGTCAGGTAGTGTATGCTGAGTTTCAACGTCAACTGGCTTTGGATAAGCAGCAGTATGACAGAATGACTGCATCACTAGGTCGGCTTGGAAACCCAAACATGCTAAGTCTTTTAGCTCATCACGAGTCATAGGACCAGTGGTATCTTGCGAGCCGACCGTCGTCATTTTTGGCTCACAGTACATACCTGGACGCACGCCTTGTAGACCACAAGCTTTACCGACCATTTTTTGTGCAAGGGTAAAGCCTTTACCGGTATCAGCTGGCTCTTCTGGCTTAGCAAATACGTCTGAATGACCAAGACCCATATATTCACGAGCACGATTGGTCAAACCACGACCAACGATCAATGGAATACGGCCGCCTGCACGAACTTCGTCAAGCAATGTTGGCGAGTTTAGCGTAAAGCTTGACAATACTTCATCAGAATCATGCTTAGTGATTTTGCCTTCATACGGATAGATGTCAAACACATCGCCCATGTTTAGGTTATCAACCGCTACTTTTTCAATTGGTAACGCGCCAGAATCTTCCATGGTATTAAAGAAGATAGGAGCGATATTGTTACCCAATACTAGACCGCCACCACGTTTGTTTGGTACGTTCGGGATATCATCGCCCATTAACCAAAGGACTGAGTTGGTTGCAGATTTACGGCTAGAACCCGTACCAACCACGTCGCCGACATAAGCAAGTGGATGACCTTTTTCTTTCAAAGCTTCGATTTGCTTCATTGGACCAACAACGCCCTCTTCGTCAGCAAAGATGCCGTCGCGAGAGTTTTTGTGCATGGCTAATGAATGCAATGGAATATCTGGGCGGCTCCACGCGTCTTGCGCCGGTGACAAGTCATCAGTGTTGGTTTCGCCAGTCACTTTAAACGTTGTATAAGTGGTTTTCTTTCGTACTTCAGGGCGGCTCAAGAACCATTCAGCGTCAGCCCAAGATTGCACGACTTCTTTTGCGATGTCATTGCCAGCTTCAGCTTTTTCGGTCACGTCATTGAATGCATCAAATACCAGTAATGTCTTTTTCAACGCATCAGCAGCTTCTTGTGCGACTTCGCTGTCGTCTAATGCTGCAACTAATGGCGCAACGTTGTAACCACCTTGCATAGTGCCCAAGATTTCAACGGCTTTTTTCTTGCTGATAAGTGGTGAAGTCGCTTCGCCTTTAACGATAGCGGCTAAAAATGCAGCTTTAACATAAGCGGCTTGGTCAACACCGGCAGGAATACGGTTTTCTAACAAGTCCATTAAGAACGCATCTTCGCCCGCTGGTGGGTTTTTGAGTAGCTCAACCAATTCTGCTACCTGCTTCTCATTTAGTGGAAGTGGTACAGTTCCTAGCTCAGCACGTTCTGCGACATGTTTACGATAAGCTTCTAACACAATAGTCGTCCTCGTCGGTTGGTGACCAGTACATCACGTGAGTAGTCAGGATGACAGCCTACATCGATGTACTGCATTGAATAATTATCCGTGCAATCATAGCTCAAAACGCTCAAAATGTTAATGGCTGTGCGGCGAAAAGGCGCAGAATAAGGCCATATTGGACATTTATTATAAAAATAGTGCCATAACTAATATGATTGACGCCCTTAAATAGCAAACCTGTCGCCTTACCGCTCATTTTTGCCCTGCTCTTTTTCTGCATTGACTGCTGCATTCATTTCTGCATTCATTTCTGCATTAGTTTCTGCATAGACTGCTGCATTCATTTCTGCATTAGTTTCTGCATAGACTTCTACATTGGCGGTTAAATAAAAATGGCACGGCTGCTATACTCTTATTATCTAAACGTCTACGACTTTATAAGATATTTTTTCTAAGACAAACGCCATGAGTGAATATTAAGGATAATAGCAATATGGACAATAGTAGTATAAAAAATAGTAGTATGAAAAATAGCGAAAAAGACAATAACGCTCATTACGATAATGGTTTAAAAGTTCGTACTGAAGTGATGGGCGCAGCGCATGTTAAACGCTCGCTTGACTCAGCGACGCCATTTACCCAGCCGTTGCAAGACTGGATTATCGAACATGCTTGGGGCAGCACGTGGCAAGACGACTCTGTATTGCCGCGCAAATACCGCTCATTGATTACTATGGCGTTTTTAATTGCGCAAAAAAGTCCCGCAGAGCTAAAAGGTCATATCCGTGGGGCGATAAATAATGGTGCTAGCGTCGCTGAAATCCGAGAAGTATTGATGCATAGCCTGCCTTATTGCGGCGCACCTGCCAGCCAAGAAGCGTTTCGCGCTGCCATAGAAGTGCTAAATGACATGGACATTGATATCAATAAATAAAACTACGATAAAGGTATGCTTCGTAGTACCCTGTTATTTACGTAAGCTTTCTTATTTTTCAGAGTCTTATTATTAATAGCAGACTTTTAGTCATCGTCTTAACAAGATTGCCTAAAAAATATTGACCCGTTATCTGCTATAATAGCTGCATTCATAAAACATTCTAATAATGCCATAAACCCTTATTCTATCAAGGGTTAAGAGAACATTTGATTATGACAAACGCCGTACAAACCCACGTCCCCGCTGCCCGTGCAAAACCGAAAAAAGCCATCCAAGGCGAAAAGCTACGTGGCTACGACAAGGTAGCACGCATCCCAATTAAAGTGATTCCGACCGTCGAGGCGAAGAAAAAGCCAGATTGGATTCGGGTTAAAATGTCCTCACCTGCGGAAGTGGCGCGTATTAAAGCAACTCTGCGTGAGCAAAAGCTTTATACCGTCTGTGAAGAAGCCGCCTGCCCTAACCTGCCGCAGTGCTTTGCCGATGGTACGGCGACCTTTATGATTATGGGCGATATCTGTACCCGTCGCTGCCCGTTTTGCGATGTCGGTCATGGTCGCCCAAATGAGTTAGACAAAGACGAGCCACGCCATACCGCTGAGACCATTCAAGGTTTAGGTCTGAAATATGCGGTGATTACCTCGGTTGACCGTGATGATTTAAAAGATGGCGGTGCTGCCCATTTTGTTGAAGTATTGAATGAATCTCGCGCTTTAAGCCCAAATTGCTTGATTGAGATACTCGTGCCAGATTTCCGTGGTCGTATGGATATCGCTTTGGACTTATTGACTGAAACTGCGCCAGATGTCTTTAATCATAATATCGAAACCGTGCCTCGTTTATATAAAGCTTTCCGTCCCGGCTCTGATTATCAGCATTCGCTCGATTTGCTTAAGCTGTATAAAGAACGCCGTCCTGATATTGCCACCAAATGTGGTTTTATGGTTGGACTTGGTGAAACTGAAGAAGAGATCTATGCGCTACTTGATGATTTAAAAGCCCATAACGTTGATATGATTACCGTTGGTCAGTACTTACAACCAAGTAAAGACCATGCACCAGTCGATCGTTATGTTCATCCAGATGAGTTCCAGCGTTATATGGACTATGGCAAAAAGATTGGCTTCTTTAACATTTGGGCAGGTCCTATGGTGCGCTCAAGCTACTTTGCTGATCGTCAATACTACGGCGAAGATTGCCCAGCGCCTATCCGTAGCAAAAAAGCCTTGGCCGCAGAAGGTAAACTTGGCTGTTAAGTGAAATTTGTCATCATATTAAAGTAGGATGACGAAAAAACATAAAAAGGGCGAATAGTAGATAGTTACTATTCGCCCTTTTTAGCTTCTAAACTATCGCTTTAAATAAGGTTAAACGTTTAGAGGTAACACGGGCGTCTTACTGGTTTTTATATTTAATAACGCGATACCAAGGATGATGACACCCCCTATCAAACCTGTGATAAGCCCAGGATAAATCAGCAGTAAAGCACCAAGGGCCAGAATGATACGCGTGATTGAATTCATACTTCCTTTAAAATAACCCTCTAACGCCGCACTAAGCCCAATCACACCAACGACCGACGTTACAACGGCAATCACAATATCCATGACCGGTGGCAATGGGAACTCTTTCGCCGTGACCGCAAGACCTGTCGGGTCAATCATCAACATCGCAGGATTATAAATAAACATAAACGGGACGATAAAACCTGCTAACGCCAGCTTTAATGATAAGTAGCCTGTTTTCATCGGATCGCCGCCCGAAATACCAGCCCCAGCAAAGGCTGCCAAACAGACCGGCGGGGTAATATTGGCAAACACCCCAAAGTAAAACACAAACATATGCGCGGCTAAAATAGGCACATCAAACCCTGCTAATGCGGGCGCCGCCATCGTTGCAGTAATAATATATGCAGGAATCGATGGCAATCCCATTCCTAACACCATCGACGCTAGCATGGTCAAAATTAAGGTGAGCAATAACGACCCTGCCCCTAAAGTGACAATCGAAGAAGTCATCACCGTACCAAAGCTAGTCAAACTGACCACCCCAATAATAATACCTACGACCGCACAAGCAGCCATCACCGCTAGCGACTGACGGGCGCCGTCTTCTAGCGCACCCAAAATATCCTTAAAGCCCATGCGTGTTTCTTTACGTAGCATACTGATGACAACCGTAAAGCCAATGGTATAGGCAGCGGCATAGCCTACCGGCACATTTTGTATTAATAAATAAATTAGAAATACAATCGGCAGCAGCATATGACCGCGCGCTTTTAATACCTCTTTTACCTGTGGCAAACTTTCTTTTGCCATACCTTTTAAGTCTCGGCGACCGGCACGAAAATGTACCTGCGCGATAACGCCTAGATAATACAAGATAGCAGGTAATAATGCTGCCAAAGCAATAGTACTATACGGTAGCCCTGTGGTCTCGGCCATAATAAAGGCACTTGCGCCCATAATTGGCGGTAATATCTGACCACCAACCGACGCACTTGCCTCTACAGCGCCCGCAAAATCCTTATGGTAGCCAACCTTTTTCATCAAGGGGATGGTAAACGCGCCGGTACTGACTACGTTTGATAAGGCGGAACCATTGATACTGCCCATAAATCCGCTTGAGATGACAGCCACTTTAGCAGGGCCGCCTTTTTTATCGCCTGCCAGCGCCAATGCCAAATCATTAAATAGTTGACCCATGCCAGAACGCGCTAGAAATGCACCAAAGAGGATGAATAAAAAGATAAAGGTGACTGAGGCACCGATTGCGACCGAATATAGTCCTTCCGTTTTGAGGAATAATTGACCAAAAATATCACCCATATCATAAGGACGAGTGAGTAGCCGATCAGGCATAAAGTCCAGATGACTGACAAAGGGGTATAGCAAAAATATAGAGGCCAGTATGGGCAATATCCAACCAGTGATACGCCGACTGCCCTCAAGGACGCAGATGACGGTGATAATAGAAAGTATCACATCGACCGAATTTGCCATGCCGCCGCGACTGGTGACAATATCTTGGTACTCGTATATCAGATAGGTCATGCCAGATAAAGACAACAGAAACCAAATCCAGTCATACCATGCTACCCGCTTACGACTGCTTTTTTTACTGGCAGGAAAGATTAAAAAAATCAACGCAAAGCCAACGCCCACATGCACGGAGCGCTGCAATAGTGACGGCATGGGGTTAAAGGTAATATATAAATGAAAAAGGGAATATAAGATGCAGATGGCAGCGATAATATACTTCACTGGGCCTTGGGTAATATGACGCGTGATAGACTCGCGATCATATTTTTCTAATATCGCTTGCGTCACACTAGGATCAACGTTGTCGTAATCTTCAGTCTCTACATGCGCATTTGTCTGCTGTGCCAATATCGCATTTTCATTAGCATTCACATCATCGTTAGAATTTGCATCATCGTTATAAATAGGAGTCCCGCTATTGTGATCCATCACTTGGGAGTTCATGACAAAAATCCTTATTAAATCTATCGATTAGACTGTAAGCCTTGGGCGTAATAGTTACTTCTGAATAATCTGGTACCAATTGGTGAATCAAAATACGCTGACCGGCATAATCAATTTCGCCTTGCGTTAATCTTGATACCACCCAATTAAGATGGGGAAACCTTTGGTTGATTTGATAGCCGACGTAGCCATCCTTTTTGATAGGAGCAACGTTTTCGGTAGACGGCGTACCGGCACCAAATGCTTGAAAATAGGTATTGGTTAGTAGTAAACCCTCCGCTTCACGAAGATACTGCTCTTCCCACCACTGTTTTTCTACTGAATGAATCCAGCGTAATTGAAAGTCAGGCTCAACAAAATAACATACCAAGCTATCGCTATCAGTAACGCCCGCTACCCGTATTTCAATGACAGATTGGCGGCTAAAAATCGCCCATATTATCAATAAAACCAACGCAGCCATCGCTGCTGCGCCAGCTATCCACCATAAAGGTTTATTTGGCTGCTTGCTCATCATAGTATTTTTTGGCACCAGGATGAATAGGAGCTACCATACCGACTTGAGCGGTCTCTAAACTGATATCTTTAGCCGCTTGGTGAGCGTTTTTCAAGCCCTCTAAGTTTTCAAATAACGCTTTGGTCAACTTATAGCCATCATCCTCAGAGATATCAGAACGCACCAATAAGGCATTCATGACGGCTGTGGTTGGAATAGCAGCAGCATTACCATAGGTACCGGCAGGAATCTCAAAAGTCTTAAAGTAAGGCTTGGTTTCGATAATTTTTTTGAGCTTATCTTGATTGATGGTGACCAGCTGCAATTTGATGCCTTGCTCTAACTCTAATAATGAAGAGTTCGGTAAGCCACTACTAAAAAACGCCGCTTCAATTTTACCCGCTTTCATCGCATCGGCTGCATCGGCAAAGCCTAAATAGTCGACTTTGACATCATCATAAGTGATACCAAAACCTTCTAACAGGGTGCGAGCATTGACCTCTGTACCAGAGCCTTGATCGCCAACTGCAATACGCTTACCTTTTAAATCTTCAATATTTTTAATACCAGACTTCTCTGAGGCAACCACTTGAATGACGTTAGGATAAAGCACGGCAATTTGCTGGATATTGGTGATAGGCGCTGCCTTAAAGTCATTTTTGCCTTCTACCGCATCAGTGACCACATCACTAAGCGCCAGCACCATATCTACTTTACCTTGGGTCAATAGATTGACGTTTTCTACTGACGCCCCTGTCGTTTGGGTTTTTGCGTTAACACCAAAGGTTTTAGCATAAATCTCTGCTAAAGACGTTCCAATAATATTATAAGGACCGGAGGCGCCCCCTGTAGCAATGGTGACGAATTTGGTTTCGAGCTTGTCGCTTGCTGTGGCGGCAGTATCTGTAGAAGTGTCGGTAGTAGTAGCACTGTCAGTAGCGGCATTATCAGCAGGCGCTTTGTCTGAACAAGCAACCAGAGTCATACTGGCTGCAATCATAGCGGCTAATAGAGGCATCTTATAAATAGACTTCATTATTTTCTTCCTTGATAAAATAAAGCAAAATGGGTTTATAAAAAAACTTGAATGCAAGGTTCTTAAATACACGATTCTTGGACACAAGGTTCTTAAATACATGGTTCTTAAATACAAAATTGTGGTAGCAACTCATTCTTGTTGACTACCAACCTCAGTCTATGACGCTGACCTTCGCTATAAATACAGGAGTTAAGCGTTCCATAACCTAGGGCCTCCTCAATTAAAACATGGCATGTCATATATTGCTACGATGTTTTAATAGATGCGAGTGCTTATGTTCAAAAAACAGCCAGTGATATGGTTCTCTATATTTAATGAGCTAAGCAATATATCGCAAATCACAATACAAATCACAATCTAAGCTACGCCTTGTACCAAAGCTATGGTTAACCATAAATAAGAACGTTTTTTGTCACGTGCTGCTGGTATAGATTTTACTGGCGTGCTGTGTCTACGCTAACAGAGACTGCGCATAATTAACCCCAGCAGCACTGTACCGTTTTCAAAGTATTTTAACTATATATCAACAGCCGAAACCATATCTATAGTTTCGCTATGCGATACTAAGTTTCATATTATAAATGATTTAAACAAATTTTGACGGGGTTGTAAACCTTTATCCGCGCTGCTCTTCATAAAAATGCGCCAAGCTATTTTTATTAACATCATATTTTATTAAAAAATATATCAATAGCACTTTTCTTATAACCCTACTGCTAGCCATTTATTTACTTCGTTAATGCCTCTTATATAACCGCCCTTTAGCAGAATAACGACACCTAAATTAGACAATATTTTTTATTGCATACTCATTTTTTTGAAGGCGAAATCCATCTCTATTATGCTACAGTGCAAACGCTGTATTCGCTCTATAGCTAAGCAATACAATAAGCAACTGAAAATAGCGCTTAGAGCATACGACCGCCAATAATACTGAACAACCTTATAGGAAAATTTATGAAAAAATTACTTACTTCAACCATGATGCTGGCCACATTTGCGCTAGCTGGCTGTGCCACAACCGATGTCAATTCCAATGCCGGTACGGCAATTGGCACGGCAAACGAGATTGGTATGAATGTCTTTAAAGCCGCCATTGACAATCAATGCCGTAGCCAAATTGAAAAACAAAACGCATGGCGCATTGCGAGTGTCGCGATGACTGACGCCCAAGAGGAAGAAGTAAAAGGGAGAGTTTGTGGCTGCGTCAGTGAGCAAGCACCGCAGCAAGTGACTATCGTCGAGCTCGGCAATGCTGCAATAGATGCCAGCTATCGCACACAGCTGGTCGCTAGAGTGGTGGCAAAATCGCTGCAAAGTTGCTACGGCAGCATCGTCAAATAAGTAACTGATAAAGTTACCGATTGCGAGCGTTTATTTTAACGAAATAGGCTGGGTTAATGATTGCTTAACCCAGCCTATTCATATAGATTATTTACTATCATTAAGGATAAATGGAATTTATCTGTAATTTATATCAAGGATGACTCATGAAAAGACGTGCATTTATAAAACTGGGTGGTCAGGTAACAGTAGCCGGAACGGTACTGACGCAGCTGAGCGCTTGTTCGTCAGATGACGATAACGTCAAGCCGCCAAATCAGCTTGATGATTTAGATGACTTAGGCTATCAAGGGGCAGCGCCATTTGTGCATGGTATTGCCAGTGGCGACCCGCTACATGATCGCGTGATACTGTGGACACGGATTACCAACGACGGTAGTATTGAGGCCTCTAGTATCCCTGTTGCTTATACGATTGCAACAGACCCAGCGCTTAAAAACATCGTCGCTCAAGGGCGAGCAAAAGCCAGCGCCGCATCTGATTTTACCGTAAAAGTTGACCCTAAGAATCTCAAACCCAATACCACTTATTACTATGGCTTTGAAGCATTAGGCTATCTCTCCCCTATCGGTCGTACACGTACCATACCGCACCCAGACCTGCCAGCGAGTGAAGTTGATCGCGTGCGCTTGGCAGTGGTTTCCTGCTCGAACTATGGCTTTGGTTACTTTAACGGCTATGCCAATATCGCCAAGCAAGCCGACATATCTGCCGTTATACATTTAGGCGATTATATCTATGAGTACCCCGAAGGCTTTTATCGTGATCAGTCACTGATGGAAGAACGCCCGCTGTTTCCTAAAAACGAAATCATTAGTTTAGATGATTATCGCCGTCGCTATGCTTGCTACCGTACCGATATTGATTTACAAGAATGTCATCGCCAACATCCCTTTATCGCTGTTTGGGATGACCATGAGATAGCAGATAATTCATGGAAGGGTGGCGCCCGCTTCCACACCGATAGCAAAGGCAGTTATTTAGAACGTAAAATGTCCGCCGTACGTGCCTATCATGAGTGGATGCCCATTCGCGATGACAGCAGTAACGAGCTGGACAGCCAATTACGCATCTATAGACGTTTTGAGTTTGGCAAATTGTTTGATTTAAATATGCTAGATACGCGCATATTTGGCCGTGAAAAACTTGATGCGACAGCCAGTAATGAGCCTGAACGTCAACTGTTAGGGCTTGAGCAAGAAAACTGGCTATATTTAAAGATGCTAGAGGGCAAACGCCGGCAAGCAACGTGGCAAATCCTTGGACAGCAAGTCATTTTAGCGCCTTTTAAAGGTTCTTCTGCGACCAATTCTGGCGATATTTGGAATGGCTATGCCAGCGCGCGGACGCGTTTATTAGACTTTATCGAAGAAAATGCCATCGATAATACGGTGGTCTTAACCGGTGACTATCATGCCTCATTTGCGTTTGATGTCTGTCAAAATCCTTTTGATGCCAATAGCTACAATCCAGCGACTGGCAAAGGCTCCGTTGCAGTCGAATTTATCTGCCCTGCCCTGACCTCTTTAGCCTTTCCAGAAAGTGGCGCAGGAGTAGAAGAAAATCCACATCAAAAATTCAATAACCAAACCGACCATGGTTATATGTTATTGGACATCAACGAGCAGGCTTTGCAATGCGAGTGGTATTATACCGAGACGTTAAAAAAGCGTGATGACCGCTGTCGTTATGCCAAAGGGCTGGTAACCCAAGCAAGTAGCAATCATTTAGTTGAAGGGGGTCAATCGCGCCCTATTACTAAAACGGCTGCTTTAGCCAGTAAAGACACCTCTATGGCGATGAAAAAAACAGCCTCGCTAAGCGCTGGTTAAAATAGAAGCGAGATAGATCTGCCATTTAAAATAATAATGGCTCATAGTAAGGGCGTGTACTAAAAAAACACCTAATAAAGAAAATTCCCAATAAAAAGGGCGCGTTATATGCATATAACGCGCCCTTTTTATAAAAGCCTAACTGAATATATTTTACTTACCATTTATAAAGCCATAATTCTAAATAGCCGTTAAACAGCCACTAAATTAAAAGGCGCTATCCTCTTTAATAATGGTTGACGTTGGCAGTTGCGGCGTCTTTATAGGCAACACTCTATGATGAAAGTATTTGGATTTTCCGTCTAGGACTTTATTCACCGCTTTAACCAAATCACGAATAATGTCATCGTATATCCCATGACTTAACTCCTTTTCAAACGGCGTATAAGGGTGCTTACGCGCCGCTGAACTGACTTCCGTCACCCCTTGCTTAGTATAAAAAATATCAACGCGACCATCACTATTTAACACACAATTTAATTTACCACCTTCGAGTGCCATCTCTATGCGCTCAGGCATAAATATATAATCATCTACATCAATAAGCTTTTTTTCTACCTCGCGCTTTAACAACGCTTTTATATCGAACATTTCTATATCCCTAGCATTTACAAAATTATAATTATGATGAAGTATCCATTAGCAGACCTAGTTTTTTAACTTTCACCAGCCTTTAGTTATTGGTTAATTGGCTTTTAGTTACTGGTCTTTTAGCCAATTGGCTAATAGGTCATGCTTTGTTTACTTAGACTATAAGAGGTAGGGCTATTTTTTAAGACCGGATATGTAAAGCTGCGTTTGCTGTTGGTAAAAAATGCTGCTCATACTATAGTCAGTTGAAAATAAAACTGTTATATAAATTTAAACGCGCTACTGGTATAAATTTTACTTGCGTGCTGCGTTCCCAGAGGCTGCGCAACCTACATTTAAAGACAGCATCCCAGTAGCGCTATGTTCTTTTTAGAGTGAATCGACTATAGCGACAGGATATAAAATTCATTAGAAAAAAACAAAATTAGAGAAAAACAAAATTAGAAAAATAAAAAAGGAAAGCTGCCGTCTAAGCCGCTTTCCTTTTTGGTGAATTAAAACATACGATTTAGCTTACTCAGACCCAACCTTGCTTCCGAAACAATTGCAACGTGTCAATAACGACCGTCATCTCTTCGGGTGTCCCAAGAGTAATACGGTTGAAACCTGGGATAGAAGGAAACTCACGACCGACCGCGATGCCATGCTCTTTCATTCTATCTATGTATGTTTGCACGTCACCCTTTACTTCATAAAACATAAAATTGGTCTGCGAGGGCAAATAACGCAGTCCTAGCTCATCGAGCGCCGTCTCCATCATTTGCCTTGCTTGATTGGTGGTTTGCAAACTGTGCGCCAAAAACGCCTCATCTTCGAGCGTTGCGATTGCAGCAACCGCACCTGATACATTGATATTATCCGTAGACATTAAAGACCCAATCTCTGCAATAATCTGCGGATGTCCAATCGCGTAGCCGACGCGCAAACCTGCAAGGCCAAATAGCTTTGAGAAGGTACGAACGACAATTAGGTTATCTGATAGCCCTTGCTTTATCCACTCAACGCCGCTCTCAAAACTTGGGTCTGTGACATACCCAAAGTAGGCTTCATCCAATAAGAAATAGTGGTTTTTTGGTGCATTTTTTATCCAAGCTTTGAGCGTATCTGTCGCGGTAATGATGGCCGTTGGATTATTAGGATTGCACAGATAAAACAGGCTCATACCGTCAAATTCAGCCGCAGCTTTTTGTAGGTTGTCGAAATCTAAATCATAGTTATCGCGAGTTAATGGTACTTTGACCACTGGCACGCCTAGAGAGTGTGCATACAACTCTGCACAGCCAAAGGTTGGGTCTGGAATGACTAGCTGAAACCCTTTATCTGTTTTCAAGGCTTTGTCATACAGCATTTGCACGACAGCCCTGATACTCTCGATTGAACCATTGCCCAATAAGACCTGCTTTTCAGGTACGCCGTTGATTTCGGCTACTTTGCTCAGCAGTTGAGCGCGCGGCTTATCGGGATAACGAGCAGCACCACCTAAAGCATTGAGGATGGCTTCTTTGGCAGAGTCTGACATGCCTAAGGAGTTTTCATTGAAGTCTAATCTGAGTAATTCATTGGTTTTACTTTCATTGGTTTTACTTTCATTGGTTTTACTTTCATTGGTTTTACTTTCATTGGTTTTACTTTCATTGGTTTTACTTTCATTGGTTTTATTATGGGTACTGGTATGCATGGTAGATAGTCCGCCTAAGTCGTCCGTGAGTAATAAAGCGCATGCAGCTGCTTAATATCATCTTAAGTGGCATTTGGTATAATTACAAGTTATCTAACGGCAAATTATTAGTTATCAATATATACAGGTAAAAGCCTTCTTGATTTAAGTGTTAAATACAAAAAGGTGAGCTGCAACCTATGCAACTCACCTTCTCTACGTTTATATTCAGTCGGAATGAACCTGTTAGATTAAATGCGCTTTTAACTCCAAAACTTTATCACGCGTTTTTGCCGCTTCTTCAAATTTTAAATCCCGTGACATTTGCTGCATTTGCTTCTCTAAACGCTTAATTTCTTTGGCGAGCAAATCAGGGCTACGTAAAATACTGATATCGACATCAGGCAGATTGCTCTTGATAGGAATCACCTGATTATCATTGGCATTCTGATCTTCGCCCGTATCAATTTTATCGGTGATACTACGGCGCGCACCTTTTGGCGTAATGTTATGCTCAAGGTTAAAGGCGACTTGTTTTTCGCGGCGACGGTCGGTTTCTTCAATCGCACGCTCCATACTGGGTGTGATGCGATCAGCGTAGAGAATGGCCTTGCCATTAATATGACGCGCCGCACGACCGATAGTCTGAATCAGCGCACGCTCAGAACGCAAAAAGCCTTCTTTATCCGCATCAAATATCGCCACTAACGACACCTCTGGCATATCAAGCCCTTCACGCAAGAGGTTAATACCAACCAGCACATCATGCACGCCAGTACGCAGCTCATGAATAATCTGCATACGCTCAACCGTATCAATATCCGAGTGCAAATAAGCGACTTTGACATCGTACTCTTTTAGATAACTGGTCAAATCTTCTGACATACGCTTGGTCAAAGTGGTAATCAATACGCGCTCGTCTTTTTCGCGGCGTTTGGTAATCTCTGATAGCACATCATCAACTTGGGTCAATACCGGACGAATCTCAATCTCAGGGTCAATCAAACCGGTTGGACGCACGACTTGCTCAACCACCTGCTCGCTATGCTCAAGCTCATATTGTGCCGGCGTGGCACTGACATAAATGGTTTTGGGCTTAATACGTTCCCACTCTTCAAACTTCATCGGGCGGTTGTTCATCGCACTTGGTAAACGGAAACCGTAATTGACAAGATTTTCTTTACGCGACCTATCACCTTTATACATCGCACCGATTTGCGATACCGTCACATGCGACTCATCGAGAAACAACAATGCATCTTCTGGAATATAATCAAACAACGTCGGCGGCGCTTCCCCCGATGGACGACCAGAGAGATGCTGCGAGTAGTTTTCGATACCGTTACAGTAGCCAAGCTGCTGAATCATCTCAAGATCATACTGGGTACGCTCTTTCAGACGCTGCGCTTCAACCAACTTATTATTTTCACGGAAATACTCAAGACGCGGCTCAAGCTCGGCGCGAATCGTATGGCTGGCCGCTTCCAATTTATTACGCGGGGTCACATAATGCGATTTTGGATAAATGGTAATACGCGGCACGCTACGCACAGTTTTGCCCGTTAAAGGGTCAAACCAAGTGATTTTCTCCACTTCATCATCAAACAAATGCACACGTACCGCCAGCTGCTCAGACTCAGCAGGATAGATATCCAACAGCTCACCGCGCAAGCGATATGTACCACGCCCAAAGTCCAGCTCGTTACGCGTATATTGCATTTCAACCAAGCGCTTAATAGTAGCAGTACGATCGATTTTATCGCCCACCACCACATGCAGCAGCATTTTGAGATAACTTTCCGGGTCACCCAAGCCATAGATGCACGATACCGACGCGACGATAATCGCATCACGACGCTCTAATAAAGCACGCGTGGCTGACAGACGCATTTGGTCAATATGGTCGTTAATGGCGCTGTCTTTTTCGATAAAGGTATCACTAGCGGCGACATAAGCTTCTGGCTGATAATAGTCATAATAGCTGACAAAATACTCGACCGCATTGTTCGGAAAGAACGCTTTAAACTCACCATAAAGCTGAGCGGCAAGGGTTTTATTGTGTGCCATAATAATGGTTGGACGTTGGCATTCCGAGATGACCTTTGCCATGGTATACGTCTTACCAGAACCCGTCACACCGAGTAATAGCTGCTCATCCATGCCAGAATTAATACCCTTGACTAACTTTTCAATCGCTTGCGGTTGGTCGCCTGCTGGCTCAAATTCGGTGACCATCTCAAAGGCGCGGCTCGATATTTGCGTCCCAGACGCATTGACACCACTAATTTCAGCTTCACCTTGGAGCTGAGTGGCCAATTGGTTTAACTGACGCGACGAGCGCGGTTCAGGCATTCGCATAATTGTTTTCTTCCTGATTTTTATAAAAGGTTATAATAGTTATAAAAGGTTATAAGAGCTTAGGTTTATAACAATATGGGGTCTAAACTACAGTTTTTAAAGGATAATATCTGGGTTTATCCTCTAACGGCAATGCTATCTAAAAGCCAAAGTAAAAGGTCAAGTCAGCCCAGTGTAAATAAGCAAATAACGTCCAAGACAGAAGCATTAGGCTGAGTATTTCTAGAATACTGCCTGCACTATAAGTATGCTTTATTTATAAAAAACGCACAGAGCGACGGCTAAATTTACAAAGCTTTTCACGATTAACAAACTCATTACACGACCACTCAATAAAGCCTAACGCGCAAGGGTTCTATAGCGAATTAAAGCTGCTATCATCGATACTGAATTAAATAAGTAGCAACACGATTAGTAAATATTGAATTGGCTAGTCAGCATTTAATGAATAGCCATTTAGAAAAATATTAATAACAATTTATTCATTAACGGCTTATTCACTAACGATATAAATTCAGTAAAATAATACAATGGAGAAAAACATGAGAGAACGTTACGCAAGTGGTATCGATGACAAAACAGCTAAAAAAATGGTCGATTTATTAAATGCCAATTTGGCAAATTTGATTGACCTAAGTATGGATAGCAAACAGTGCCATTGGAACTTGCAAGGTACTGGCTTTATCGGGGTGCATCAGCTATTAGATGACACTTATGAGCGCCTAACAGAAGCTTATGATACGGTTGCTGAACGCATTGTTATCCTTGGTGGTAAAGCCAATGGTATCTCTAAGCGTGTCGTTGAGGACTCTATTTTAGAGACTTACCCGACTGATATTACAGCAGTGGATGAGCATGTGCGCGAGCTTACCAACCGCTATAAAACCATTGCCGCTTCATTGCGCGAAGGGATTGATGTTGCTAGCGATGCGGGCGATGAAGATACCGCCGACTTATTGACTGAAGTTAGCCGTATTGTCGATAAAGATGCTTGGTTTATCGGTGCCAACGCGCCAAAGAAATAAACATTTTATAGAAAAATGAAATATTATAATAAGTTATAAAAAGGTCACTTTGAGAGTGACCTTTTTTATGTGTGCTAGTTTTATACAGTCATTTGATATAAAAGCGGTACGTTTAACTCAGATTTGAAAATAACAGATTTAAAAAATACCTTTAATTATTTGCTTCATTTGCGGCAACAGCTCACCTAGTTGTGCTTCGGTTGCACTGGTATCTTCAGGCAATGATTGCTGTAAAAAGGCAGCGGTAATTTGTGGTTGCTTGGCAAGGATACTTTGACCCATTTCAGTGTCGTAAAATTTAATTTGGGCATCAACTTCCGCTTGCGTATAGTAAGTCTTCGCTGCGCTGATATAAGCTTGGGTCAAGGTTTGCGCGTCTGTCGCATCGCCTATTCCATTACTCATAATTTTCGCATATTGACCTAAAACACTTTGGATTTGCTCTTGTAGCTGACGTTGACGCTTGTTTAACGACTTATCATTTATCTGCTGGCTACCCTTTTGGACCTGATTTTGCGTTTGCATATTGATGGCATCGATAGCCGCCTGTTGGCCGTTGACGATAGATTGGATTTGCTCGTCAATATGCATCACTTGCATCAATTTAATGATAGATACATCGGTCGGTGCTTGTTTATTATTATGCTGATTGGCAATCTTATTGACGTCCTTATTAACTGTATTGGGCTCGCTATGGATAATCAATTCTGCATTGGCATTTACGATAGGAGCTGACATCAGCGTTACTACAACCAAGCTAAGTAACGGATTTATAATGGTAGTACGCTGGCGTGATTTTTTTATCGTAGCGTTATTAAAACGTTTCATATTAAGCTCTCATTATTATAGTTTTCGGTATTATATTTTTTAAATATTATGGCTATCAGTTTTCAATTATTAATGTTCAGTGAGCAAATGAACGCTTTAAACAGTATCAGCTATTTGGTAAGCGTAAAATCTCAGCATTCGGCACTGACAACGTTATGATAGCTTCTTGAAATAACGGCTTGGCACGGAACTGATTTTCAATATCTTCAAATTTTTGTGCGATTTGTTGCTCTTTTTGGTTACCAGCGATGTCTACTGCGGCGACCATAAATATTTTTTTGGGTCCAACCCATTCTAAGTGTAAATAAGAGACGCTATCGATATCGGGATGATTTAATAGCTCAGTTAATATGTAGTCATGCATTGTTTCTGAGACTTTATAACCAACCAAAAAGTCGCGATTACGATTGATTAAAAAGATGGCGACCATACCCAATAAGATACCGACCACAATCGACCCAAGCGCATCCCAAAACGGCTGTCCCGTATACGCATGCATCCCCATCGCCGCTGCCGCGACCACCAAGCCAATAACCGCGGCTAAATCCTCAAAGAAGACACCGCGCAACGTTGGGTTTGAGGTATCAACAACATAACCAAGGGCGCTAACATTAATGGCCTCGCCATGCTTTTTACTTTGCAAATAAGCTTGCGTTAGCGAGAATCCTTCAAGCACAAAAGCCACTGCTAAGATAATAAAGCCGATGGTATAGTTGGTTTCGGTCTCGGGCGCGTTCCATTCGGTAATACCGGTATAAATGGACACAATAGAACCTGCCATAAAAACGCCAAAGGCAGCAATCATCGACCACACATACGCTTCTTTACCATAGCCTAATGGATGACTCCTATCAGCAGGCTTAACCGCTTTTTTCTCGGCTACAATCAGCAACGTGCCATTGCCTGCATCTGCCCACGAATGCGCCGACTCCGCTATCATAGAAGCTGAACCAGTCATAAACGCGGCAACAGTTTTAGCAATCGCAATAATCAGATTTGCCCCAACCGCAATCAGTACCGTGATTAATGAGGAAGATTTTTTGTCATCCTCTTTTTTATCAGCATTGGTTGCAGAATAGGAGGAAGTGCTTGTAGCCTCAAGGAGCGCACCATCAATACCGCGCGCACGACCAGCTTGCGGTATTGATTGCTCTGTAGAATGGGATTCTGATGACTTTGTAGGTTTTGAACTCATGTGAGTCTCGGTCAATGGTCTATCTAATGGGTTAAAGCAGTCAAATAAAACAGTCGAACCATAAATATGAATGGTTTTAACTGTTTATTTACCTGCTTTGTTTACCATTAAATTTAACCAAAAACCTAGCCTTGGTCAGTAAGGTTTTCGTGAGACTTTGTTTAAGTATTGATGGTCTTAATAGCTTTAAAGGTTTGGGAGTTTCCCATTTTACGAGAACCCTACTCGATATAGCGATGCTAAGAAAACCCGCCTATCATACATTTTCGATGACATGGTTTGTCCGTCATGTGATTAGAGTTTAGCTCTTACTATCTGAATTATCACCAATCATCTTATTAATATCGCAGCTAGGACGATGCGAGACTTCCATACGCAAGTTTTTACGCGCTAAGCCTGCATCAAAACGACATTGCTGCATCTCATTTTTAATCTCAAGCGCAGGGACCGGCGTTGGCTTACCGTTATCATCAATCGCCACCATGGTAAAATAGCAGCTATTGGTATGGCGAATCGTACGGGCGCGCACGTCTTCTGCTTCCACACGAATACCCACTTCCATGGAGGTTCTACCGACATAGTTGACACTTGCCGCAAAGGTAACCAGCTCACCGACGTAAATAGGCTCACGGAACATCACTTGATCGACCGATAGCGTCACAACGTAACTACCACTATAGCGACTGGCGCAAGCATAAGCGACTTGATCGAGCATCTTGAGCAAATCACCACCATGCACATTGCCTATAAAGTTTGCCATATCTGGCGTCATCAGTACCGACATATACAATTCATGGTTTAAAGGGGCGCTTTTGGCCGTGGAGCTGGTATTGTATTGCGACATAATATTCCTTACCGTTATCAGAGACCTATCTATTTTGAATGTCCGTTATACAGCAGCCTCTGATAAATCGCAAATAAATGCCTATTAGAGGATACTATTTATGAAAAGGTAATGATTCAGCACAGTATTGGCTTGTTAGTTTATTTATAGGCATATAGATTTTATTGATATCTCAATTGACAATTTTTAGCTAAAACCCTTATAAAAGGGCTTATCTAGCAAGTAAAAGAACAATATTTGCTAAATATGCAAAAAAAGCTTGACGTATTTTTTATCTTTGCTAGAATACGCCCCACTTAGCAAGAACTCGTTAGAGACTTTCTAAGCTCGCAGTAAGCCATTAAACACTTACCGCTTATTCTCCAATAGCTCAGTTGGTAGAGCAACGGACTGTTAATCCGTGTGTCCCTGGTTCGAGCCCAGGTTGGAGAGCCATATTTTAGTAGTAAATTTTTTGAGTCATCTTTGATTCGATTATGGCATTTGCCAAGACCCTCATCACTTTGATGGGGGTTTTTTTATGGCTGTTGTTTTTGTAAGTGACTTATTATCTAAAGATAACAATTGCTAATAATGAGGGCACATCCTCAAATCAATCAATAGTTATCTAAATAATCATCTAAATGAGGACAAGCTTTAGGGTAAGAAGATTGAGATATGGGCCTGCTCTTTATTTTCTTGAATAACATGGTTATATGCTGACGACTGGTTATCTGCAAAGCTATTGGTAAAGTGCCACATGGTTGCAAATATCACACTTAATAACACTGCCATCACTGCAAGAATCACCCAAAGCGGCGTTTCACTGGTGAGCTTATGCTTAATTTGATCAGGAATTGCCCAAAACGGCGAAAATTCGTTTTTATTACCACGTAAATGTTCGATTTCATCGCCCAAGCGTGAGATAAGATAGCGAATCTTTTCAGGGGCCTCTAGGCGATACTTTCCTTGAAATCCTAGCAACATCGCATAGTGATAAACTTCTAATGCCGCTAAACGCTGCTCTCCTTGTTCGCGCAGTCCATCTAAGCGCTCAAAAAACTCATTACCAGCGATTTGTGAGCCAAACAAATCTAACTGCAGAGGATTTAGCTCCCATGCATCTTTTAGAGTCTGAAATTCTGACTCTTGTGACGTCATGATGGTTTCATCAATCAACGCACAATACGCGTACTTTGCTTCATGGATGTCTTCTGATAAAAAGCTTTTTTTACGGGCGTTCATCTCAAACTTGTCTAAAAAATCATAGATTTTTTGACGAAAATGGCGAGGTTCAGTGCTGAAATAATGATTGCGTAATAAAAACACCAAGTAAAAACCGTCATACATAGTATCAACCAGCGACTGACTGCTGATACGTCTATTAAGTCCTGCGGTTGGAACTTTTGAGGCAACTTCGCCTGAATCTAACAAAGAAGGTGCTGAACCCATTGAATTATTCCCGAGCATGATTGTTCCTAATACATATTATTTTTAAAGTCCGCTTAAAAAAATCATTTAAAGAAATCGACTTAAAAAACCATTTAAAAATACCTAAAAAAACTACTGTACGATAGCCATCAACTCAATTTTTAAATCATCAAAACCATTTGGTACATAAATACAGATGGATTCAGATCTAATCATCTCGTCATACAGCTCGCCTACTGGCTCAATAGTGAAATAACTAAAGCCCGGTCTGACAGGAATAGCACTTGGCACTTGCGAGACATGTGAAATCGGCGAGCCCGGTAGCGCAGATAGCACTCGTTTCTCCACAGCATCTGGCGTCGCAATTTTAAAGCGTCTTGGCACCAAATCTATCAACTCATGCATTGGTAGCGATGAGCTAACAGATAAATATAGCTGCGAGTTACGCGTGATTTTGTCACTGCTCAGGTCGCCCATGTAGTATGAGTGTTTGATTTGACGTAAAGGAATGGAGATAAAATTACTGGCAATAACAGTATTGAGGAGCTCACGAATGATGCCAATGATACTGGTAAACGAATCATTGATATTATTATGGTGATAATGCGGTAAGTCGCCTACCTTATATAATGAGCTGAAAGTCGCCAATTGACTGGCAACATTTAGGAGTGCTTCATACAGCCGTTCTGGGTGTAATTTCGCATTATTGTATAAATGACTCAATTGTGAATAAGCCGTATTTAAAGTATGTAATAACCAAAAAGATGCGATATCCGATGAGCGAAATTCTAACAAATCATTATTAGACTGGCGATGGTGATCATAGAGCGAGCTTGACTTAGTATTAATCATCGTCATCAAGCGATAGAGCTGATTGAGTAGCGCAGAATTGCTCATAATATGGACGCTAGGCACTATATAGTCTTCATCTAACTGATAGATACCTTGCGTACTGCGCGTCAGCTTAGCAATCAAGATAGAAAGCGTATCTTGACTCGGTACTTGCGCTGTATGGCTCAATTGCACGCTTGGTGATAGCTTTAGAATATCAATAACGGCTTCTGCACCCTGAGTATATAAATCATGGGCTTCGATACTATCTCTTATATAACGGGCGGGATTATCGCTATGCTCTGTCTGTATATTACTGCCACTACCCTGAACAATCTCTAGACTTAAAAATACATACACCTCATCGCCGTTATCTTGGCTATCCAACCTCACCGCTTTAGGCAGCGCATCCGTACGCGGTGCTTGATATATCGTGCCATCGGGCAAGACTGCATAGATGCTCTCAAAGCTTAAGATATTACTTTCTAGAAGCTGGCTATCGATTTGCACATCAGCGATACCATAAGCGTAAGGATGCACGAGCACCATACTGAGCGCGCGCTGCGAGTTATGATAAGTGTCTTGAATCTGAAAATGCTGAGGTCTTAAAAATAAACCTTCGCCCCATAATACTCTGTTTTTACTCAAGACCATCTCCTACGCGCAACCAACCAGTGGCTGTTGATAATATTTAAGTTTAATAGCAAAAATGGGTGCCAATTCTGGGATGATGCCTTCTTTGATATTCACATCACATGCACCTACATTCAAGGTTAACGGCTTTTCAAAGTCGATACTACTGATAGGAATCAATAGCTGTGAGCGCTTCTTGGTGTATCTTAGCCCCACTTTAATAGCAATAAAGCGCGCCTCCTGCGGAACATTCAGCTTCAGCGCTGTTTGACGACTGGGAATGACACTCACCTCTTTAGTCGCCATCTCTAGCAGTTCTGAAAACTGACTCTCATCTTCTAAGAAGGCGATATGAGCAATACTAGCGGTGCCTTGCTTTTGACGACCCGCATTTGCATCGGCGCTCGGAAGTATCTGTAAGCTAATAGTTTGACGTTTTAACTGCGTTTGTAACGCTTGCTGTTCTGCATTCATCGCACTGAGCTGTTGTTGCTGCTGCTCAAGTTGAGCTTTAAGCTTTTCTAAATCAGTATTAGTGCTCATGTTTGCATTAACATCGACAATTTTCTTACTTATACTTTCCTCATAAAGCTGCTTATCAGATTGATAATTGTTTACTAATGCAGTTGGCTGATTAGGTTGTAATGTTTGGTTCAATTGACTCATTCCATCACTACCGCAACCAACCAACCCTACACTTAATAGACAAAAAGATATTGCTTTCAATGAAAAATCTACCATACAATTGCCCATATATAAAATTATAATAATCATTGATAGCCATTATTGGCTGGTTAAAATCTCAGCCATTTGAGGGCGACCGAGCACCCCAGGTTTACGTAGCTCAACATGCCCTAAATCCATCATGCGCCAGTCACCACCCCATACTAGCCCTGCCGATTTTGCCACTTTACCATATAACTTATAGCCCTGCATCGCCCATGGATCTTTTTCGGTAATGACAATCTTACCGTTTCTAATAAAAGCACTATCCCCTGCTAAACCAAACTGATGATAACTCTTATAAGAGCCGGCCTTCGTCACGTGCGACCCTTGCTTCAATAACTTTGCTTGTCGACCAGGACTACGATACCCCTCTAACAACACCATATCATAGCCATATTGTTCACTCATAACCTTATAAACAGTCAACATTCGCTGAACGAATTCAGAATTCATTTTATTCCAATTACGGTCAGCATTCTTGATATTAATATGACCGTTTGTGATATGTGAGGCCAATATATCGCCTGAGTAGCCAGTAGTATGATCTTGAACACTTAAATCCGATAGATCAGGCTCAGGTAACATAAGCGGTCTCGTTGACGATGCATCACTTGCCGTTTCAGGCCAATAGCCTGCTTCCATTTGAGTAGCTTGATAACTGGCAATCTCCGCTTCGAGCTCAGCAAACAGCTCTGCTGGTGGTGATGGCGGTGGGTGCAGCTGCTCCCCGATTAATAGTTGATTGATTTGTGCGTTGGCGGTGTTTGGTGCATCACTTTGAGTGCGATAAACCTCAAGGGAATTATGCGTCACTAGGAAATAACAAAGCACTGTCGTTGCTACGATGACTAAGATGGATAAAGTTGGTATTACCGCCGTACTGACATTCGAGACTTTTATGTTCGATGATTTAATATTCAAAAATCTACGCTCAATCTTAGGTTTAATATTAGTTATCATTTGTGGCTTGAGTACAAAATATTTGGTTTTTAGCACCCATAAGTACTGAAAAGCGTTATCAGCTTTTTGATAAACACGACCATATAGCTGACGATCAAATAGCATGACTATCACTACAATAGAAATAAGCGTAAATATCGTGGTTATCAGATAGATCATAAGATTAAATACATCACTACATCAGACTCTTAAAACACGCAATAAGCAGAAAAACATACCTAATATCCATTATTGACTGCTTATTTCCAGCAAAACTGCTCGCTATTATATAGCTAAAAACATGGTTTTTCCTAAAATAACCAGACTTAATTATAGTATTTTATAATATGCTTAAAAACTGACTAGAAACTATATGCCAAAAATAAAAACAAACCAAAGTAGATAAATATAGTAGCCATAGTGAGTGAAATATCATAAACTGCCTCTCATCTATTTGTTCGACCAGAGGTATCGCAAGTGCATTCCAGAAAACTATTAAGCTATGCAATATATACTTATAGTGTTGTGCTTCTTGTTTACTTACTAATGACTTGGATGTATTTTAAAGACAATACCTTACAGCTTACTACCCCTGGACTATTGCTTTGGTTTATCATTATTCCATTATCTTTGTTTGGTTTTATATTGATAACCAGACGACATCGAAAAAACTTGGACAATAGAAAAACTGAAATTCCGCTTATTACTGACAAAGAAGTAGAGACAGCGCCTATAGAATCCTATCAATTGTTTATCAATGCTAGTATTTGCCTGCCGGAGGGAAGTAGTTGGTCTGAGATAATAGACAATAAGGACGACCTTACTGTTTTAAGTGAAGACTTATCTGACTTCGATGGTTTACCGATTCTAGTCAAACCTATAAAGAGTGTGATAACTGAGCAATATCCTTTATATCATTATCAAGATAGCAGTAATTTTGCCAGCCATGAGCTTGAAGTCGATGCCGATGCCGACAATTATGCCAGTTATGACGAATCAGATACCTACGACGATGAGGAAGAGCGACCGCAATCTTCAGATGAGTTGACCTTGCGTTTGTGTGCCTTGGTTAGTGAGCAGCTGCTACTGAGCAATGATTTCCTCTCGCTACTCGCCCAACATTTCGCTTATCTTGAACAAGATGATGATGAGCCAAATTCAGCCATTCTTATTCATCCTGATTGGCAGCCGCATTATATCGCAGGTGCTAATAACAGTAATAACAGCAGTGAAACGAATGATGAAGAATCACGTAATGACTTGCCTGCCCAAACCCTATCTCAGCTGTCTATTTATTTGTGTATACCAAGCCTCGCTGACACTGATTTTCTGCTACGTTTTATCAAACAGCAGTTAGCCGATTATGGTATAGCAGAATCGTTACTGGCGATCACTATGATTTTTGCTGACGATGAATCCTATCAGCCGCTCGACTTTATCGATGAACATCTTATTACACTCGCTAAAGCGGCTGTCCCTAAAACTTGTTTACTGATGAATGTAGACTGCCAAATTTATGAAGCATGGTTGGAGTCGTCGCTATATGAAACTGCGCTCGATAATACGATACCAACCGAAGCGGGAACCTTGTTATTTTTTTCTAATAAAGCTGCTCATGAAGCTCTTAATTTAGAAAGTGATAGCTATTTTTTATTGACTAAGATTCCTAACCATACTCTTAGTCAGACAGATAATACTGTAAATACTGACTCCAACTCTTCTCAGTCTAATACTTCACAGCTCGAGACTCGCCAGCACTACGCGAAAAATCTACAAAAGATAAAGCACTTATTACTAAATGGTACGTCGGCTACAGCGCCCGTTGACAAACGTAAAATGAAAACCATAGAAAGCCAAAATCTTGAGCCTATTGCTAATACATCAACCATCAAAGCCATAACCTCTAAAAACAATATAAACATCTTAACTGACATTAATCCATTAAATCAGCCTTATGACTTGTCTTTATTTATGACATTTATCGACTCATTAGTAGAGAAAGACATACTAGTAAACGAGCATCATTTAGGGCATTATATGCCATCAAACCTATGGTTAAAGACATTCATAAGCTTATCTTTATTGGTTTCCCAAGCTAACTCAGACGAACAAGAGTCCGGCTTATCGTTCTTAATAACCAAACATAAGCATGACTGTATATTATGGCTACAAAATTCTTCTGAAGCGTCTTAGGCGTATTTTTATTCGTTGCCTGACATCATAGTCACCGTTTACCCTGACCCGATAATCCCCTATTATTTCAAGATTACATTAGGTAGCAAGTATGTTTGCAAGATTTTTCCATCTTATTTACCACCCGAGAGTGTTATTAATCTTAGGGGTTATCGTCGCTTTGGTCTTACTTTACGATTATGTGCCGCTTAAAACCTTCATCGTCATTCTTAGTATTGCCGTAACTACTGCTCTGCTTGCTACCTTAGGTTACTATTTTTGGAAAAAACGCAGACTTGCCTCGGCAGAACTGGCCAATTTAGTAGAAGACAATGGCGATGAGCATAATAAAGACACTATCGCTAAAGATGAAAATGCACAAGAAGTGCAAGCATTACGTCAGCAAATGCAAGACGCCATTAAAACCATTCGTAAATCGAAAATCGGTGATCAAACCGGTAAAGCAGCGTTATATGAGCTGCCATGGTATATGGTCATCGGCAATCCAGCAGCTGGTAAAAGCTCGGCAGTGCTGCACTCTGGGTTAAAGTTTCCATTTATGGAGCAAACCAATAAGCTGTCAGTCAAAGGCGTGGGTGGTACGCGTAATTGCGATTGGTTTTTTTCTACTGAAGGGATTCTACTTGATACCGCAGGGCGTTATTCTGCTTATGAAGACGACCGTTCAGAATGGCTGTCATTCTTAAACCTACTGAAAAAGAACCGCCCCAAGGCCCCTATTAATGGCATTATCATTGCCGTTAGCATCGCAGAATTGACTAAAAATGAGCCTAGCTATGCGCTGGATTTGGCTAAAAACTTACGAAGTCGTGTGCAGGATTTGACCGAACAATTAGAAGTTTATGCCCCTGTTTATGTGGTATTTACCAAGATGGATCTGGTATCAGGATTTCGTGATTTCTTTCATGATTATGAGCAAGAAGATCGCGGGCAAGTATGGGGGGCGACCATTCCTTATCCAGAAGACCCCGATAACATCAATATTACAGATGTTTTTGAAGAGCATTTTGGCGTATTGGTAAATGGTCTAAAAGACTTAAGCACCACCAAACTGTCGTTACGCCATCAGCGTACTGTCTCACCCAGTTTGATGACATTCCCGATGGAATTTCAGTCATTGCGTCCTATGATAAGAACGCTCATGCACGCTCTGTTTGAAGACAATCCTTTTCAATTTAAGCCGATATTGCGTGGTTTTTATTTCACCAGTGCGCTACAAGAAGGCCAAGTTAGCAGTCAAATGACGCTACAAATGGTACAAAATTTTGATTTGCAGCCACCGGCCGTTCCCCTTAATTCTCAGCAAACAAGCGCAGATAAGCCTTATTTTTTAAATGATCTTTTTTCTAAGGTTATCTTAAAAGACAAACATTTGGTTAAGCAGCACAAGAACCGTGATAAACGTAGCCATCGCGCCCTTGCAACCTTAGCATCGGTCGTGGTGCTCTGTGCGGCGGCTGGGCTATGGACATGGTCATATGCCAATAATAAACAGCTGACTGAACGGGTAGCAGCAGATTTACAACAAGTTGCTCAAATCCAAAAAAATTCAAACGGTGATTTGCAGTCACAACTGGAGTCACTCAGTATTTTACAAAGTCGCATAGAGCAGCTTGAAGAGTACGAAAATGGTCACCCTCTCTCGTTAAGTTTTGGCTTATATCAAGGCGACAAGCTCAAAGAAAAACTTTTATCAGAATACTACAACGGTATTGGCATCATTGTCTTAGCGCCTACCAAACAAAATATAGAAAAATTCCTCACTGAGGTCAATGCCAATACGGCACAACTATCTGTTAAAGAGCCAGAGGCGCAAGAAAGTGAGTCTGCAACTGGCAATACTGATACCTATATCCAATCAGATCCTACCGATGTTGAAGATGCTTACAATGCGCTCAAAGCCTACTTGATGCTGAGCAATCACGATCATTTAGAAACCAGCCATTTGAGCGATCAGATGACGCGCTTTTGGCGTACTTGGCTTGAAGCCAATCGCGCAGATATACCACGCGATAAAATGATTCGACAAGCCGAGCGGATTCTCAGTTTTAGCTTGGCTCATATTAACGACCCGAGCTTTCCTTTGATTCAAAACGACTTAGGATTGATTGATAAAACCCGTATGAATTTATCTAAAGTCAGTAAGGGCCAGCCTGCACGTGAGCGTGTTTATTCCGAGATAAAAATGCGCTCATCAGCACGCTTTCCAGCAGTGACGGTGGCACAGATTACTCAAAATACAGGCAACGAAGCATTATTAGGCAGCTATGTGATTTCTGGCACCTTTACCAAGCAAGCATGGGAATCCTTTATCAGTGATGAAATCGATAAAGCGGCGACCAATAAAATGGTAGCTGACGATTGGGTATTGGCAACCAGTAGCCAAAATGACTTGACCTTGACCGGTAGTCCTGAACAAATACGCCAATATTTGGTCAGTCGCTATAAGCAAGAATATATCAGCGAATGGAAGCGGTTTTTATCACAAGTCTATATCCGTGACAGTAAAGGCTTTGACGATCATGCGGTACTATTAAATCAGCTGTCCAATGCTACAGAATCTCCCTTAAAGACTTTATTTGAAACCGTTGATCGCCAGACCCAATGGGATAATAAATCTACAAGCTCGTCCTCAGCTGTTGGCGCGCAATCTCGGCGCTCATTTGTAACTTGGTTTAAGCAAACTATTCTTCGTCAAAGCCCAGCGGAGCTGCGTCAGGCCGAAGCCATGATGGGTAATAACCAATCAAGCCCTAATGCTACTGTGATACCCGCAAGTTCAGGCTTGATTGCGCAAGAGTTTTCCGCTATTCACAATTTGGTCACGCCAAGAGAAGACAACCAAAACCTGTCTTTATTGGATAATTATTTGGCAAGCTTGGGTCATATTAGAACCCGCTTTAATAATATCGCTCGTAGTGATGATATTGGTCCCGATGCATTGTTGTTTGCCTCACAGACTTTAAGCCCAGAAGGCTCAGAGCTTACCAAGTCTTTACAGATACTAGATGAACAGATACTCAGTCAAGCCAACTCTGAGATGAAGCAATTGGTACGCCCATTATTGAGTGAGTCCCTTACGCGCTCATTTAATATGCTTTTAAAGCCTACCAAAGATGAGATTAATAAAGTTTGGCAAGCACAGGTATATAAGCCTTTTCTGGACAATTTGGGCAATAAATATCCGTTTACTGCCAATGCCAATTTAGAAGCCACGCCTGCTGAGATTGGGCAGTTCTTTGGCGAGGATGGCTATGTAGCAAAATTCGTCAATGAAACCTTGTCGCCCTTTATCATTCGCCGCGGTGATCAGATCTCTAGCAAAATTTGGAATGGCGCAGGTTTGGGACTCAGTCCGAAGTTTGTGGCTGATTTTGGTCGCTACTTCGTCAATTATACTGGTGGTAATGGCAGTGGTACGGCAGGCGCCGCAGGTGCTAATGGGGCCTCGAATCAAACCACCTTTCAGATTATGCCATTGCCGGTCAGTGGCTTAACAGAATATACCATCGTCGTTGATGGTCAGCAGCTGCGTTATCGCATGGGCACCCAAGCGTGGACGACATTTGTATGGCCAAACCCTAGTAGCCAGCCAGGTGCCAGTATTAGAGCCAAGGATTATGATGGCAAAGACTATACTGTCTTTGAAGAGGCTGGCAGCTTTGGGGTAGAGCGTCTTATCAATAGTGCGCGGCGCACCGAGCTTGGTGACAACATCTTTGAGATGGCATGGTCAGGTGATGGTATCACTATCTCCGTACGCTTTAGGATTATCAGTGGCAATAGCAGCACCGCCAGTCAAGGTCGCTCAAGCAATCCTTTTACTGGTATGAAACTGCCTAACGAAGTGATTGGTCTGGGTGTTACACGTACCGCAAAGCCTACAACGGCAGCATCCAATAGTGGTAATACCAATGAGCGTGATGCAAACGCTCAAAACCAACCCTCGAGTAGCTCGCCACGCACAAACACCACACCGCAAAATCCGAATGCTAATGAACGTGCGGCTAATGGTGTAGCTACCTCTGCAAATACAAGCAATGATGATGCCAATGAAGCGTCTCATTTAAATACTCCTGCTAGCGATGCTAATGCCAGCTCTGAGCCGCAGGAGCAAAACCCATGACTTCTGAATCATTACCATTGGTATATTTCGGCAAGCTACCAGCACGTGGAGACTTTATTCGTGCGCGCAGTCATATCAACGAAACCAATGATATAGACACTTGGGTCAGTCAAGCATTGACGGCATCCGAATATTTATTACCGAAAGCCTTATTGCCAAAAGATGTATTAACTGAGCATTCATTAGAAACAAATCCTTTAAAAAATGGCGCTATAAAAGAAAACACAGCGCTATATTTCAGTCACATCGATACTACGGCTAATAAAATCGTCACAGGTGTATTGATACCCAGTCACGATAGCAATCAACGCCGCTACCCCTTAATTGGCTTTGGTCTGATGTATCACGATAAACCTAAAAGTTGGATGAATTATGTGCCGATTAAATCTCTGTCTTTATGGAACGATGTATATGACGCCTTAATTAGCGCTAAGTCTCAAACTGACACTGCCAAAGTAATAGAAGATTTAAATAATTGCTCACTGGCTATCGATCAAAATGCCAGTACCCACTATTACAACTTCATTAATACGACCACCCTACAAGATATCGCAGGCTTAATGGGTATCGATAAAGCGCATTTAATACAACAAATCATTGCCACTGGTTTATTATTTTTACCAACTTATTCTAAAGGCTTTCATGGCCTAAACAAATCTATAAGCTGGACGCTGCCCGCTGAAAGAGCCCCTGCTATATATATGGCGACCTTTTGGCATGACCTGATTCATGGGTTTTATCAGCCTCATCAATTACAGCTTAATACCTATCTTTATCGAACCTCTGAGCATTACCAGCTGTTATTGAGCTTTACCGAACCAGATAGCCAGCTACTTTCTCAACTATTAACGCATAAGAACATCTTACCTGCTGACTGGGTCTCGATTGGGGATAGTGGTTGGACACAAAGCTATATCGATGAGGACATTGGTTTGACTCGATTCAACAAAATATTATTGCAAGACGATCTGTATTTGTATGACACCAGACAATTATTTAAGCAAATATTTTTAGCACAATAAAGCTTATTGTCTATTTTTCCTATTTATACACCTGATAAACATTGAAGTAAAAAAGGGTACTGCCATGCTAACTCGTTTCTCAATCAAGAATTCTAGGCTAATAGGAAGTAGAAAAAACCTATTATTGGCAGCAATCACTACCTTATCTATGAGCGCGATGGTCTTTGCTGCTCAAGATACCCTACCTAACGACCAAGATGTGCCTGTGGTCATAAAAGGCGTCGTTGCCACGAGTTCAGATAAGCAGCAGCTTCTTGATAAGCTCAAGGCTCAGTACCCTGATAAACCCGTTAGAGATGAAATTGAGGTGCGCTCAAATATCAACATACCGACCAATTGGCAGCAAGTAGCCACTGCCATTATTGATAGCGACATTGCCAATATACGCCAAGGTCGGATAGACATTCATGGTACGACTATTAGCCTACATGGCAAGGTCAGCAGCCTTGAACAAAAACAAGCTATCCAAAACCGTATTCATACGCGTTTGACCGATCTTTATCAATTAGAAAATCAGCTGTTTGTCACTCAAGGCGAACAACAGCTCATAGATGAGACCCTAGGCAATCGTATCGTTGAGTTTGAATCAGGAAGTGCCAACTTAACCCCAATGGGTCTTGGTATCCTAGATGATATGGCAGGGGTATTACAGCGGGTCGGTGATAAACCCGTAACTATCACCGGACATACAGACAATGTCGGTAATTCTGGTGGTAATTTAACACTATCGAATCAGCGTGCAGAAGCGGTTAAACAGTATCTCATCGGTCGCAATATCGATGCTGCTCGCCTGAGTACGACTGGCAAGGGAGACCTAGACCCTATTGCTAGCAATGATAATGAAGAAGGACGCACGCGTAATCGGCGTATCGAATTTACCCTTGCTGAGTAACCTTTATTTACTAGTAACCATTATCAGTAATAACTGATCCAGAATGATAAAACCCGGCGCTTTATGCGCTTTATGCGCTTCATAGCACTGCTTTACATTGCTTAATAAAATGGGACAACAACCATGCTACGTTTGCTCAATACGGCGCTACCCATGCATCTTGATAGGCTCTATGCCAGTGAAAGCAGCAGCCAAGCTCCTTATGCCAGTACCAAACAAGATATTACTGTTCATCAAACTTGGCAAGATGAATTGCTCAATGCCGAGTATGAGACAGCTATCATTGAGCGCTTAAATCCTAATAGCGGTTATCAGCATCAGCAGCATGGTATCGACACTTATGTACTACAGGTCTACATTCATGAAGGTCATCATTTACCCTTCTCTTCTTGCACGGCTTTAATTGGTAGTCCTTTAACCTTATGCTTTGATACGCCGAATGGCAGCAGCTATCGCCATCTATATCTAACCGCTATTTGTCAATTGGATCATGATGGCAGCTATGGGTATTACCGCCTACTCGCCCAGCCTATTACTTATCGTTTGCATCAACATTTAAGCAGCCATATAGATACTGAAACTTCTGTCCAAACGATGGTCGCACAGCGCACAGCGGCGCTAGACATAGAAGTCATCGATGACAGTACTAGTAATGAAGATGCAAGCTGGACACCTGCACGTATGACCCAATGGCAAATAAGTGATTGGACACATATTTGTGAGCGGCTCTCGCGTCAAGGTTTAACCGCTTACCTGCGTCATCAGCAAACTTTTGAGCACCGCCCACCAAAGCTGATCATAACTTCAGCGTATACAAGCGATAGTGATAACATCAGTCAGAATATAGGCCCACTGCGTTACCAGCAAGTACTACATGATCGTGTTCATGCGCCTGTCTTAGCAATCAGTGAGCATGTTACGGTACAACCTGATTCTGTCATCATGCAATGCTTCAATGCCGCAAAGGTTGCTCACCCTACTCAAACGGCTGACGTCTTTTTTGAAGATAACCATCTTAAGCAAAATAATGGCAACGACAATACGCTGATTTTAGACAGCCCTGCCGCCTTTGCTCCAGTGACGGATACCGAGGCCATAGATGAGTCGGCTATTATCGCAAACAGCCATCGAAGTCAGTATAGCGTCTATCATGCTCTCACCCATGCTGCAGATTTAAATATCGCTGACACCTTTGTATTAGTCGAGCATAGCGCACTGAATCAGCATTACCGCACCACTCATATCGTACATTTAGCACGTAATAGCCTCGCACATATGACAGGATTAACAAATAGCCGCCGCCATCATCAGCGTCACGCCTCTTCTTTAGAAGCTGGCACTCACCTAACCCAACTTAGATTAATCACTGCTGATACTCCGTGGGTCGGTCAGCTCTATAGTAGACGCGCGTTACCACCGATGACGGGCATCACTGAAATGCAAAATGAGATTGATAGCCGTAATCATATGACGCCGACTAAAAGCTATTTATTAGATAGCCCCGCCCAAGCAATCAATCGACTAGAGGCACAAGCAGGTGCTAATTACGGCAGTCACTTCACCCATAGGGCTGATGACCAAACCCTCATGCAGTCTATCGGTGATGGTGAACATTTAATTAATATTGGCAGCTTATTGTCGTCTACGCGCCCAAGTCTATTTGCCACTGACAATGAACAAGCGGTCGAAAGCGGTTATCGCAACACGGGTAACGGCCTATCTGAATGGGTGACTGACCATCGTACAGAGCAAGCTTACTCTCAGCTAAAAGTAGACAGTGCTGGGATATCTGCCAGTCTAAAAATGGGGGTTATCAATCCATCAGACACCGCCAAGCGTCAAGGCATCAATGCGGCTACTAACGCCCAAGTTAATATCAAATCAGGTGGAGCCTTAGTCCTCTCCACGCAACCACAAACCCACGCGCAAACAGGACAACATAATTACCAACACCATACCCCGACCCTCACCCAAACTAGTCTTGGCGGTCAGCACTTAGCGGAGCGTTTAACGCAGCTAGCAACGGGACTTGGCAGACAAGTGAATGACCATAAGTCGATTAAAACCCAGCTTGAGACTATTGCAGAGGAACAGCAAACCAAAACCCATCAAACAACGCCATTCACGCTGATTGATAGTGCGGCTGATACCGGCTATGTCAGTGATGAGCTACTTATTCACCGGTCAATAGGCGAGATGATAATGACCACGCAGCAAGATATGCTAACTAGTAGTGGCGATAGCCATAACCAAGTCAGCAGCGAGTCACTCAATATAGTAGCCGATGGTCAATTTAGCATGACCAATGCGAAAGAAAATATCACCCTTTCTGCGCACACAGGAAAACTGGAAGCGACGGCAAAACAAGAGGTGAATATCGCCTCCTCGACCAAAGAGGTTGAGATAGTGGCAACGAATAAGATTACGCTGACGGCTGGTGGTGCAAGTATTACTTTGGATGGCGCAAATATTACGATAGCGGCAAAGCAGTTTACGGAGAAGGCTGGGAAGCATAGTAAGGCTGGGGGCGGAGTTGATAGTAGTTATTTATCGCGCCTACCTTTTGATAAGCTGCTAGAAAAGGAATTCTTTGATGAGCAGGTCCAGTTGGTTGACCCCATGGGTAATCCATTACCTGATTTAGACTACTTATTAACGGGCAAGAATATAAATATTAAAGCGAAATCAGATATTGAAGGTAAGACGCCTCGCGTAGACTCGGGTGATAAAGAGGATGAACTAAAGGTAAAACTAGTTTGGTCTAAGTTTAATAAGAAAAACAATAAATAAGGGAAAATTATGGTAACCAAAGCAAAGGCTAAAACCAATACAACTTTAAATAGCTGTTTGCCAACGACATGTACCTGTGAAGAGTTATGGTCTGTCTCTCAACAGTTCTGCCTAAAACGCTTGAGTGAGGAAGTATCAGCAAACTCTTACAATTTTGTAGATAGTTATAGTGTAAGAGCAAGACGAATAGCAGGTACTTATGCAAGGTTTTATTTGGAAACTGAAGAAAATGGTAATTCAAGTAAAAAAGGTCGCTTTTATTGGATGGCGCTCGGGGCCTTTGCGAGCAAAACTGTAGCTTGTACGCTAGAGCATTGGACACTGACATCAACTAAGCATGGCATTGTCGTTACTGCTAGTGATTGGTTTGGCCAAGGCAATTTTTGGCTGTTCCAAGATATCGCAGGATGGCATCATTATTATAGTAGATTTGGATCAACAGTTTTTTTCAACTGTATAGATAAGCGCAATACAAGTACGCTCGTTCCTGAAATAAAATCAGCTATTGATAAAGCAGACTGGGCAGCAGAATCTTTACCCAAAATTAATAATCTCAGAAGCAACGAATTTATAAAAAAAGGCTTTGATGAAGTTAAGAAGTTCGAGAATGCTCGTCTCAAAAACAATAAACTAAAAGCTCAATACCAAAATTTATTAATTATAGCTGAACATGAACAAGGTGAGATTTTACAGCCTCTAATATACGAAGGCTGGAGAAACAGGCGTGAAATCGATTCAATGGGAATGTTTAGTTGGCTTGCACCTAATGTTGCCTTGTTTTTTACTAGTGATTGCTCTACTAACACTGAAAGATATATCTCACATGCGCCTGAGGGTACTGTAGTTTATGATTATGACAGTCGTATGACATGGATCAATCAGGTTGCTAAAAAATTTCATGGTTTGATGCAAACTGAAACTACCTATATGGAGACACAGCTGCGAACCATGGCAGGCTGGTACAACAAGGCAGACCGTTGGGTCAATTTTAATTAGATAAGTAGATGAGTATGTTTAAACAATTAACTTATTTTATTTTTTATATCTCCATTATTTTAACGGCTACTTCTTGCCAAGCCGAACCAGAGGTCACTATGCCTGATAAACCGTTAGAGATTGTTTTAAATACAACTGCAAAAGCATTGTATGAGAGCAATCCTGAATATACAGCGTTTCAAGAAAACGATGCTCAGCCTATGGGAGTTACGTTTCAAGGCTATAACTTTCCTACTTCTAACATGGCAACCACCACCTTTATTTATCCTAATGGGCAAATAACTTTAAATAATGTCGTTACGGTTATGGGGTTAGATAACCTCAAAGATAATGACCGTTCTTTAGAGTTTCTTTCCATATCTTTTTTTCTTCGTGATGAAAGTAATAATATTACTGACGAAAAAGCCTACGATCAAACTATGACTTTATTTGATGAGCTTGAGAATAAAGGATGGGTTTTTAATTATAGTATTGGATCTCCACGTCTTTTTAAACAAGACAGCTTTGATTTTACAATTGCGGATCATACAAGCGATTTAAATTTAGACTTTACTTACCCTCTCACCTTTGAAGAATGGATGCAACTAGATGATATACATACATGGCAACTACGCCATGGTACAGATGTTTTTATGGATATACGTTACAACAGGCAAACCGACCCTGCCACAAACAACCGATATTATTTGATGGACTTAGATATTCTTAGTGAAAAAGAGTTAGTGCAACAGATGGTAGACTCCGTAAACAGAAATAGTTGGGATCAATACTATCCAGAAGAATACAAGGATTTACCGCTAGCAAGATTACAATCAGAGACCCAAGCATTAGAGATGGGCTTAAACATTCAACAAGATCAGCCCGACTACACCCTACCCCTTGTACTAGAGAAGACAGGTATTGATACCAGTAAGTTTGTATCTATTGATCCCTATAAAATAACTTACGAAGAGTTTATCAAGCGTCAGGAAGCTGGCGAAGATATGACGCCCTACTACGAAAACCAGCCCACAGCTAAACCTGAAATTACTAGTCAAGCCAAAGGGCGTTGCCCAGCGAATCAGCCTTGCCCTAAATCAGGCTACTGGTTCACCTTAGCTAAAGCAGATAGCAGAGCTTACTTTAAACAGGGCGACATCATGCCTGATTACCCTAACAATAATTGGGGCGAGGTTATTTGGCAGTTTGACGGTGAAGAAGGGTAGGTATGTTGCATTATTAATCGATAAGACTAAGGCAGGTTTTGGGTTATGTTTAAACAAGCTTTTACTACTCTCTTTTGTTTTAGCTTTCTTTTTTTAACTAATGCTTGCCAAGCAGAGAAAGATGTTGTTATGCCTGACTGACCCCTGCCGTCAAATCCGTACAGTTAAACTTGGGAGATTTTAATTACGCAGCTTGACGATAATAGTCAAACCACACCTGTCTTGGCGATCTATAGCCTAAACTCTTTTGAATCCTC